>CAILKW010000462.1 GCA_903834845.1 uncultured Bacteroidia bacterium | reverse complement strand
TTCTGAAACGGTTCCAAGCTGTTGGGAACACGCCATTACAGGCATGTTTTCTGTCATAAGTGTGGTTATTTTTTCTTCCGATGAAGAATTGAGTTTACCGGTTGAGGCAAATTCTTTTTTAACATCATTATAGTTTCCCATAGCAAAGTTCATATCGGGATTTGTTTTTCCACAGAGGTAAAAATAACCCCAGTCTATGCGGCGGTCATCCCCTTTTTTGGCCAGAATTGCTTGTAAAGTTGTTCCTGATTTGAAATATGTTAAACCTTCGGTTTTGCCTTTTTCTATTGAAACTTCCTGTGAAATTTGATCAACAGCCCATTCAGGAGTGGCATCGAAATAAATTTGGACATCATGTTTCTTACCATCGGTTGCAGTTACATCGTAAGCAATATAATTTACAGGTCGGGAAAGAACAATCAAATTTTCAGGTAATAGTGGCGAAATAAATGTCAGTTTCAAATCCACCGGACCGCATATAAAGTTATAATGGGTTTGAGTTGCCGATAAGGAAACAGATTTCTGAGTTGCTGTTTGTCCAAAAGCTTCAGGTTGGTCGCTGTCCTGGTAAATTCCAAAATCAACATATCCTCCGCCAATTCGATTGCTACAATGTGCTGCAATCACATTCTTCCCATTCGTATTCAGTAGTTTACGCAGATCACCTACCAACGGAAGCACCACATTATTCTTCCATTTGTAACCGGTAGCCACAAGTTTTTGACCGTTGAGGTAAAGTTCAAAATCATCATCATGCGAATAAATCAGGTAAAGAGGAACATCAGGTAATGTTGCATTGAGAAAAAATTCGCGGCGTACCCAAATATCGGGTGTTTCCCAAAGTGTAGCCAAAACCGGCATTCCGTGTGTTCCGAAAGCCCCTTTTCCGAAAGTCCATTTTGAAGCATTGAAGTCAGGTTTTTCCCAGCCATTGACAGGTTTTTTTAACTGAAAAAGGCAATCCCATGATCCTTTATCAGCCATTGGAAGAATCGCTTTTCGCGGAATTTCTTCTTTACCGAGAAAACGGTAAATTTGCCCGTCAACACGGATTGCACCAATTAATCCAAAACGTTTGCCTGTCCAATGGCGAACAGCATCGTCATACAAATTGTCTGTTTTAGACCATGCACTTGTATAAGGATCAATAGTTATCAGCGGATAAGCCGGAGCTCTAAGGTTTTTTGTGACTGCAACCGGTGTAGTTGTTTTTGTTCCTGAACATGCTGCAATGATGATAAAAACAACGGCCACAAAGCATAGAGGCCCGATTTTCCCTGTTTTAAGCTGACGAAAGATAGTTCTCATGTTTTTTTGTTTTTAGACTTTGATAAGTTACAATTTTACACAATTTTGTTTTAGTAGCTGTTATTTAATTGCCAAAGACTTTTTTAAGCAGAGTGGTTACTCTGGCCTTGGCATTGGTACGTATATCTTTTTCCCTTTCCGAAATTTTCAGAAACATTCCCTTTAATGCTTGCTGCAACATATAATCTTCGAGTTTTACATCCACGGTTTTCATTCCTGCCATCTTACCTAATGGTGACCCTGCCGTTTTGTTCCAGAGTGTTGTCAATTCATTCCATGATTGTTGCGTTGAAATACCTGCAATCAGGTTTTTATTCAGCGATTCACGTATTTTTGGACGATAAAGTTCAGTCAGTTGTAGGCTGGTTTTTAGTTGAAAATATTGCGTTGCAGCATTATTAGGACCTTTCAGAATTTGTAAACCATCATCAAATGTCATTTCACGGATACAATTTACAAAAATTGGTTTTGCTTCCTTGGCAGCATTTTCTGCAGCACGGTTTATCCTAATGATAACATCATCAACAAGTTTTGAACCACCCGGAAGCTTGGAAAGATTATCCGTAATTGATTTGGCATTTGGCGGAAGTAAAATTTTAACCGACAAATCTTTAAGGTATCCGTCAACCGCCGATAAATGAGCTATGGAACTGTCGGCTCCGATCAGCAAAGCTTCTTTAAGTCCACTTATGATTTCGGCATTCGAGAGCGGAAGGTTTTTAGTCGTAATTTTTTTAAGAACCTTGCTGAGTTGAGCTTCTGAATTTAAGGTGAATAATAAAATGAAAAGGGATATGATTTTTATTTTTAGCATGAGTAATGTTTTAATTGATGCAGTACAAAAGTAAGAGAACCATTGGATTTTAGTATCAGGGAAACCGACAAAAATGAGATTCTTTGATGGTCCAAGTGAGATTTTGAGAATCAATTTTGCAAAAAACAAATAAATTATTTTTTTAAAATATGTAACATGTTATAATTCTTCTTAATACAACGACTAAATAAATAGTCAATTATTTTTAAAAACACTTGCATGACTATAAATATAGTTGTATATTTGTGACGAAGGATTGACAATAAAAATTTCAGAAATGCAACTAACAAAAGCAGAAGAACAGGTGATGCAAATTTTGTGGGAAATGGGGGAGGGGCTGGTCAAAGATATCCGTGACCGGTTCGAAGAGCCCAAACCAGCACGAAATACTGTTTCGACAGTTATCAGAGTTTTAGAAAAGAAAGGGTTTGTCGGACATAAAGATTATGGTAAAGTGTTTGTTTATTACCCTTTAGTGATGAAAAAAGAGTATTCCGGAAAGCAGCTGTTTGGTTTACTGAACGATTATTTCAATAATTCATTTCCGGCAATGGCCTCCTACTTTGTCCGTGAGAAAGACCTTTCGATCAAAGATCTTGAACAACTTCTTGAGGAGACAAAATTGGAATTGGTTAAAAGCAAAAAAACCGAATAAAATGGAAACACTTGGAATGTATCTTTTGAAATCGGCGGTTTGGCTGACCGGTTTCACCTTGGTTTTTCTGATCGTACTTCGTAATGAGCGGTATTTTAACATTAACAGGTTTTACCTCCTTTCCGGAATTATTGCTTCATTCCTTTTTCCCTTCTTTACTTGGCATTATACCGTAGTTCTTCCATCTCTGTCAACAGTAGCGATTGGAATCCCTGAAGTTTCTGCACAGGTAATATTACCTCAAACAACCGCAACCCCTGTTTACTATTGGTTTTATCTTGCCGGAATATCCTATTTGGCTTTCCGTTTGTTCTGGCAAACAATAATGGTGATCAGGAAATTGCGCAAATCAGGCTATGAAAAGACTGGTTCCGTAAAGCTGGTTCGCAGCTCTGAATATGTTGCTTCATTTTCATTTTTCTCTTATGTTTTTGTCAATCCTTCAACAACTGATATTGAAACAAAGGAGATTGTGAACCATGAAAGTCAACACATTGAGCAGTGGCACTGGTTCGACTTATTGCTCGTTGAATTGCTTCGTATGTTGCAGTGGTTTAATCCGTTTGTTTGGATTTATGCCCACCTTATCCGTCAGAATCATGAATACCTTGCTGATGAGAAGGCGTTGCAACGTACCTCGAATCCTGCAATTTATCAGGCAACACTTCTCAACCAACTCCTTGGCGTTCCAGTGATCAGCCTTGCCAATTCGTTTAGTTATTCACTCAACAAAAAAAGATTTAAAATGATGAAAAATAGAATAGATTCTCCATTCAGAAAACTTAAACTGTTACTCGTTTTGCCACTGGTGGCAATGATTTTTTACGCTTTCGCGAAACCGGAGTACATCACTCCAATCAATGATCTGACGAATAGCTTTGTTATTCAGGTCAATACAGATAAGGAAGTAAAAGGCCAAGTACTTAGGAAAAGTAACGGTAAACCATTGTCGGGTGCAGCAATTGTTATTCAAGGCACCACTGTTGGAACAATATCGGATGTTGAAGGAAATTTTATTTTAAAAGGTGTTCCAGAAGATGGTGAAATTGTTGTTTCGTTTGTGGGATTGGCATCAGCTAAAGTAAAACCTATTTTTGATCAGCCAATGGTGATCAACATGGAAGGATCCACAGTTGGTTTGGAACAGATCACAGTAGTTGGTTACATGAAAAATCCTCCTCCTCCTCCTCCACCAGTACCCGAATTCGGTTTTAAAGATCCCAAAAATCCACCGCTGTGTTTTGTTGATGGAGTTTTGACTGAAAAAAACAAGTTCGATAAAATCCTGGCAGATGGAGTCGAATCGGTCACAGTCTGGAAAGGGCAGGAAGCATTGGCCAAATTTGGAGAGAAGGGCAAAAATGGTGTAATTGAGGTTGTTACATTTAAGAGCACAACAAATGATGATTCCAAATCAAAAACAGCCACTACACTTACATTCAATCCTCCTCCACCGCCACCTCCGCCAGCCCCGGCAAGTAATGTCAATGAGGTATTAAACACAAATTCCAAAAATCCGCCATATATTATTCTGGATGGAGTACCCCTTGAAAATGGCAAAATGGATCAGGTAAAACCAGATGATATTGAGTCGATTAGTGTTTTGAAAGATAAGTCGGCGACAACCATATATGGAGAAAAGGGCAAAAATGGCGTAATACTGATCACTTCAAAGAAGAAGGGCATCCAGTTCAGAACGGCTTATGGCACCAAAGCTGAACCTATATATTTGGTGGATGGAGTTGAAATAGGTGCTGCCGAAGCAAAAAGTATTGATCCAAATCGTATTGAATCAATTAATGTTTTGAAAGGGGATAAAGCAGTTATTTATTACGGTGAGAAAGGGCGCAACGGGGTTATAATGATCAATCTGAAGGGTTCCACCAGAGTTGATACAAGTAAAATCAGGATAGGCTTTCCACTGGATCAAAAAATAGGGTTTAAATCAGCCATTGGAACAAATCTAGGTGAACCAAAAGACCTTGATGCTGTAAAAGTCATCGGTTATGGTATCCAAAAGCCTCAGGGTGATAAAGATGTATTTGTAGTTGTGGAAGAGATGCCCGAATTTCCGGGCGGTTCAAAAGCTTTAAGTAGCTTTCTTGCTCAGCATATCATATATCCCATTGAAGCTCGGAAGGAAAAAATACAGGGAAAAGTATTCGTGAATTTTGTGGTTGGTAGCTACGGACAGGTTTCGAATGCAATAATTGCGAAAGGCGTACACCCATCGCTTGATGCTGAAGCACTTCGGGTCGTTGGCCTTTTACCAGCCTGGAAACCCGGCAAACAGCGCGGACAGGCAGTGGATGTGGCTTATACTATTCCGATTCAATTCAAGCTTGAAGTACCTGATCCGAATGTGGTCGTTGAACAGCCATAATTCCCAATTTGAGATAAGAAAATGATGATTTTTATTACGGGTTTAATCCATTTTCCTGAACAAGCAATGAAAGAGAAAGTGGAGGGTGTTTTATCCGTTGGGGTTTACTGTTAAAGCAAACGGGAAAATAGATTATATTAAAAATGTTCGTGGCGTTCATCCGGCTCTGGATGAAGAGGCTGTTCGCTCTAAAGGATTAATGTTAGATTGGAAACCAGGATCGGTAAATGGCAAGGTCTATACATTTGAGTGCATATATCTCTATTCAATTTAAATTTAAGTATCTTTTTTGCTTGCAGTGACTGGGTGATCGTTTAGGATTTGAACAATCATCCAGTCGCTGTTCTGAGAATTATTTATCTGCCTTTAATAAACCAATTACATTTCGGGTCATTACGTGTATCCCGGTTACAATTGTAGTAGCGTAATCGGGTTTTAAGTATGGCGAATGCAAAGGTGCAGGTCTTTCTCCTTTTTTTTCAAGCTCCTGCAATAATTCAGGATTGCTGCTGCCCAGCCATAATAAACAGATTGGTACTTTTTCAGGAGTTAACCCATATTTACCAAAATCTTCGGCCACCATTGTAGGATTTACTTTCAATACGTTTTGAGTTCCAATAATTTCAGATGCAAAACCATCTATTTTTTTGCTTAACTCAATGTTGTTAAGTACAGGAGGTGTTTCAACAGGTAAAACTTTTACATCGGGCAGTTGATTATCGGGCATTCCGGCCATTTGTGATGCAAATTTGCAGATGCGTTTGACAGATTCAATTACTTTTTCAATGGTCTCAAAGGAATAATAGCGAAGGGTAAGTTCAAGTTTTACTTCATCAGGAATAATATTAGGACGAGTGCCGCCATGAATTGAACCTACCGTAACAACGATTGGCTCCAGCGGGCTTCTCTCGCGGCTTACTATTGTTTGAAGATCCAGAACTATTCGTGAGGCGATCACAATAGGATCAATACATTTTTCAGGATAGGCCCCATGTCCGCCTTTCCCATAAACAACGATTTCAACTGTTTTTACACCGGCAAAAGCTGAACCTCCCACCAATCCAATTTTGCCGGATGCCAATTCAGGATTGATATGAAATGCCATCGCATAATCCGGAACCGGGAATTTGGAGAATAATCCGGCTTCAATTGTATTGGTGGCACCGCCACTTATCTCTTCGGCTTGTTGTGCAATAACCATGAGAGTACCTTTCCATTCTTTTTTCAAAGCTACCAGCGTTCTCAGAGTGCCCGTAAGAACAGACATGTGTATATCGTGTCCGCAAGCATGCATCACGGGAGTTTCCTTGCCACTGGCATCTTTTGATTTTATGACACTTGCAAAATCCAATCCAGTTTTCTCCTCCATTGGAAGAGCATCCATGTCGGTACGCAGCATAACAACAGGGCCAACTCCGTTCTTTAAAATCCCAATGACACTATTCCCTCCGAAATTCTCAGTTACCTCTAAACCTATCTTTTTTAATTCAGCAGCCATCCTTTTTGACGTTTGAAACTCCTTCAATGACAACTCCGGGTGCTGATGCAGATATTTGCAAAGATCGAGTGCGTACAATGACTGGTTTTTAGTTTCCTTCTTTATTTTGTCAGAAACCTGTCCATTTACATTGATATTTAGAATAAATACAATCAATAATAGGATTAATTGAGAATTCATTGCATATATAGATTTATGGTAATAACAATTTTACGCCCGTAATAAAGTTTTTAAGCAATGGAGATCACAAAAATAAATCAATTCAAAACAAACTCATTACCCGATTCCGGAATTTCTATATCCCCAAACCCTGCTTCGATCATCCGATCTTTGTAAAACAGCTGGGCATCGTAATCCCCATGAACCAAAAATGTCTTCTTGATATGTGATTTATTCTGACATTTCAGATACGACAACATTTCTTTATAATCTCCATGTCCGCTGAAAGCTTCAATACGCTCAATGGTTGCGTTCACATTATATTTAGTTCCAAATATAGATATTTCCTTTTCTCCGTTAAGTATTCGTGCGCCAAGAGTTCGTGGTGCACAATATCCGACAGCAAGAATAGTGTTACGTGGGTTGGAGATATTATTGGCCAAGTGGTGTTTAATACGTCCGGCTTCCATCATCCCCGATGCAGAAATTATTACACAAGGTTTGTTTAAAAAATTAAGTTTCTTCGATTCCTTTGATGTTTTTACATAATGTAGAGAATTGAATCCAAAAGGATCGTCATCTCGCTCTATCACTTCAAGAACATCATCATTGAAACATTCGGGGTGCAATCTGAAAATATCGGTGGCATTAATCGCCAACGGACTATCAACGTAGATCTGAACCTTTGGTAATAGCCCCTCATTGAAGAAGTTATTAAGTGAGTAAACAAGTTCCTGAGTGCGACAAATTGCAAAAGATGGAATAATTAACTTTCCACCTCTTTCAACACATGCTTCGGTTACGACTCGAAGCAATTCTTTTTCAGCATCTTGCAAATGAGGATGTAACCTGTCACCATAAGTTGATTCAGTAATCAGATAATCACATTGGCCAAATGTTTCGGGAGCCTTCAGAATGCGACTCGATGGACGACCGATATCACCCGTATATGCAATTTTTGTAACTTTTCCATTTTCGGTTATTTCAAGTAAAGCTGCGCCTGCACCCAATAAATGTCCTGTGGTTGTAAACCGTACTTTTAGGCTTTCATTTATATAAAATTTACGATTTTGGGCAGTGCCAATAAATAGCTCCATGCAACGAACAGCATCTTCCTTTTTGTATATCGGTTCAACGGGTTCTAACCCATGATGTGCTCTTTTTTTATTAAACATCTCAGTATCACTTTCCTGGATGTGACCGCTGTCTGCCAACATAATCGAGCAAAGGTCACGTGTAGCATTAGTGCATATTACTGAACCTCTAAACCCTAACTTATATGCATAAGGGATTAGACCTGAATGGTCTATATGGGCATGAGTCAGGATTATATGATCTATTTCTCGAGGATCGAATCCCAGATTTCGGTTCATTTCATCAGTTTCCTGACCTTTTCCCTGAAACATTCCACAGTCGAGTAGAATCATTTTTCCATTATCAAGGGTGATCAATGTTTTACTTCCGGTTACTTCGCGCGCAGCTCCTATAAATTTTATTTTCATTTTATCTTTGTTTTAATGATGACATAAAAGTAAACAAAAAATGAAGATGGAAGTAAAAGTATGATTTAGTTATTTTCAAATGCCAATTTTCAAGTGGTGTCAGTATCCATAAGACAGTGCTATTCGTAATCCATCCAATCTTCATTTCAAAAAAAAGCTGCCACTGAAATCAGAGACAGCTTTTAATATACTATAAAAACAATTTATTCTTCGACTTGTTCGGCTTCATAAGCTTTGAGCAACTCATCCTGAATTTCTGCAGGTACTTTTTCATAGTTAGCGAATTTCATTTTGAACATTGCACGGCCCTGAGTTATAGAGCTTAAAGAAGTAGAATATTTGTTCATGTCTTTCAACGGTACTTTTGCACTTATTTTCTCAAAACCTTTTTCTGAACTCATTCCCATAATTAGGGCTCTTCTTCCTTGAAGGTCACCCATAACATCGCCTAATCTGTCGGCTGGTACCAGAACTTCTACATCGTAAATAGGCTCAAGGATTTTGGGCCCTGCATTTTTAAAGGCTGCGCTGAATGCGTTGCGGCCAGCCAACCTGAAAGAAATTTCGTTGGAATCAACGGGATGCATTTTCCCGTCATATACACAAACCCTGATGTCGCGGGCGTAGGAGCCGGTAAGTGGCCCTTCTTCCATTTTTTCCATTATACCTTTTAAAATAGCCGGATGAAACCGGGCATCAATCGAGCCACCAACAATGCAATTGCAGAATACCAGTTTTCCACCCCAAGGCAGATCTGTCGTTTCTGTTCCCCGCAAGCTGATTTTCATTTCTTTGCCATCTATTTTGTAGAAATCAGGGACAGGTACTCCCTCCACAAAAGGTTCAATCACCATGTGAACCTCTCCAAACTGCCCTGAGCCTCCACTTTGCTTACGGTGTCGATAGTCGGCAGGAGCCACTTTGGTTATGGTTTCGCGATAAGGTATTTTTGGTTTCAGAAATTGAATGTCAATTTTGTAAATATTGTCGAAATACCATTTCAACGTGTTAATATGGTATTCGCCCTGACCATGAAGGAGTATTTGTTTCAACTCTTTTGAATACTCTATAATATAAGTAGGATCCTCCTCTGCAAGCTTGTGCATATATTCTCCCATCTTTTCTTCGTCAGATTCGCTAACAGCTTTAATAGCAGTTGTATAACGTGGAGCTGGATAATTCAGAGGAGGATAAGTAATATCGGCATCTTTTTCGCACAAAGTATGGTTATGCTTTACATCTTTCAATTTTACCGTAGCACCTATATCTCCGGCCTGCATTTCAGGTACTTTTGTTCTGTTTTTACCTGCAACGGCATATATTTGTG
This sequence comes from uncultured Bacteroidia bacterium, assembly GCA_903834845.1. Classification (GTDB taxonomy): domain Bacteria; phylum Bacteroidota; class Bacteroidia; order Bacteroidales; family Prolixibacteraceae; genus JAAFHB01. Next base: position 19,727 of record CAILKW010000462.1, on the reverse strand, counting down.
AGATTCTTTCTTTTGAATTTTTTGAGGTATTGATAAGATCCATACCCTCTTTTAATGTTCCTGAAATCACTTTAAAATAGGTAACTTCGCCTACATGCTGTTCGATGGATGTTTTAAAAACAAATAGTGAAGTAGGACCGGAAACATCCATTTTAATCTTTTTTCCATCAATTGTCTCAACGGGAGCAAGTTCTCCAGGATTTGGAGCTACGTTGCAGATAAACTCCATTAATCGGCGAATACCCATGTCGCGAGAGGCACAGGTACAGAATACCGGATAAAGGCTTCTGCTTAACATCCCTAATTTTAACCCTTTACGCATCTCATCTTCATTAAGAGTTCCTTGCTCGAAGAAAAGCTCCATTAATTCTTCATCATTTTCGGCAGCCATTTCAACCAATTGGTTATATGCTTCTTCTGCATTTGCAAGTTCGGAGGCCGGTATATCAAGTACTTCAGGAGCACCTCCGTTTGGTCCCCATTGAAGCATTTTCATTTTAAGTACGTCAATAACTTTATTGTAACTGATACCCGGATTAAGTGGATATTGTACAATAGCCAATTTATTGCCAAATGTAGTTTTGGCCATTTCAATCGTATTATCCCAGTTGCTGTTTTCGTGGTCAAGATGATTAATAACGAAAATCAGCGGTTTGTGGAATTTATCGGCATTCCTGTTTGCGATTTCAGTGCCTACTTCAACACCATTAACGGCATTAAAAACCAATAAACCTGTAGCCGCAACACTAAGTGCGGGTATTACGCCTCCCACAAAGTCGTCCATCCCAGGTGTGTCGATGATGTTAATCTTGCAGCCATCAAATTCGGTGTACAAAACAGTGGCATGAACGGAATTACCGTACTCCTGTTCAACAAGATTATAGTCTGATGTAGTGGTTTTGCTTTTTACATCACCTCTACGACTAATAACACCACCCTCGAAGAGCATCGCCTCTACGAGGGTGGTTTTCCCGGCGCCGGAATTACCAATTACAGTAATGTTCCGGATCTCTTTAGTTTGATATACTTTCATGTGAAAAAATTTAGATAAAAACCCAGTAATTTTTAATTTTGAAATTCAACTCATTTTCAATTTCATCAAAAATAGAAATTTTTTTAAAGTCCCAACAAAATGAAGAAAAAAGTTCTTTTTTTTTTAATCCAAGTTTTAACCGTAATAGTATATACAACTAATAGATATTTAGGCTAATACAAGATCAAGACTACTTTCAAACGGTTTTATTTTCTTTAAAAAATATGTTTTTAAATATTTATTTTTCCGCCACCGACAGTTGTTTTGGAACAAATCGGCTGTTGTAAGCTATGAAATATGATGGACATTTTTGGAAATATTTAATCAATTTTTTGGTCTTTTCTTGAGCAAATCTTAAACTTTTTATTAAAAATACTTTTTTTTCTGAGGAGTGATTGTTTTATATTGGAATTGTGTACTTTTGCAGTCCGTTTTGGAGAAGATTTGCGTAGTTGATATCGGTTAACACATCAATCTTTTGCATAAATGGGTTTGTTCGTATTTGAGTTCATTTTTCGTGTGTATTTTATATAATTCAAAATTTTAAACGTTTATGCCTACTATTCAACAATTAGTACGTAAGGGGAGAACAAGTATCGAGGATAAGAGTAAGTCTCCGGCACTTAACTCATGCCCGCAACGAAGAGGAGTATGTGTTCGTGTTTACACCACGACACCTAAAAAGCCGAATTCGGCAATGAGAAAGGTCGCGCGCGTCCGGCTTACCAATCAGAAAGAAGTTAATGCATATATTCCTGGCGAAGGACATAATTTGCAGGAACACTCTATAGTATTAGTTCGCGGTGGTCGTGTGAAAGATCTTCCGGGAGTGCGTTACCACCTTATTAGAGGAGCTTTAGACACCGCAGGAGTAGAAGGTCGTAAACAACGTCGTTCAAAATATGGCTCAAAACGTCCGAAACCAGGACAGGTAGCAGCTACAAAAAAGAAAAAGTAATTTATTAGAAATTAGTTATTTGTTTGGAGGTTTGGTTGAGTAAGGGTTTGCCTGGAGCAAACTATTTAAACTGAAGACTGAACAACAGCCGATTCGAATAACACAAACAATGTGTAACTAAGATGAGAAAGACAAAACCGAAGAAAAGGATCATTTTGCCCGATCCTAAGTTTAGAGACGTGCTGGTAACAAGGTTTGTAAACAGCTTGATGGTAGATGGCAAAAAAACTATTGCTTTCAAAATTTTTTACGATGCGCTTGCCATTGTTGAAAAAAAGATGAAAGACAGCGAAGTTTCCCCGCTTGATGTATGGAAAAAAGGCCTGCTAAACATCACCCCGATGGTTGAGGTAAAGAGCCGCCGGGTAGGAGGTGCTAACTTTCAGGTTCCTATGGAGATTCGCCCGGAACGAAAGGTAGCAATATCAATGCACAATTTAATTCAGTTTGCCACCAAACGTTCAGGCCACTCAATGGCTGAAAAGCTTGCAGCTGAAACAATTGCCGCATTTAATGAAGAAGGTGGAGCATTTAAAAAGAAAGAAGATACACACAGAATGGCAGAGGCGAACAGAGCGTTTGCTCATTTCCGATTTTAATTGAATATAGAAGTTACAGTATTAAATATAATGGCTAAAAGGGATCTTACGAATACCAGAAACATTGGTATCATGGCGCACATTGATGCCGGTAAAACAACTACTTCCGAAAGGATATTGTTTTATACCGGCAAAACTCACCGAATTGGTGAGGTGCATGATGGTGCAGCAACAATGGACTGGATGGCACAAGAACAGGAGCGCGGTATCACTATCACTTCAGCAGCTACGTTCACCGAGTGGAAGTATAATGATATAGTCCATCAAATCAATATTATTGATACACCTGGACACGTGGACTTTACTGTTGAGGTTGAGCGTTCGTTAAGGGTTCTTGATGGAGCAGTTGCTACATTTTGCGCCGTAGGTGGTGTTGAAGCTCAGTCTGAAACCGTTTGGAGGCAGGCTGAGAAATATGGCGTACCAAAAATAGCGTTTATTAATAAAATGGATCGCGCAGGTGCTGACTTTTTCAGCGTTTACAACGACATTAAAGAAAAACTTGGAGCTAACCCCGTTCCTGTTCAGCTTCCAATTGGAGCAGAGGAAAAATTTTCTGGAGTAATTGATCTAATTCGGATGAAAGCGATCTATTGGCACAATGAATCAATGGGCGCAGACTATGATACAGAAGAAATTCCTTCCGACATGGTGGAAACAGCTATCGAATGGCGTGATAAAATGGTTGAATCTGTTGCAGAACAGGACGAAGTTTTGATGGAAAAATTCTTTGCCGATTCTGATGGCATAACCAGTGAAGAACTTATAGCCGTAATTAGAAAAGCAACAATCGCAGGTGCAATTATTCCTATGGTATGTGGTTCGGCTTTTAAAAACAAAGGTGTTCAAACACTACTTGATGCAGTTTGTGCATTTTTACCTAATCCACTGGACATTGGGTCAATACAAGGAAAAAATCCCGATAACGACGAATTAGTGGAACGGAAACCTTCAGTTGATCAGCCACTTGCTGCATTAGCTTTCAAAATTGCCACTGACCCGTTTGTAGGTCGTTTATGCTTTATTCGGGTATATTCAGGAAAAATAGATGCCGGATCTTATGTTATGAATATGCGTACAGGAAAAAAGGAACGTATTTCACGACTATTCCAGATGCATGCAAATAAACAACAGCCACGCGACATCATCGAAGCTGGTGACATTTGTGCTGCGGTTGGTTTCAAGGATATCCGGACTGGTGACACATTGTGTAGTCTTGATCATCCCATTGTTCTTGAGTCAATGACATTTCCTGAGCCGGTAATAGGTATAGCAATTGAGCCAAAAACTCAAAACGATATTGATAAATTATCCAATGGGTTGGCTAAACTTGCCGAAGAAGACCCAACCTTCCAGGTTAGAACCGATGAAGATAGTGGTCAGACTGTTATACGTGGTATGGGAGAACTTCACCTTGAAATCATAGTTGATCGCTTGAAGCGCGAATTCAAAGTTGAATGTAATCAGGGTGCTCCGCAAGTTGCCTACAAAGAAGCAATCACAAAAGAGATTGAACTACGTGAAGTATTTAAGAAGCAAACGGGCGGTCGTGGTAAATATGCCGATATAAGTGTGAAAGTTGGACCTGTTGATGAAGGAGTCACAGGACTGCAGTTTGTCGATATGATCAAAGGGGGAACAATTCCGCGCGAATTTATTCCGGCTGTGGAAAAAGGGTTTAAAGAATCACTCAATAATGGGCCACTTGCAGGATTTAAAATTGAAAATCTTAAAGTCACCTTAATTGATGGATCCTTTCATCCCGTGGATTCAGATGCACTTTCGTTTGAGCTATGTGCGAAACAAGCTTTCAGAAATGCTGCTTCAAAGGCAAAACCTGTTTTGCTTGAACCAATTATGAAAGTTGAAGTTGTAACTCCGGATGATTACATGGGGGATATTGTTTCGGATCTTAACCGCCGCAGAGGACATGTCGAGAGCATGGATTCAAAATTTGGTGCAAGAGTCATCAAAGCACGAGTTCCTCTCGCAGAGCAGTTTGGATATGTAACCACCTTGCGTACATTATCATCGGGTAGGGCAACCTCCACAATGGAATTTTCGCAATATGCTGAAGTTCCAAAAAATATTGCCTTGGCAGTTCTCGAAGGAGTTAAAGGCAGAGTAGATTTGTTATAAAACAACACAATAAATACGTTCTTATCATGAGTCAAAGAATCAGAATCAAACTGAAATCGTACGATCACAACTTAGTTGACAAATCAGCTGAGAAGATTGTTAAAACTGTTAAATCTACCGGAGCTATAGTAAGCGGTCCAATACCACTTCCTACGCATAGGCGAATCTTTACAGTTTTGAGAGCAACCTTTGTTAACAAAAAATCGAGGGAACAATTTGAATTATCTTCTTACAAGAGGTTAATTGATATTTACAGTTCCACAGCTAAAACGATCGATGCCTTAATGAAACTTGAGTTACCAAGTGGTGTCGAAGTAGAAATTAAAGTTTAATTAAAAACTGCTTAATCAGTAAAAAATGCCAGGATTAATTGGGAAAAAAATCGGAATGACTTCCGTATTCAGTGTTGAGGGGAAAAACATCCCATGCACTGTGATTGAGGCTGGTCCATGTACTGTATCACAGGTTCGAACTCTTGAAAAAGATGGATACGAAGCCATACAGTTAGGCTTTCTGGATAAGAAAGAGAAACATGCGACAAAGCCTGAGATCGGCCATTTTAAAAAGGCCGGTACCGCTCCGAAGAAGAAAGTTGCAGAATTTGACGGATTCGGAAGTGAAGTGAAGCTTGGAGATATCATAGCAGCGGCTGATATGTTCGAGCCTTTGAATTTTATTGATATTACCGGATTTTCAAAGGGTAAAGGATTTCAAGGTGTTGTTCGCCGACACGGATTTGGAGGAGTAGGTGAGAGTACGCACGGGCAGCACAATAGGTTACGTGCTCCGGGATCTGTTGGAGCCTCTTCGTACCCATCACGCGTATTTAAAGGAATGCGTATGGCAGGGCGTCATGGGGGAATCAAAGTAACAGTTCAAAACATAGAAGTTTTGAAAGTTATCGCTGAGAATAATCTGGTAATTGTAAAAGGTTCCGTACCAGGAGCTAAAGGTTCATACTTAATCCTCGAGAAGTAATGGAAATCGCAGTCTTTAATAAAGCAGGGCAGGAAACCGGAAGAAACGTAGATCTTAATCCAGAAATCTACGCGGTGGAGCCTAATGATCACGCGATTTATCTCGACGTGAAGCAATATCTGGCAAATCAGCGTCAGGGAACGCACATGGCTAAAGATCGAGGTGAAATTTCAGGATCAACTCGTAAAATCAAAAGGCAAAAAGGTACTGGCGGAGCACGCGCAGGTAGTAGGAAATCGGGTACTATTCGTGGAGGTGGACGCATTTTTGGACCACGGCCACGAGATTACAGGTTTAAACTGAACAAAAAGCTCAAAGAGCTTGCACGTAAGTCTGCTCTTACTTATAAAGCGCAGTCAAATGGGATTATGGTTCTGGAAGATTTTTCTTTTGAAGCCCCAAAGACAAAGGAATTTGTGGCTATTCAGAATAATCTGAATATTAATGGTAAAAAATCATTAATTGTTATATCGGAAGCAAATAAAAATATATATTTGTCCTCCAGAAATTTACAGAACGTTGAGATTGTAATAGCTTCAGAATTAAGCACATACAAGATTATGCGAGCCCAAAAAATAGTTTTGGTTGAGAGTTCTGTGAGTAAAGTAGAGGAATTATTTAAGATTTAACGCGCAAGACAATGATTGATATTTTGATTCGCCCTATCGTAACGGAGAAAATGAACAAGCAAACGGAGAAGTATAACCGTTATGGTTTCAGGGTTGATAAGAAGGCAAACAAGCACGAGATCAAAAAAGCCGTGGAAGAAGTCTATGGCGTTAAGGTTAGCTCCATTAATACAATGGTGTATGCCGGCAAATTAAAATCGCGTTTTACAAAAGGCGGGGTTATAACCGGGCGTTCAAATGCTTACAAGAAAGCAATTGTAACGTTAACCGAAGGAGAAAATATTGATTTTTACAGCAATATCTAAAGTAAGAGATGGCAGTCAGAAAGTTAAATCCAGTAACTCCGGGTCAAAGACACAAGATAATAGGTGCCTTTGAAACAATTACAACTGGCAACACACCTGAAAAATCATTGTTAAGGCCCATGAAGAGTACCGGAGGTCGCAATAGTGCCGGTAAAATGACAATGAGGTATATAGGTGGAGGGCATAAGAGGAAATACCGTGTAATCGATTTCAAGAGAGAGAAAGATGGTATTCCTGCACGGGTAGATTCGATCCAGTATGATCCAAATCGTACGGCTCGCATCGCACTTTTAGTGTATGCCGATGGGGAAAAACGTTATATGCTTGCACCGAACGGACTACAAGTTGGTCAAAACGTTCTTTCAGGCAATGAAGTTGCTCCAGAAATCGGAAATGCACTCCCTTTGTCAAAAATACCTCTTGGTACTATCGTTCATAATATTGAGTTGCATCCCGGTCAGGGGGGCATAATGGCCCGGTCAGCCGGTACTTATGCACAACTCACCTCGCGCGAAGGACGATACGCCATCATTAAACTCCCGTCTGGTGAATCACGAATGGTACTTGTTACATGCCGTGCAACGGTTGGTACCGTTGGAAACTCAGATCATGGCCTTGAAAGATCAGGTAAAGCCGGTAGAAGCCGTTGGCTAGGACGTCGTCCTCGGGTTCGCGGTGTCGTTATGAACCCTGTCGATCACCCAATGGGTGGTGGAGAAGGCCGTGCTTCCGGTGGTCACCCACGTTCACGTAAAGGATTACTTGCGAAGGGTTTCAAAACCCGTTCGAAGAAAAAAGCTTCAAGCAGGTATATCATTGAACGTAGGAAAAAGTAATCACTAAAATTAATTGAAAAGTAGATTATGAGTCGTTCGCTAAAAAAAGGCCCTTTTATTGACTTTAAGTTAGAGAAAAAAGTTCTGGTTCTTAATGAAGCAGATAAAAAGTCGGTAGTTAAAACATGGGCAAGACATTCAATGATTTCACCTGATTTTGTCGGTCATACCATAGCAGTACACAACGGGAATAAGTTTATTCCTGTATATGTTACTGAAAATATGGTTGGACATAAATTAGGCGAATTTGCTCCTACCCGCACCTTCAGGGGACATGGTGGTAACAAAAAAAGATAAGCCATGAACGCGGAAATGTATAATAGAAGTAAAAAGTACCAAGATGGGTTCTAGAAAAAAGAAAAGCGCTGAATTGCTGAATAAAGCAAAGAAAGAGAGATTTCAGGCTGTTCTGCGCGAATGCCCAACTTCGCCGCGTAAGATGCGCCTTGTTACCGATATGGTTCGTGGAATGGCGGTAAATCGTGCACTTGACGTTTTGAAGTTTTCCTCAAAAGAGGCTTCACGCAGAGTAGAGAAACTTCTTCTTTCAGCCATTGCCAACTGGCAGGCAAAAAATGAAGGGGTTAGACTTGAAGAAAGCAACCTATACGTGCAGGAAGTTTTCGTTGACTCAGGACGAATGCTTAAACGTCTCCGTCCTGCTCCGCAGGGTCGCGGACATCGTGTAAGAAAACGTTCGAATCACGTAACTGTCCGGTTGGCAAGTAAAAATGTTGTAGAAGAAAATACGAAATAATAGTATGGGACAAAAAGTAAATCCGATTTCTATGAGGCTTGGAATCATCAGAGGATGGGATTCCAACTGGTTCGGAGGTAACGATTATGGTGATAAACTGGTCGAAGACCACAAAATCAGAGGTTATCTGAATGCTCGGCTTTCAAAAGCAAGCATATCAAGGATCATCATTGAGCGCACATTAAAGCTTATTACCATAACTGTTCACACTTCAAGACCTGGTATTATTATTGGTAAAGGTGGTCAGGAAGTTGATAAGCTAAAAGAAGAGCTTAAAAAGATCACTAAAAAGGATGTTCAGATCAATATATATGAAATCAAACGTCCGGAACTTGATGCACAAATCGTTGCCAGTAATATTGCCCGACAAGTAGAAGGCAAAATAGCCTATCGTCGCGCAACAAAAATGTCGATTGCATCTACTATGCGTATGGGTGCAGATGGAATTAAGGTACAGGTTTCAGGTCGTCTGAACGGTGCCGAAATGGCTCGCTCTGAAATGTATAAAGATGGAAGGACACCTTTGCACACTCTTAGAGCCGACATTGACTATGCTCTTGCCGAGGCAATGACTAAAACAGGTTTGATAGGTGTTAAAGTGTGGATATGTCGCGGTGAAATTTATGGCAAACGCGATCTCTCACCGAATGTAGGTCAATCTGTACAGCAACAACGTGGACCGAATCGTCCTGCACCGGCTCCCGGTAAAGGTGGGTTTAAAAAACGTAAAAAGTAACCATCGACAAAGTAAAACAAGATGTTACAGCCAAAAAAAGTTAAATTTAGAAGAGTACAAAAGGGCAAACTGAAAGGAAACGCACAACGCGGAAATCAGTTATCATTTGGTTCTTTTGGTATTAAATGTCTGGAAACAGCATGGATTACCGGTCGTCAGATAGAGGCGGCCAGGGTTGCGGTAACGCGACATATGCAGCGTCAAGGGCAGATTTGGATTCGTATTTTCCCTGATAAACCAATTACCAAAAAACCAGCTGAGGTTCGTATGGGCAAAGGGAAAGGTGCTCCTGAAGGATTTGTTGCAACTATCACTCCAGGACGCATTATTATCGAGATCGAGGGAGTTCCATTCGATCTGGCTAAAGAGGCGTTACGTCTGGCAGCGCAAAAACTGCCTGTAACTACCAGATTTGTTGTTAGACGCGATTTTGTTGAATCTTCAATTATTGAATAATGAAAAATTCTGAGATCATAGAGTTAACAACAGCCGAAATCATAGAAAGGATTCTTAATACAAAAGAGGAATTAGTGCGTATGCGATTGAACCATAGTGTTAATCCACTTGAGAATCCTATGAAAATACGGTTTACCCGAAAGAATATCGCTCGTCTGAATACCGAATTACGTAAACGACAACTTGAAAATTAATTATGGATATGGAAACAAGGAATCTTCGGAAAGAGCGTATTGGTGTTGTTGTAAGTAGCAAAATGGAGAAAACTATTGTTGTTGCGCAGAAAAGTAAAGAAAAACATCCGATTTACGGAAAATTCGTAAACAGGACAACAAAATTCTACGCTCATGACGAAAAAAATGATTGCAACCCAGGCGATACCGTATTAATAATGGAAACACGTCCTCTGTCGAAACAGAAAGGATGGAGATTAGTTAAAATTTTAGAAAGAGCGAAGTAGCCATGATACAGCAAGAATCACGTTGTACAGTCGCAGATAACAGTGGCGGCAAAGAAGCTTTAGTTATCCGTGTTTTAGGAGGGACTCGTAAGCGGTATGCCACTGTCGGAGACAAAATTGTTGTGACTGTTAAAAATGCCCTGCCTGGAAGTGATATGAAGAAAGGTACCGTTTCAAAAGCAGTAGTAGTGCGTACTTCCAAAGAAGTTCGTCGTGCCGATGGATCGTATATTAGGTTTGATGATAATGCTATCGTGCTGCTGAATGCGGCCGGTGAAATGCGGGGTACCCGTATTTTTGGACCGGTTGCACGTGAGTTACGTGACAATTTCATGAAAATCGTCTCATTGGCTCCTGAAGTACTTTAATACATTTAGACCATGCAGAAAAAGTTACACATAAAAAAAGGAGACACGGTAGTGGTAATTGCCGGCAACTCAAAAGGGCAGGAAGGAAAAGTTCTTGAAGTTGTCCGTGAAGATGACCGTGCTATTGTGCAAGGGGTTAACATGGTGTCAAAACACACCAAACCCAACGCTAAAAGTCCTCAGGGTGGTATCATCAAGCAGGAAGCTACTATTCATGTTTCAAACCTGATGTTGAAAGATCCTAAAACAGGCAAACCAACTCGCATTGGTCGCCGCCTAGACAAAAAGGGAAAATTGGTTCGCTATTCAAAAAAATCAGGGGAGGAGATTAAGTAATGGGCTACACACCTACATTAAAGCAGAAATATCGCGAGGAGATCGTTCCTGTAATGCAGAAAGAATTCGGATACAAGTCCGTTATGCAGGTTCCTCATCTTGAGAAAATAATAATCAACCAAGGAGTTGGTTCTGCTATTGCTGATAAAAAAATTATGGAAGTAGCTGTAGAAGAGCTTACCACTATTACAGGACAAAAGGCTGTTACTACAATTTCAAAGAAAGATATCGCAAATTTCAAGCTTCGCAAAAAAATGCCTATCGGTGTAAGAGTTACTTTGCGTAGCGATAAGATGTACGAGTTTCTTGAAAGACTTGTTTGTATTGCATTACCACGAATCCGTGATTTTAAAGGTATAGGAGACAAGTTTGACGGAAGAGGAAATTACACACTCGGAGTTACCGAACAGATTATTTTCCCCGAAATAGTGCTTGATAAAGTGACCAAAATGAATGGTTATAACATAACATTTGTGACTTCAGCAAATACTGATGAAGAGGGTTACGCACTTCTCAAGAAATTTGGATTACCTTTCAAGAACACAAAAAAGAATTAAATGATATGGCTAAAGAATCATTAAAAGCCCGCGAGGTAAAGCGCGCTAAGCTTGTTGAAAGGTATGCAGAAAAAAGAGCCCGTCTAAAAGCGGAAGGAGATTACATTGGTTTGAGCAAGTTGCCGCGCAATTCAGCTTCGATCCGTATGCATAATCGCTGTAAGTTGACAGGGCGTCCTAAAGGATATATGCGCCAGTTTGGCGTTTCGCGTATTCAATTTCGCGAAATGGCATCTGCCGGTTTAATCCCTGGAATTAAAAAAGCTAGTTGGTAATCGTTTAAATTTATTGCAAAGATGACAGATCCTATTGCAGATTATCTCACACGACTTAGAAATGCCATTAAGGCAAAGCATAAAGTCGTTGAAATTCCTGCATCGAACATTAAAAAAGAGATTACCAAAATTCTTAAGGAAAAAGGGTATATCCTAAATTATAAATTCGATGACAGTGTTAACTATCAGGGAAGTATAAAAATTGCCCTGAAGTATCATCCTGCCGATGGTACATCAGCGATAAAATCGCTGAAGCGTGCTTCAAAACCCGGTCTTCGCAGTTACTGTGATACAGATAAAATTCCGCGTGTATTGAATGGCCTCGGTGTTGCAATTATCTCAACTTCAAAAGGTGTTATTACCGACAAAGAAGCGAAAGATTTGAATGTAGGTGGTGAAGTTTTATGTTTTGTTTATTAATTAACGAGGAATTACAATGTCAAGGATAGGAAAACTACCGATTGAAATCCCTGCAGGAGTAACGATAAACGTGAGCACTGAAAACCTCGTTACCGTTAAAGGTCCGCTAGGGTCACTTACTCAGAAGGTTGATGCAGATATCGAGGTTGCTGTTGAAGCTTCTCAGATTTTAGTGAAACGTCCAACTGAGCAGAAACGTCACCGTGCTATGCATGGTTTGTACCGTTCGCTTCTTAATAACATGGTTATTGGAGTGTCTAAAGGTTATCAGATAAAGCTGGAATTGGTGGGAGTAGGTTATCGTGCAGATGCTCAGAATCAGGTTTTAGATCTGGTGTTGGGTCTTTCGCATCATACTTATTTGCAAATCCCTTCCGAAGTTAAGGTGGTAGCAGTTACTGAAAAACGAAGTAATCCGATTATAACACTCAACAGTACCGATAAGCAATTGATCGGACATGTGGCAGCTAAAATCAGATCATTCCGTTCACCTGAGCCTTATAAAGGGAAAGGTGTTAAATTTGTTGGCGAAAAACTTCGTCGTAAAGCTGGTAAAACGGCTTCTAAAAAATAATTGACTTTATAGTTATGGCTCTCACAAAATTAGAAAGAAGAGAAAGAATCCGCAAACGAATCAGAAAAGTAGTTTCCGGTACTAACGAGGTTCCCCGCTTGAGCGTATTTCGCAGCAATGCACAGATTTCTGTTCAGTTTGTTGACGATGTAGCGGGAAAAACCATACTGTCAGTTTCTTCATTGAATAAAGATATTGCTGCTGTGACAGGTACGAAAACCCAAAAAGCTGCTCTTGTTGGCAAGCTTGCGGCAGAAAAAGCACTTGCAGCTGGTATCAATGTTTGTAAATTTGACCGTGGCGGTTATTTATATCATGGACGTGTTAAGGCAGTTGCTGAGGCAGCACGTGAAGGAGGTTTAAAATTCTAAGCATTATGGCGAAAAATATTAAAAAAGTTAAAACCAGCGATCTCGAGCTTAAAGACAGGTTAGTAGCTATTAACCGTGTTACAAAAGTCACCAAAGGAGGTAGAACATTCAGCTTTTCAGCTATCGTCGTTGTTGGCAACGAAGACGGAATTGTAGGCTGGGGTCTTGGTAAAGCCAGTGAAGTAACAGCTGCCATCGCCAAGGGTGTTGACGCTGCAAAGAAAAATCTCGTAAAAGTTCCGGTAATTAACGGAACGATACCGCACACACAAGAAGCTAAATTTGGTGGAGCTAACGTTTTACTTAAACCTGCTTCTTCAGGAACAGGTGTTAAGGCTGGTGGTGCTATGCGTGCCGTACTTGAAAGTGTTGGTGTACATGACATTTTGGCCAAATCAAAAGGATCGTCTAACCCTCACAACTTGGTTAAGGCCACATTTGCAGCATTGCTCGAATTGCGCGATGCCTATACTGTAGCTGAACATCGTGGCGTGGCTCTGGACAAAGTGTTTAACGGATAATTTAAAACAAAAATGGCAAAAGTTCGTATTACACAGTACAAGAGTGCGATAGGCGCATCGAAGGCTCAAAAGAAAATAATAGAGGCTTTGGGACTTGGCAAGTTGAACCGTCCGGTTCAACACGAGGCTGTCCCTGAAGTTTTAGGTATGGTAAGAAAACTACAACACCTTTTAAGGGTTGAAGAAGTTAACGAATAATATTCTTTAGATATGGAATTACATAACTTAAAACCGGCAGAAGGTTCTACTAAAAAAGAGAAACGGATCGGACGTGGACAAGGTTCAGGTCATGGTGGAACATCAACGCGCGGACATAAAGGAGCTAAATCGAGAGCTGGTTACAAATCAAAGCGCAGTTTTCAAGGCGGTCAGATGCCTCTGCAGCGCACCGTTCCGAAATTCGGATTTAAAAACGTAAATAGGGTTGATTTCAAAGGGATTAATCTAAGTTCTTTACAGGAAATAGCTGAAGAAAACAGTCTAACAGTTATTGATTTTCAATCTCTTCAGGATGCCGGTTTTGTTGGTAAAAATGACAAGGTTAAAATACTTGGTAACGGTGAATTGAAATTGAAACTTGATGTTAAAGCTCATGCTTTTTCAAAAAGTGCAAAACAGGCGATTGAGAAACTGGAAGGAACTACTGAAATACTATAAATTGGATGAAAAAACTAATCGAGACTCTTAAGAACATCTATAAGATTGAGGATTTAAGGTTACGGCTTGGATTGACACTTTTGTTACTTGCTGTTTACCGCTTTGGCTCGTTCGTTATTCTTCCGGGTATCGATCCTAATCCTGCAAACTTCGAGGCTCTCAGAAGCCAAGGAGCGGATGGGATTCTTGGGTTACTAAATATGTTCTCGGGGGGAGCTTTTTCCAATGCTTCAATATTTGCTTTGGGTATTATGCCTTACATCAGCGCCTCGATTGTTATACAACTTTTAGGTTTTGCTGTTCCGTACATTCAGCGGTTACAAAAGGAAGGAGAGTCTGGTCGTCGCAAGATTAATCAGATGACACGATATCTTACTGTAATTATTCTGGTTTTTCAGGGTTGGGCATATCTTGCTAACCTGCGATTCCAGCTTCCTGAATCCGCTTTTGTAATGGGCAGTTTTTCCTTTAATGTTAGTTCAACAATTGTGTTAGCAGCCGGCTCGATGTTTATTATGTGGCTCGGCGAACGGATCACGGACAAAGGTATTGGAAACGGAATCTCAATGATCATCATGATCGGTATTATTGCACGCCTTCCTCACTCTTTGGTGCAAGAATTTGCAAGTCGTCTTGCTGAACAGGGAAAAGGTTTTATAATGATTATTATCGAATTGATTATTTTCCTTTTTGTTATTGCTGCAACTATACTTTTGGTTCAGGGAACAAGAAAAGTTCCTGTTCAATATGCGAAACGTATTGTTGGAAATCGTCAGTATGGAGGAGTAAGGCAATATATACCTCTTAAAGTTAATGCTGCAGGTGTAATGCCGATCATTTTTGCGCAAGCAATCATGTTCGTTCCTATCAGTCTGGCTGGGTTGTTTTCTTCAAATACGCTTAACAGTATGATGCAACGATTCTCAGATTATACTGGTTTTTGGTATAATTTTGTAATGTTTCTGATGGTTATCGTATTCACGTACTTCTACACTGCCATTACTGTAAATCCAAATCAGATGTCAGAAGATATGAAGAAGAATGGGGGATTTATTCCTGGTATTAAACCTGGTAAGAAAACAGCTGAGTATCTTGATACAGTTATGTCGAGAATTACTCTTCCTGGTTCTATATTTCTTGGGCTTATTACTATCCTTCCTGCATTTGCAATGATGCTTGGAGTAAATTCTGAATTTGCGCATTTCTTTGGAGGAACATCGTTGCTTATACTCGTAGGTGTAATACTGGATACACTTCAGCAAATTGAAAGCCATTTGTTGATGCGGCATTACGATGGATTACTGAAATCCGGACGTATTAAAGGACGTTCCGGCGTATGATTTGTTGGAATCCCTGTAAAATAAAGGGTTCATAATTTAACAAGCGTTTTTCAAATTCGCAAGTTAGCTGAAAAGCAATATATAATTAGTTGTAATTCAATAAAAAAGAATTCTACTGATACGTTCTGTGAAAGATTTTTGAGGTTCGTGGTTAAAATTTAGTATTTGTTTTTATCAGGGCTATCTGTTTTTTCGAAGTTTCCGCTCTGTAAAAATTGTTTCGTTACGATTGTTTTTCATCTTATCTACCGTTAAGCAAGCGCGGCAAAGCGAAACCATCAGTTTTTATGCAATAATTGATGTTTTATTTTATTTATACCAAGGTATTATATAATATCAGATATCTCATTAATTTTGTGAACGTTTTTTTAAGTCGCTCTGTGAGCGAAAAGCAATAGTTAAAGGTCTTTCAATACATTACAGAATTTTGGAGAAGTAATAAGTTTCTATGTCAAAACAAGCATTTATAGAACAAGACGGAACCATTATTGAAGCATTGTCGAACGCAATGTTCAGGGTGGAATTACAAAATGGTCATGTTATCACGGCCCATATCTCGGGTAAGATGCGCATGCACTATATAAAAATTCTACCTGGTGACAAGGTAAAGGTTGAAATGTCTCCTTACGACTTGAGCAAAGGGAGGATATCTTTCAGATACAAAAATTAAAGCGTAGGAAAATGAAAGTAAGGGCATCTATTAAGAAACGTAGTGCAGATTGTAAAATTGTCAGCCGTAAGGGCCGTCTCTACGTTATCAACAAAAAAAATCCGAAGTTTAAACAACGTCAGGGATAATATGTTAATTTTATAAAGTTTTTTAATTCGTATAAGAAAATGGCTCGTATAGTTGGCGTAGATATACCAAATAATAAGAGAGGCGAAATAGCCTTGACTTATATTTATGGGGTAGGCCGTAGCCGCTCACAGATGATTCTGGAAAAAGCTGGCGTTGATAAAAATATCAAAGTAAGCAACTGGAACGATGAGCAGTTAGGGGCGATTCGTAAAGTTATTACTGATAGTTACAAGGTAGAGGGTGAGTTGCGGTCTGAATTTCAGATGTCAATCAAAAGGTTGATGGATATTGGATGCTACCGTGGAATTCGTCATCGTATTGGTTTACCGGTTCGTGGGCAGAGTACAAAGAACAACGCCAGAACTCGTAAAGGCAGGAAGAAAACAGTTGCAAATAAGAAAAAAGCCACTAAATAATTTTAAGTAAAAAATGGCAAAAAAGACTGGAGTATCGAAGAAAAGAGTTGTAAACATCGAACCTGTAGGTCAGGCTCATGTGTCTTCTTCTTTTAATAATATCATCATTTCGATGACTAACAACAATGGCGAAGTAATTTCTTGGTCCTCTGCTGGTAAAAAGGGGTTTAGAGGCTCAAAGAAAAATACACCTTATGCGGCTCAAACAGCTTCTGAGGAGTGTGCCAAAACTGCTTTTGATCTTGGGTTACGCAAGGTAAAAGTTTACGTCAAAGGACCAGGAAACGGACGTGAGTCAGCTATTCGTGCGATGGCAAATGTAGGAATTCAGGTAACTGAAATTGTTGATGTAACTCCATTACCACATAACGGATGCCGTCCTCCTAAACGTCGTCGTGTATAATTAACAGGCACTTTTAAACGTAAAAATCAAATGGCAAGATATATTGGTCCAAAGTCCAAAATTTCCAGAAAGTTCGGGGAGGCAATTTATGGCCCCGATAAAGCTTTTGAACACAAAAACTATCCTCCGGGAATGCATGGAAACAGCAAACGCCGGAAAAAAGTTTCAGAGTACGGAACTCAATTGCGTGAAAAACAAAAAGCAAAGTACATGTATGGAGTTCTTGAGAGACAGTTTCGTAATCTCTTTGAAAAAGCACATTCACATAAAGGTGTAACTGGTACGGTTCTTCTACAACTTCTTGAGAGTAGGCTTGATAATGTTGTTTATCGTCTAGGTATTGCACCAAGTAGGGCAGCAGCTCGTCAGTTAGTTTCACATAAACACATTGTTATCAACGGATCGGTAGTAAATATACCTTCTTATACACTTCGCCCCGGAGAAGTTGTCAGTGTTCGTGAGAAATCGAAATCGCTTGTAGCGATTACCGACGCTCTTTCTACACACCGCCACAACAGATATTCGTGGCTCGAATGGGATAACGAAGCCAAATCTGGCAGGTTTTTGAATGTTCCTAGCCGTGAAGAGATTCCGGAAATAATAAAGGAGCAATTAATAGTCGAATTGTATTCGAAATAAAATAATTTTAGGTTTATGGCAATTTTAGCTTTCCAGAAGCCGGAAAAGGTGGTCATGATTGAGTCGGATCATAAGATCGGTAAATTTGAGTTTCGTCCCCTTGAGCCTGGATATGGTATTACAATTGGAAATGCGCTACGTAGGATTTTATTATCGTCTTTAGAAGGGTACGCAATTACAACGATAAAAATTGAAGGTGTAGAGCATGAGTTTTGTACAATCCCCGGAGTAATTGAGGATGTGACCGAGATGATCCTTAATCTGAAACAAATCCGGTTCAAAAAGATAGTAGATGACTTCGACAGCGAAAAAGTGTCAGTGACCATTTTCGGTCAGGGTAAATTTAAAGCTGGTGATGTTAATAATTTCGTTACGGGTTTCAGAGTTCTAAATCCGGAATTGTTAATATGCAATATGGAGCCTGAGGTGAAACTTCAAATCGAGCTTTCCATCGAAAAAGGACGTGGATATGTACCTGGTGTTGAGAATAAACCGTCCGATGACGAGTTTGGTGTTATTCCGATAGACTCTATTTTCACACCGATAAAAAATGTGAAGTATGAAATTGAGAACTATCGTGTCGAACAGAAAACAGACTACGAGAAATTGTTGATTGAAATAACCACCGACGGATCTATTTATCCAAAAGATGCCTTAAAGGAAGCAGCTAAGATTCTGATTTATCATTTTATGCTATTTTCCGATGAGAAAATTACAATTGACTCTGATGAGAAGTTTTCAAATGAGGAATTCGATGAAGAAATTCTTCACATGCGGCAACTTCTGAAAAATCGGTTGATTGATCTTGATCTGTCTGTAAGAGCTCTAAATTGCCTTAAAGCAGCCGATGTTGATACTCTTGGTGAATTGGTAACTTATAATCGTAACGATTTGTTGAAATTCCGCAATTTTGGAAAGAAATCATTGACAGAATTGGACGATTTATTGGTTAACCTCGGTTTGAGTTTCGGGATGGATATCAGTAAGTATAAATTAGACAAGGAATAATAGAAATGAGACATAGAAAAAGTTTCAATCATTTAGGCAGAACTAGTTCGCACCGGCACGCTATGCTCTCCAATATGGCGAATTCGCTTTTACTCCACAAAAGAATTAACACAACATTAGCTAAAGCGAAAGCGTTGCGTGTTTATGTGGAGCCAATTCTTACCCGGGCAAAAAGTGATACAACACACAATCGTCGCGAAGTTTTCAGTCTGCTGCAAAGCAAAGAAATTGTCACAGAGCTCTTCCGTGATATCGTTTTAAAAATCGGTGATCGCCCGGGAGGCTATACAAGAATTTTGAAAACCGGTAATCGTATTGGTGATAATGCAGAAATGTGCCTTATTGAGTTGGTTGATTATAATGAGAATATGTTGTCAACCAGCAAGAAAGAGGTTAGCAAGAAACGTAGATCAAGAAAAAAGAGCGATAACGTTGTTTCTGACACCTCATCGAAAAAAGGTGGTACTTCATCGAAAACAGTAGCTAAAAACTCTGAATCACCAGCGTCAGTTAGTGGCAACGAAGAGAAAACAGAATAGGGGATTATGTATTATTAAAAAGGGCAACAAAAGTTGCCCTTTTTTTGTTTTTTTTCTTTAGTTTCTCAACCTTTTCTATTTCTCTTTGTTAAATTTTTACGATTACTTATTAAATACAAATTCGTGTTTAAATAATACATATTTTTGGACAAACTATTAGATAATCTTATGGACTACATTAAGAAAAAGCTACTTGAGAAGGGTGAGAAAGAGCGCGCTGTTGTTAAACGGCTTATCAGTGAATTTGGTAATACTGTTGTTGAATCTGTCAATATTGATCAAATCCTTACTGGAATGAAGGGGATGACGAGCTTGCTGACCGTCACTTCAAAACTTGATCCGGAATACGGTATAAGATATCGTGGTTACTCAATTCCGGAGCTTCAACAAAAGCTTCCAAAAATTAGTCCCGAAGGAGAGCCTCTTCCTGAGGGATTGTTCTACTTGATGTTACTTGGAGAAATCCCATCGCTTGAAGATACTATGAAGTTGAGTACTGAATGGTTAAATCGAAGTCATGTGCCATATCACGTCATTAAGGTAATAGAAGCAATGCCGGTTACCAGTAAGCCAATGACACAATTCAGCACTGGAATTATTTCAATGGCTACCGATTCT
>CAILKW010000461.1 GCA_903834845.1 uncultured Bacteroidia bacterium | reverse complement strand
GCTATTTACGTTTAACTACTTCGTAGTTAGGATGTCATGAATGTTCCTTTTCACGACCCTAAAAGGGTCGAACGTCAATAGCCATAGATAGAATCTATTGAAAAAGACGTAAACCCGCCAGCCCACCGACCCTGAAAGGGTCGAACGTAAATAGCCATAGATGGAATCTATGGAAAGAAATGTAAATCCACCATGCCCGCGACCCTGAGAGGGTCGAACGTGAATTTATAACTGTAAAACAGAAACGATGGCATTTTAATTGTTTCGCTCCTACGGAGCTTTTTTGGGGGATGCTCAATTTTTATTACCGATATTTCGCTCCTATGGAGCTAAACAAAACTCCTGTAACAATCACGGATAGTGATAGTCTCACTTGAAGTGAGGCTATCACTAAAGAAAACCCTATAATGAGTTATGTATTTGATATTATTGTGGTTACCATTTTGTATCATCAAAATCTATCAAAAAGGTTGTTATCTCGACAGTTTGTGCGGGCTCTTTGGGAATTTCGATAGTTTCGGTCTGCTCGATTATTGATTTTGAATAGTTTACATCATTTGGACAAAAAACCAGATAAATTCCTTTACTAAGTCCCAAACTTTGACAATAATAGGCAAGTTGTTTTTTGCCATTTAAAAACTGACTTTCGTAATAGTAAATCTTTGTTTCAATTATGTATTCCTCTGAGTTTACATTTATTATCAAATCACTTTTCCCTAATCCTGTGTCGGCTTCACGATAACTTTTACCGTCAACGACTTGCAAAAATGCCTGAATATAGGTTTCAAAGCTGTAAATCAAAGCACTTTCCTTTATTGATTGATATTTTCCGTTTTCGTCTTTATCCCTAAATACATTAAAACCACGTCTTTTTACAAATTCTTTGTACCCTGCGATTAGTTTATCAAGCTTAAGTTTGTTGTTTACGTCAAAAAGTTCACTTACGGCAATGCTTCGTAATATACTTGTCTTTTCGCCGTTGGAATAAGGATAAAAAGCATCGTACAACCGTTTTTTGTAAAATGGCACCCAAAAAGTAACATATCCGTTTCCATCGTCTTTTATTAATCCGTTTGTATGCAGAAGCTTAATACTTTCTCTGTCAATCTTAAAAGGGATTTTTTCTTCGGTAAATAATAAACGTTCAACGAATTTTCGCTCTTCTTTAGCTTTATTCAGAATATTTGCAAAGTTTTTATCAATAGCTATTCGCAAATACCAATCTTCAACTTTCAGATAGTCATTATATGTTATAATTTTTTTACTCTGATAGTCTTCTACTAATTTCATTGCAAATCCGTTCACCAATCCAGGTTGGTTTGCAGTAATCTGACAAATTTTCTGTTTTACTTTTTCTTCAAATAGTTGACCAGTCTCAGTTTCATGTTGTCCTAAAAGTTCAAAAACTTCTTCATTAGTAAAATATGGAACGTTTAAATTATCGGCAATATTAAACGGACTCGCATTATCGCTCACAACGCCAACAATATTTGAAACGCCAACTAGAATTACGCTTTTTAAACTATGGTTTTCACGAGAATGATAGGCATTTCTGATTGAGTGCAAAAATGTTCCAAAATATTCTTTATTAATACCTTCAACTTCATCAATTATTAATACACATTTTCCTTGATTCTGAGATTGAATTTGTTCAAAAAACTCTGGTATCGTTTCAAATTCGTATTTAGTACTCCAAAATTCATTAATATTTCGTTTAAAACTTCTTATGAAAGTCTGAATTTTCTCTTCCTTAAAATTCTCGAAATTGATATATGCCACCAAATATCCCAATTCCAATAATTTTTCTGCAAGTTGCCTGAAATAGGTACTTTTCCCCGTTTGACGCGGTGCCCATATTGTGAAATATCTTTCTTTTTCAACAAGTTTAATTCCTTTATTTATTAAACCTGTTCTTTCTATTGTATAATGTTGTTCAGCAATATTGGGTCCCGATGTATTAAATTCTTTCACTGTTTCACTTTTTAATTTTGCCTCAAAGTTACATATTTCTTGTGTCATTTAAGTTTTTCAAATTTTGTCTATCTCTTTTAAAGTCTTCAATATATTCACAGTATTATCTTTAGTCTTTTACCGGAAATGTCGGGAGTAACAATTAGTTCAATCTGACCATTTACTACCCGAAATGGGATATTTTTATTATCGGATGTAGTAATCTTTAGTTTATTACCGATTGTAAACGGGATAGGAAGTTTTATATTTCCATCACCTTTCAGGATTGCAAAATATTGGCCAGACTGATTGTTTTCGGGAGCAAAAGCTATTGTTTCAAAGGGTTTTACGGCAAATTGATGCAGGATACCGTCTATCATTACTTCCTTGGCACTATGACCTTCAAAAGCTATCATCTTATTGGCAGCGTCTGTCCTGAAGGCAAGTAAAAGGCGACCGTTATAAGTCAGGGTGTGTCCATTAACTTTCAACCCGGTTAGAATCATGGTATCTGTTGGCATTGGATTTAGAGCCAGGGCCTTTTCATCTGCCTCCTTGCTTCGTGAGAATCCACCGTCCCAGGTTTCAGCATGAGTGCGGTAATGTCTGACAATCATTGTGCTGCCATTAGGAAAGCGAGTAGCAAGGTAGTCGGTAGTTCGTGAAATAACGGTAGGATTATCGTTGACCTGCGAAAATTTGCCGGTGCCTGTATATGCCCCACTGAAATTGAGTATTTCAAATAATGTTCTGGTTTCGTAACCAAGACTTGCGGATTGGTCATCGCGTGGCCTGAATCCAAAATAACAGGTTGTGCCTTTTCCTGTTGTAACTCTTGTACCTAAAACTTTTTCGCCTGATTGGGCAAGTATTTCACATTGTTTTCCGGCAATAACAGGATAAATACGGTCAACAATAAAATCGGTCAGAATTGTCTGTTCGGGGATTTTGGCAAAGCTGTTGATAAAAGTAATCTTTCGGCCTGAAGCAATTTCTCCCATGTATTGGTCAAAAACATAATTTACTCCGAAAAGCTGTTGCCATTCGGATGTACTGTTTTTCCCGTTGCCACTTAATAGGGGAGGAGGCCCGCACCAAATTACATTTCCACCTTTTTCGGCAAACTGTCGCATCATTTTCAACAAACCTTCAGCGGGAAGTGGTTCAAAGACAGCCACGAGAGTGCGATATTTCTTTTCACCGACTTTAATAAAACCGTCATCTGTAATTTTACCCATTTCAATCAACTTTTCAGCTGTCAGATAATTTGCGTACGCATATTGGGTCATCCAGCTTCCAAACCGTTCTTCGACTGCTACAAGATTCATCGGATAGAGAATCAATACTTCTATATCGCGGTGTACACCACCTGTAATCTGGTTGGCGGTTGATCCGTCTCTTGCACCAAAGGCACTATTTGTAGCCGATTTCCATTTGTGTGACTTGTCAGGCATTCCCCAGGCTGCTATGTAAGCATTTGGAAATTTGTTAATTACACCAATTGATGCCCCCATTGCAGCACCATAATAATTACGATCCATCCAACCACACTCGGCAAAATCGTTGCCTGTAGGTTCAAGGTATTCGCCCCATTTAAAATAGTCGTAACAGGCTGCGGATGCTTGCTGAACAGTATTTCCCCACACGTAATTTGAAGTATATTCGTATTTAGCGGCATTTTCCCGTAGTTTTTCGGTATCCCAAAGATCTATGGTCGGACTTTCGGCCCAGGAGGAATGTCCATTGGTTTCAAGCACCCTGCCAAAAAGTGACTCAGCATATTCTTTTGCCTTTTTAAACAGATCGGCCACATCGTGATTTAGCATTTTGTAATAGCGGTCGCGCAGAAGGAATGTTTCATGGATTTCCTCAGGTTGTGAACCCATCACATATTGTAAGTTACGGACGGCTTTGGCACCGGTTTCAAAAAAAGGAGAACCATAAGCAAAATACAAAAGGTGTTTATCTTCAAATTGTTGTCCGAATTTTTCCTGATAAACTTTGGAAAAATTCTTTGTCAGGTATCTGATGTTGAATTGTCCGTTTTCGTGGTGAACAAAATAATACCAATCCTGCTGAATATGCATTTCATCGGAATAGAGCGAAACAAGGTTAATCCCTTTATCATGATACTTTTTAAGCAGATTATTCAGGAATGGTGTTGCCTCAGGACTGAAATAGTCCATCTCAGGGGTGTCGTATTCCATCAGAACCATTACTCGGTTGTAACCTTTCAGCTGTAATTTTCCATCGTAATAAACCCGTATATTACGAGATTCGAAAACCATGTCACGGGTTTCGGTTGAAGTTGTACCGACCCACAATTCGCCGGTTGGCTGTACTTTGACCGAATCGAGAGCTTCATATCCAACTCCCTGTATTTCAATAATATCATCGGGCGATACTGCTTTAAAAGGACTACTTCCTACAATTGCTTCACGAAAAGCAAAAGCTCTTACATTCTTTAGTTTTATTTCAAATTTACCTTTGTTATTTGTCCACGATAACTGTTGCCACATCTGAAGGCTGAACTTTCCTGAAGTTGGGTCGCGGTATCCTACTTTATAATTTACCCATCGGCCGCTCTCGCCTGTGTTATTTTTATAAGCAAGACCTAACTCAAGGGGACTGAGCAAACTAAGACCTATTCCCATACCATATTTGGAAGCAAAATCGCCGATTAATTTGATCTTATCAATATATTCATCCATGTCGGGTCTTAACCGGCGTTCAGTGCCTGCCTGTTCTCTGTATTGTCTGAAAAATTCATCAAATGCAATTGTTAATATTTTGTCACCCCTTTTTTGGGATGATTCACAGATTTCTCTCAGGCTTGCGAATCTTTTGTCTTTACCGGTGGAGAGGTCAATTTTCTTATCGGGATCCAGAAGATCGTTCAATTGTTTATCACTGGTCAGAATTATAGTTGCTGCCCCCGAATGAAACAACATTACTGTTACAAGAAATATTATTGAAATAAAAGATTTCATAATCAAATATTTATAAAAGTATTAATTTTTATCAGGTTGTTTCCATACCGGTAGTTGCTGTTCGATAATATGTTGAAGTCCGGCAGGATTTCCTTTCAGCATGTAAACATTTCCCTCCATTACTTTTCTCCGGTTTTGCGGACAATTCTGCTTCGACATTATTACACCAATACTATTTTTTTTGATAAAAACGGATGAGGCATTTTTAAATGAAAGTGCCATACAGTAATCCAGTTCGGAATTATACAAAACGATGACACCCGGTTTAACTCCTAAACTTAATTCAGTGGTTTCAAAGGCTGTTGCTTTTTTAATATCTTTATATTCTGCTAATTGACCATTATTATACACAAAAATTTTAAGCTTTCCCGAAAGTAAATTGACACCTGTCTTCAATTCAAATTTTGGGAAACGGGTCATGTTATCATTTCGATTGTTTTCCCACCAATACTGAACATCAACCTGATCTTTGAAGCCCGTAACCCTTGCACCAGAAATTGTATCTTTTGCAAAATTGCTGTACCAGAATGATTTTCCTTCACTTTCACTCCACTGAATCGGTTTAGCAAATATCTGATTATCAATTACCAAACTTACCGGAAGTTTTTCAAAAGGGTTGTTGATGGATATTTCGGCTACTGATGATTGTTTTGGCTGAATTTCAATCTTTGCGTAATCAGTATAAGGTTCATTGGATTTTATTCTGAATTCGCGGGCTTCCCCATTTGTGCGGACAAGAAAAACGGCACCGAATTTTCCGTCTTTATCGCAAAAGAGCTGCATTCCATCGAATGAATTATTATGATTCATCTGTATTAATTCCCAATTGTCACCGATTTTTTCATACAAAGCAGGATAGCGATAACTTTTCAAACCGGTTGCTATAATTGGTAAAACATTCAGGCCACCTTTCATAGTAAATTGTGCCTCATTATTTTCGACCATAATAATTGCCGGAAAATTGTTTAGCACATAACCTTTTTGCGCAGTCAAAATACGTGGTTGATCTTTTCCGTAGGCTATTATTTCGCGTGAAGGAGTCTTTGCTCCGTTCTCTTCGCCGTAAGGCAACCAAAAGCCAGAAATTGAAATCTCATCTCCCGGTTTTAAAACAAGTCTGTCGGTTGACGGGACAAGACTAAAGCGGATATCTCCTTTACGCAAATCGGGTGTATAAACTTTGTGTTCATTTACAGTGGTGTCTCTTGGTTCAGGTATATGTGTTTTTTGTTGAATGGAGAATGCAGGTTTAACTCCGCTATTCGACTTAAAGTTTTGGATCATAATACCATTTGAGCCTTTAGATTCGCCAAATACGGCAGTAAAAGAGTTTTCGGATGGGATTTCGGTACCTTTAACACAGAAAGGACTAAGGTTAAAATCAATTGGTTTGGTGATAGTATTTCCGTTGGCATCTGTAAAGGCATAGTTCTGATAACGAAGGCTTTGTTGAGTGGTGCTGATATCAAGGAACCGAAAATTGGCTTTTGCATCCTCAATTTTCAGAGGGCGCAAAACCTTATAACGTGCTGTGAAAAAGCTGCGCAATTCATCATCCTGCGGCACTTCCCAAATATCCAACAAAAGTTGAATACAACTATCGGATGAAAGGTATTCCATCTCCACGTTGCACCAGTTAGCTCCCGTACTTTTGTAAGTAGTTCCACGATATTCTGAGTAATTCCATTGTTTACCATCATAATATGTGAGAAAATTATGGCCTGCCACATTATCGTGCTGAGGCTGTCCGCCCCAGAATGTTTCCTGACTCATCGCTCTGAAATCACCAATAGAAATACCTGTTTTATGACCAAATTTGAATGGGATATAACATGTGGTTTCAGTAACACCAGTTGACGAATGGAAATAATCCATAAAAAATCCCAGTGAAGACCAGTGTTTTGTCATGTGCCTTCCCCAGTTTTGGTAGAGGTGAAGTGAGCTGATTTCCAGTTCTTCAAAAGGTTCAAGATACAGAGGAAAATACGTTTCGCTGAAAGCTGTATCGCGTGGATTGTAGAAACGTTCCTCTTTTTCGCCTGCGAAATTTTTGCATACCTGCACGAGAATTGGTAATTGATGACCTGTTTCGTCAAGAATCACACCACCTTCAACAATACCTTCACCTTTAAGTGTTTTCTGGCAGATATATATCTTGCGCTGTTTAGCATCGTTTTTTACTTTGAAGCTGACATCTTCATATCCGTTTGGCTGATTGAAATACTGGCGTTGAAATCCATCAACAGTTTCACTTCCAATGGTATAAACTCCTTTACGGTTGTCGTAATTTACCGGTGTCACTCCTTTTTTCAAAGTAAAAGCAGCATCTGGTAAAGGCTTTTCTTCCTGAAAAAAGTCAAAATTGAAATATTGTGTCTGACCTTTTTCCAGGTCCCGGATTGCAAGAGCCGTTTGAACTTTCCCTTTCACAGTAAAATTTCTAATATCGGCATTTGCTGAAGGAAATAGTTTTACAGAGCTTTTTACCTTTTCAGGGAAACAATAAAGTACTATTTCTGCTCTCAACGGCAGGGTATC
>CAILKW010000460.1 GCA_903834845.1 uncultured Bacteroidia bacterium | reverse complement strand
GCAATGTTACTCAAATTGTTCTCACTCTTTTTTACCCAGCCTTTAGCTTCGGAATAAATACTTTGTTCTGTTTTCATAGTGATAAATTTTAACTTTAGTTTTTAAAATGGATTACACAAAATTAAAGGTTTATTTCGCATTACAACGTTAAATCAGACAATATCCTTTGTAAAACCCTTTTTTTCCGTCTAATAACCTTTTAAATAGTGGTTTTATGGTTATTGGTTATTTAAAAGCCGGAATGGAAAGAATGAAAAGTATTTTTTCTCAATCATATCTTCGATTTAAATTCGTTAAAGAAAATAGTTCCTTTTTCCAATATTGGATTTCAGGTAACATTCTTCCGTTCTTGTAACGTTTTGCGGTTTTAAAGGTTTATTTCGTAGGTGGTTTTAGTTGCAGTTTTTTGTATTGTTTGTCCCGTATTTTTCAAAAAAACTAATTACCATATTTTTGGAATAAGGCGTTGTCTTGTCTTTAGTGCATAATCATTATAACCCAATAGTTCTTTTTTTAGTGCTTCGTCCTCAAAATATGTTCTCATAAGTAATAGTTTAATGGCTAATACTATCGGAAGAACAGGTAATTAGTGG
Source organism: uncultured Bacteroidia bacterium (assembly GCA_903834845.1). Lineage (GTDB taxonomy): Bacteria > Bacteroidota > Bacteroidia > Bacteroidales > Prolixibacteraceae > JAAFHB01. The sequence goes on along the minus strand of CAILKW010000460.1, from coordinate 3,106 downwards.
AATTGCAGTCAGGGAAATTGTCATTCCTGCATATCCCGGATGTCGCACTATTCTGTAAATGCCTGTATCACATACTATATGTCCTCTTTCGGTTTGTATTCTTACTACGCTTGAAAAAAATTTATTCTCTTTTCTGGCTTTAAAGAAAATTACCTGACCTATTAATGTTAAGGCGATTCCGAGAACATAAATACTCAAATGAAAACTTAGTGACCATTGATAATGCCCGGAATCAAATCCTGCCAAAGCAATACTTGCCAGATAAGTCAAACCCGATAATGCCAATATCAATTTGTCCCATGATTTAGTGCCTTTTCCAATTTTGGAAATAGTTGATTTTCCATGCACAAAGGAATAAAATTGCAGAAAAAATCACTGTCGTAATAATTGCTTTTATCAAAAATTTAACCTTCATATTTGTTTTTGTAAAAAGTTGTCAAAAGACGGTGTTGATGTAAAATTGCCGCAAACAGTTTGGGGCTAAACACTGGATGGAAGTTACCCTCTGAATTTCCCTCTGAAGCTGCATTTCATTTTACAACTTTCCTTTCAAAGAAGCACCGAAACCCGACTTGCCAGGTAGATGCTGTTGGTGTTGTAATATTCTAATTATCAATTTTTAATCCATCATTTTTTTTTATTATACCTGCTGTAAAGTCATCACGTCGAATAAAAAACTCCGCTTTTGTTAAAGACAAACCTTCTTCTAATATCAAACCGACTTCTTGGTGAAAAACGTCTGTCTATGCTGATTTTTGTGGAATGTTTAAATCAAATTTTTGTTGTCTAAACTATGTTAATTTGATAAAAATTGAGTCACTTTTCTTTTCCGTATGAATATCAGAATTTATTGATCTCACCATTGTTTTTGCATTGCACCAAAAGTAACAATAGCCTTATAATATTACAACCAAAACTTAAAATCGTAACCAATGTATGTTTACTTTGTCAGCTCCCGTGCTTTAACTTTAATAATTTTTCCATTTCTCGAAATCACAAGGTCTGCATCATCCTTTTGTTTTGAAGACAATAAACGAATGTATGCTAATTCAAGTCCCTAAATAATTTTAGCCCGCAAATCTTTTACATTATCTTTTGTCATAATTTCACTATTTTGTTGTATATGAATTGATTGTTAATCTCAATATTTTCAGTTTTTAACCCTTCAGCAACAATCTGAAATGGGGGCTCTGAATTATCAATAATCAGCCAATAATCACAAATTGGAATATACAATTTTGAAAGATTATTGATTCCGGCAAAATACCTACGATAAATGACATCTTCCGGGATATTATGACCACCTGAAATCACACGGATTTATTTATCTTTAAGTTTATAGTACTTACTTCTGTTTTTGACTATTTTCAATTCCTGAACTATTTCATCTTTGCCGAAATATTTGATTTTACTTACAGACAAAGGTAACGACAATTTTATTAAAAACGGTTTTTAGCTTTCTTGTTTACCTTTAAAAATTCACTTATTAGTTTTGGCATTATGTTTTTGTTGCCGATTCCGAAGCACTTTCCTGCCAGGTTATTCAGGTGTTTAATAAATGGAGAAACCCTGAAACCTGCACTTTCCCGGCAATAAAGTTTACCAACTGTTACCGCATAATGTTCTTTTATAAGGCCTTGTAAACCTTTGTCGTAATTGAGTTCTATTAATACTTTCCTAATTTACTGTCACCTGTCCATTCATAAGCATGGGCAATAGCCAATCTCGGAGTTCGGTGAGTTTTTGGTTTTCTAATTCAATTTTATTCTGTTTTTGGAATACCGTATTTATTATTTCATTGTATTTAATCAGCGTTGCTTTATCTGGTCTAATTACTTTTAAAGAATATAAATCATCCTTATTGATTGAACCAAAAGTAGTTCCATCAACATTTCTCCTGTCAAATATTTGCTTCAGGTTTATCATTACGCCAAAGAGGTAGGAAATGCAATTGTCTTTGCTATATAACGCAGCCAAACCACGTCCAATGCAACAATTTTCTTTTGCAATATTCAATGTGCCGACTGGTGCTCTAACACTGAGTAAGATATCGCCTTCTTTGGCAAAACGAGTTGGCGCATTTGTGAATTTGCGTACACTTGGAAAACGATTCCCAAAATCAGTACATCCTTGAAAGAACGTTATTCCATCGCCATCATCATTATAAGATGCACCAGGAGGAGACTGCCCCATTGTAATATTCGCAATATCTTTTAAATCTCCATTACTCCAGTTCTCAGGTATCTCCCTTTTCAACTCCTTATTCAAAACCATTTTACCGCCACTGCTTTTGTAGGGTTTGTTGTTGGCATCAGGAAAATCGAATTGCACAAACCAATAATCGTAAAGTGTTTTTGCCAAAGCTTCTAACTCGGCATTGATGCGGTTGTTGAGTTCAATTTTGGAATCGAGAGAGGATAAGACGGAAGCTATTTTTTGTTGATAGCTAAAATCTAAGTACGCTGATACTCTTAAGGGGTGTAAATGATTTCGATTCATTGTTGGAACTCCAGAGCCACTACCTCTATCATTTAATGAAAGGGTTTTAAGAAGATAATAAATGTATTTTGGAAGGTTGCCTTTGAAATCCCTTATATACAAAGCTGTATTGTGTGGAAAAAAATTTTCATTAATATAATGTGGCAGCCCAACAGTTCCACTTCTTCCTATGGTTATTCCGGGTCCTTTAACCTTGTATTCATCGTGAAAACCAAGTATGCCATTAGAAGAAATTACAGGAACATTACCCTTTTTGAAATTTGACTTTGGAAGATCATAACCTCTTTGAAACTCAATTAATTTGCCTAAAGTTGTAATAGAAATTTTATTCATACTTCAATCCATTTAATTGTTTCTGAATTTTATCCAATTTAATCATTATTTTCAGTTTTTAAATTTTCATATCCTTCACTCCACTCAGCAAGTATTTGTTGTAGTAATTGTTTATCAGGCAAATATAGGTTGTATTCCGAGGAATAGATATTTGCATCATTGGGTAATGTTAATTCAACCATTGCGCTATTTTTCTTTTTGCATAATAAAATCCCAATGCTTGGTTTTCAAACGCTTGCTTTTGGTAACGGTCGTAATAGTTTACATACATCTG
>CAILKW010000459.1 GCA_903834845.1 uncultured Bacteroidia bacterium | reverse complement strand
TGATTCACTTACAATTTTATCAAAATCCCAATGCGGCAATTCTTTCTGAATGTTGAGTTTGGCCTGATTTGCATCAACGTACGAAATTCCAACTTTCATCAGGATGACTTTATCCTTTTTGGTATCGAATTTAAGATATACACCACCGTTGCTACCCTCGTATTCATTAATAATTCCGGCAAGTTTACCATCTTTCCAGTCTGACATGTTTTCGAATGAGGTGTCAAATTGAATATCGAAGAAAACATACATTTGTTTGGGCCTGCGGGTTGTTTTATCCATCAGAGCATAACCCTGAATTTCGTTGTTGCTTACCTTTTTGGCATACCCTTTAACTGTTCCGCTTGGGCCTAAGAAAGTTGCAAGGTCAAGTAAAATATAGCTCTCTTTTGCAGCGGGAAAACTGTAACGATGAAAACCAACTCTGACAGTTGAAGTTAATTCAGCCTTAATACCGTAACTATCAAGAAATACAGAATGATACCCAGGTTTAACAACCTCTTTATCATGCGAATATTTTGAGCCGTAAACTTTTGAACCCAAATTACCTTTAAAAGTCCCGTTTACCGGCATCACCGGGACACCCGACAATTGCCAGCCATGTACATGACTAAAAAATTTTATTGAATCTTTCTCGTATCTGTATCCTGAGCCCCAGTCACCATCGGCATTATTATCCGGACTAAGGTTGACCATCCCGAAAGGACGGCAAGCAGATGAAAAGAAAATCCACCGCGAGTTTTCGCTATCTAATTGAGGATATACCATATCAACAGGTCTTGGGCTCTTTTGAGCAGTAACCTGAAATACTGAAATCAACAATAAGAGAGTTACTGTGAACAAATTTAAATATTTCATGTGGTTGTAATTTTAATTGATTTTTGATTTAAAAGCGGCTTCGCCCTGTTTCCTGATATTTTTTGAGAATTGCACTTAGTTCTTTAACTTTATCAGGATTTTGCAGATAAAGATTAATTGTCTCCGAAGGATCATCTTTTATATTAAACAATTGACCTGGAGCCTCCCCTGTTTTAGGTTGATAACTTTCAGGTTTAGAGAAACCACCAGAACCCAATCCAAAAATTAATTTCCAATCGCCTGAACGAACGGCAAATAAACCTCTTGAGGAATGATTAATAATCGCATCAGGCCGTTTATATTCCGAAACATTTCCAAGCAGTAGCGGAAGTATGCTGAAGCTGTCTTCTCCTTCATTATCAGAAAGTTTAGTGTTCAAAATTGAGGAACAGGTAGCCAGCAGGTTAGTTAATGTTGTTGGCTCGGAGCACTGACTGGCAGGCTTAATTTTACCCGGCCATCTGACTATAAACGGTATCCGATGGCCTCCTTCAAAAGCATCAGCCTTCATTCCCCGATAGATATAGGCGGCTCTGTGATCAAACTTTTCGATAAAAGGAGGTTTCCAAAACGGCCCGTTATCACTTGTGAAGAAAACAATTGTGTTATCGTCAAGACCCATTTCTGTAAGAGTCTTCAGAACTTTTCCAACTTCATTGTCAACCATATTAACGAAATCGCCATATTGTCCTGCCTTCGAGCTACCGTTAAAATCGGCAGTTGGCATCCAGGGAGTATGAGGCGAGGGATAGGGCAAATAAAGGAAAAATGGTTTCCCTGAACGGGATTGTTTCTTTAAAAATGAAATTGCATTTTGTGTGAATGTTGGTGTCACCTGCTCAAAATCAAATCCTTTTGCCATTAGGCCTCCCCGCCAAAAAGATCCGGTAGTACCGTTATCCGGATTGCTACCGGGAGTCGTTCCATCAAGAGGAGATGTCAATTTATCATTTGAAAGGTAACAATATGGCGGCATATCAAGCGAAGCAGGAAGAATAAAAGAATAGTCAAATCCGTGATTTAATGGCCCGTCAGTTGGAGGAACAGAAAAATCAATATTGGAAGGATCGATACTCTTAATTATTGATGCGTTTATTTCAGCAGCACTTACCGGAGCCGTGTTTTCACTGCCTTTCTTTTGAATCCAATCGAGGCCAAGATGCCATTTACCAACAACTGCAGTAGAATAACCCTTTCTTTTAAGGAATGATGCAACTGTGGTTCTCTCTTTTTCTATCAAAGATTCACTATAACCATTTAATACACCGACAGGTAATCGGCTTCTCCAGCAATAACGCCCCGTAAGAATTCCATAGCGTGTTGGTGTACAAACGGCTGATGGTGAATGGGCATCGGTAAAACGGATGCCCTGCGATGCCAAACGATCTATATTAGGCGTACTGGTTTTAGCCTGTGGATTGTAAACAGAAACATCGCCATAACCTAAATCATCGGTTAAAATATAAACGATATTAGGAAGTTTATTTTCAATGTTGGTTCCCTTTTCTCTGCTTGTTTGGCCAAATCCGACAAGAGGAACAGAAAGCAGAAGCAGAAGATATGGATTTTGTGTTTTCATTGTTTTGACTTTACTTGAATTTTGACTTTTAATTAAACTAATCTTCCGAACCTTTTTCTTTTGACTTTACCTTTGGATATTTGGACGGATCCAGAATTTCGGCATTAACTTCTTTCAGGTAAGCCATTAACTTTGATTCGAGTTCCTTCGCTTTTTGAGGTTGCTTTAGCGACAAATCATTTAATTCGCCAAGATCTTCCTTCAGATTATAAAGCTCAATTTTTTTCAAGTCCCAGAATTTAATCAGTTTAAAATCACCTGAACGGATAGCAGAATGGGACTTTCCATAATAATGAAATACCAGTTCTTCTCTTTTTCTTTTGAATGTTCCTTCATTTCCTTTCTCAAGTAACGGGCGGAAGCTTGTGCCATCCAAATTGTCGGGTAGTGGATTGGTATTACCCGCAAGATCGCTGAAAGTAGGTAAAATATCCCATCCTGTTACCGGAACATCGCATTGACTACCAGCTTTTATGCGGGGTCCCATTACGATAAAGGGCACTCTGATACCTCCTTCATACAAAGTCCATTTACCACCCCGAAGCGGATAATTATTTGGATGATTTTTAAAAACTGATGGATGATCGAATTTATTCTTAACAGGAGGAATAAACTCAACCCCACCGTTATCGGCCATCAGAATCAGATAAGTATTATCGGCTATCCCAAGTTCTTCAATCTGGTCGAGAATTCTGCCAATACCACTATCCAGATTTTCGAGCATTCCTGCCCAACCCGGATTTGTATGTATTTCACCTTTTGGCTTTTGAAGGTATTTCTGATAGGTTTCTTCCTTAGTTTGAATGTCCACATGAGTTGCATAATGCGAAACCTGAAGAAAAAACGGATGTTTTCCATTTACCTGTCTGCTAATAAAATTCACAGCACGTTCAGTAATGGTTTGAATACGCTTAGGGTCATTGTTGAGGAATATTTCAGAAAATTTGTTCTCTTTGGTTGAGTTCACATCGCCATTTTTATTCCCTGTGTTTCCATCGCTTTCATCGTAACCGAGATCTTCAGGAAAAATATCAGAACGTAAATCCCATTTTCCGTAATGAGCAGTTCTGTAATCAGGCGACACAGACTTTAGCATAAGAGGTATCGAAAGTACCCTTTTAAAGTCAGGGTGGTAGTTCTCCTTAAAACGGCTATCTCCCTGACGGGCAGGTGTATGGCCAAACTGTATGCTTCGGCGGGTTGGACAACTTAATGCGCAAGGAGCATATCCGTTTGAGAACCGAACTCCTTTTGCAGCCAATCGTTCAATATTCGTAGTCTCGTAGTAGTCACTTTTTGAGTTAGATACATTGTTATTCATTAATTGTGAGCTGCATGTCCACCCCATATCATCGGTTAGAATTAAAATAAAATTAGGTTTCTGAATCTGGGGTACTGCAATAACCTGAATAACCGGCATAAGAAGAAAACCCATTGACGAAACTATTCCGGGAAATCTTTTTACAAAACTGTTTTTTGTTTCCATTAAATTATTGAAATTTAGGATTATACTTTCCTTTTTCCTTAAAACCAGGGAAATCGCGCATCGCTCCAAAACGGGGATAAGATTCAAAAACATCACCATTTCCTGTCATTCGAGGATCACCCTGAGCCTTCAGTTCATTCTCAAGTGTTTTTCTCAATTCATTTTTGATGATTTGAAATTTTGGATCACCAGCCAGATTTTTTAAACAACCGGGGTCATTCTTAATGCTGTATAATTCTTCGGAAGGTCGTTTTTCGTAGCCAAGCTTAAATTGTTCAGGGTATTTACCCCGATTCTCAATCAACATGATTTTAGTTGGCGAGTTATCAATATCGTGATATCCGGGCCATAATGATTTTTCATTGTCAGCATTAATTTCAACCTTCAATGTTTCTGGGACAGGATCGCCTGCTGGCCAACGATCGGGTTTGAAATTCAAAATGAAAAGGTAATCATCTGTTCGGATTGCACGCGCCGGATAGCCCAGATTATCAGGTCTTGCATGAGTATGTCTTTCCCTTCCGGTCAATATATATTTTCGTGAAGAATCAACTGTTTTATCCTCTTTGGATAAAAGTATTTTAGAAAGACTTTTTCCGGTCATTGGAGGTGGTGCACTATTGCCCCCGAACTCAAGAAATGTCGGAGCCAGATCAATCAATCCAACCAGATCATTCACAACCCTTTCACCTTTTATTTTTTCAGGCCAGCAAATTGCAAGAGGTACATGTGTCCCATATTCCTGAAGATTTGCCTTTGCTGATGGGAATGGCATTCCGTTGTCAGCAGTCACAACAATAATGGTGTTTTCCAATTCTCCTTTATCACGAAGAAACTGCAACATTTTACCAAGTTGAGCATCAAACCATTCTATTTCAAGGATATAATCAAGTACGTCACTTTTCACTAAATCAACATCGGGTAAAAACGGAGGTGTAACAGCATCCGAAAGTTTTTTTCCGGCTTTTAGTCCCGATCCGTCTTCATACTCACGATGAGGTTCTTGTCCGCCATACCAAAAGAAAAATGGAGTTTCACTACCTTTTTTTGAATAGAATTCCTTGAAATTCTCAAAATAATCTGTTTTACTGATACCTGAAGTAGGTACAACACTAAATTTTGCGGAATTATATTCGGGGCCGACAGGATTACGTGTCCACCCGGAATTCTGCCAGTTGCCCGGAGCCCACGGTTTGCCTGTGAACCCAATCTGATAACCGGTTTTTTCCAAAAGGTCAGTAAAGACCAACAACTTTTTTGGGAAGTAACTGCTGTGCGTACCAGCCTCTTCGAGTTGCCAAATATTTTTACCGGTGAGAATTGCAGCTCTCGAAGGGCTGCATTGCGGCGCACCTACGAAAGCATTAGTAAATAAAACTCCTTTTTTGGCCACTTCATCAAAAGCAGGAGTATGAACTCCTTTTGTTCCGTAAGCCGAAGTATATGGAAATGACTGGTCATCAGCAATGGCAAACAGAATATTAGGACGTTTACCCTCGGTTTTTTCAACTTTTGAATGACTCCCGGCAAAAACTCCGCCTGCCAATACAGAAAAAGTCAGCAGGCTGCAATACGATTTGCTACATTTTAACATTTTGCTTGTATTTCTAAAATTCTATTACTATGTATTATTTTCTCTTCATCGCTTTTTGAATTGCAAGGGGAATCTCATCCGATTCTTCCTGAAAAACTGCTTTACCATCAATAATTTCAAACAATTTTGAGCTTCCGAAATCTTTAACCTGGTATGTTTTCCCATTATTAGTAAGACTTCCTCCGGAAACCAACGAGGCACTTTTATCATTTTTTGTCACTTGAATATTTGCAGGTTTCGAAGTGTTCATCTCAGCTTTTATTTCCCAATTACCCACTGAAAAAGTTTCGTTTTTGTTGCTGATGATCTGCTCAAAACTCCCATCAGGTTTTATCTGAAAAATAGCCAAAAAACGCATCTTTGGAGTTTTCTCTTTGGATACTCCTTTAAAATGCCATTGGTTTTTAAATTCTACGGTGTCACCTTCTTCATTAATCCTGTTTGTCCAATTGTTAACAGGGACAGAAAATTGATCAGTAACCTGAAATGTAACCGGAGAAGAGGAGTAAAGCGAAACTTGAGCTTTTGCCACTTCATTTTCGGCAACAATTATTTTCTTACCAGAATCTATTTTCAACCCTTTATCGTTGTGCAATAACCAGCTCCATTCTGCAGCATGGTCAGCTTCGAGTTCATCGTATATCACTATTGTTGAGGGGCGAAGCATGATGTAATGACGTCTGAAAAGATTCATTCCGTGATCAGCTTTCACGCCTTCATCGGTTCCTGAATAGGCGCTTGAAGCATCACCAACAGCGTAAGAAATTTGTTTTCCATGAAGGAATCGTGGTATCCAGCCATAAGCTCCATCAGTAAAAGGCTGACCTTTACCGTCAATT
>CAILKW010000458.1 GCA_903834845.1 uncultured Bacteroidia bacterium | reverse complement strand
TACGCTAAACCCGTCTCCACCCTGACTGACCTTAAGTACGCCATCCCTTAATGACATGACCGGACTGTCTGCCAGCGGCCAGTTTGCCGTCTCACGTTTCTCATTGTTGATCCAAAAGTCGGGTGCAAACCAGATGTATCCCTCCTTGTCTTCGCTCATATCTGTGTCAAAACGGAACCGTAATCTGTCACCCTTGCTATTCGTATACTGAACTTCCAGTTGATTCCAGTCAACGGAGAGCGGATTCGCCTTTGCCTTCTCCTGAAACGCCTTGAAGCTTCCGTGATCTTCGGCTGTTCCTGCCTCCATAACGAACCCGGTCTGTGCCTCATGGCTCTTTATCACGGAAAAAGTATCGGACATTTTCTGACCTTTCATCCATTGATCCTCAAGCTCCAGTAAAGTGTGACCAGACTTGAGAACCCGCACAGATACATAAACGTTCCCTTCCCGGAAAAAGTAGAAGTCCCCCTCCTTTACCAGTTCATCAACCGTCTTGGGGAAACGTACCTGACCGAGCTTAATCAGATTGTCGAAGTGCTTATTGCGGCTGTCAAGCCATTGTTTCTGGTCTGCCCGGTCCGGCCACGGATCTTTTTCCGGAATATTGTACAGGATGATGGCTGTGTTACGATACAATCCACTCTGCTGAAACGGCGAATGAGTGGTGTGCCAGTTATCTTCCCCTTCGTTGCTGTACCAGTAGGGATGCATTGCCTCAAGTGACCGCAGACGGTCGGTTGACTTCCAGGCAATGCTAAACATTTCGTAATTGAGCAGGAAGCCGGCAGGATTTATAAGCTGGGCAACCGGCCCTCCCATGGCAAAATCCCGGTCCTTCCATACATAACGCAATGTCTCCAGTGGTCCGGGGTTTTCACCCCAAGAACCACCAAAACGCCCTACCGCTCCGTGAATCTCATAGGGCACATTAACTCCCCGGGAAATCCGGTTCAGAGGCTCGGGTATCCGCCACTTCGCCAGCGCGTAATCGAGAGGATATTGCGGTTCACCAGCGTTTACAAAATCATCGGGGATTATTTCGTTCTGGCCCCACCACAACCATGCTGCTTGGAGGCACAGTGGCAGATACCGACCTTTGGGTTGTTCAGGAGGACCAAAGCGCACCTGAAGGGTGTTGCGGCGATTGAAAGGAGGCATGATGTGACCGTCGAAATTGTTAAGCGCCAACATGGAAATGTGATACAGCACCAGCGCCTCACCTGCTTCACGCATTACCGGATCACTGGCAAACTCCATCAGATTCAAAAAAGGATAGGAATTTACGAGGTCATAAGTTGTAGAAATCAGCTCACCATTACCCGAGTTATAAAACCCGTGGCCTCTGTGAAGAATTCGTTTCCGGGTGGTGTCAATGATCTGCTGACTTGTGTATTGTTTTTCTTTTCCAACATTCCAAACTACATCTGGGAAGTACTGGGCGAGCAGATACAGGCTGGTTACAAACTGGGCCGCATGATTTTCTGTGCCATGACTGTACAACTGCTTGCTAATAACCACACCTGTCACCGCATCTTTAATGCGCTGAATCTGGCCTTTGCTGAAATGGTCACCGAACATGTACAAAGTCCTGACCAATGCAGGGGTGGCGTTTCTCACCTGCCCTGGGTCCTTGCTCTCTTTCATCGTTTCAAAGACTTTGGTGATATACTCCAGCGCTGCCTCATCCTTTCCGTTGGTCAGGTACAGCCGAACCGGGACTTCAGGCGAACCTTGTTTGGCACTACTGCGAATTGTATAGTCCTTGAACAGATTCAGCAGCCATTCACGCCGCACCTCATAACTGTTGTTCGTATTATTTGAGTTTTTACTTAAATTCTTACACGACATCATCAACCCCAAAACGGCGATAGTTCCCAAAATGAAAAGTTTCTTTCGCATGTTTTCCTCCTTTTATTTTTCATTTTTTCTTACACATTTATTTTTTTCTTTTAAATATTAATGCCTTGAGTAATCTTGAAGCATACTTTGATCAGAATACAGGAATGGCAATCCATATAGCAAAACTTATCGTTGACGCTTATTCCTGATTTCTCCAAACGGGTAACTTACAACCAGCAGATGACTTTATCGAGAAATAATCCCATTTACACATTAATCGTTATTTAATGGTGATTTAAATTATGGCCTGGCTTATTAATCGCCTGTAATTAGGATTTGTGTAACTGAATTTATCGTGTCCCGGCTGCAAAAAAGCAATCTTCGAGTTGTCTTTTTTTAAAGTCCATCCTATCAGTACATTACTTTTAGGATGACTGGTAAAAATAAGTGGATAGACACCTGGCAGGACTTCAAGATTTCCATAAACTTCGTTCTGCAGATTAAAATCTTTTAGTCCTTTAGTCACCGGATGTGACTTATGCTCTATTTTTATCGCAAAACCAATATCTTCGAGATACGATGAAGCACCAAATTGATCGTTTTTTTTCTTCTCATAATATTTACCACAAACAATGCTTTCATATTCAGGCCAATCCTGATAGGCACAAATGGAATAGTGCAAAAATAAAAGTCCTTTTCCAGCCTTCAGTAACCTGTAGTAGCCTTTTTTCTCTTCATCTGTGATAGTTTTTGGCATGTGGTAGAATACGACAGCATCAAATGTGGCAAGATCAATTTTTTCAAGTTGAATTCCTGCCTTCGACTGAACAAGTTCTGTGAAGGACATCTGATCGAACGAATCAAACATTTGAAAAAATGATACGCGATAAAATTCATGTCCGCCGGTAACAATCAGAATTTTTTCCTTACTTGCTGAAAACGAACTAAATAATGCAAGAAGAATCACCAAAATCGTCAATAATGTAGGTATTCTCATTGATTTGTTTTTATACTTAAATATGCGAATAAAGAGTTAAAATATAATAAGTTTGTATCAAAAGTCCTTCTTTATTTTTAATACAGCTTTCTGTAATTTGGTACTTATTGTTCCATTACAATGACCGCAGAGCGTGCCGGAACCTGTATTTTACACGAAATGGCCAAGCCTCAGGCTGTTCCTTAGATGCTGCTGCAAGTTGTCCCTGATGTGGCATTTTCACCTGATCAGTAATGAGTTTATCAAATTCTTTATTGACAACCACTACTGCAAGTTTGCCTGTATTCGTAAGAAAAACAGAATAACGATACGAACCATTTGCAATGATATCAGCGCCTTGGGTGTCCCTGAAATCTGCATCCCACAAATAAGATTTGTATTTGCGTCTCAAATCATCAATTTTTTTGCCGTATGCCAGAGTTAGAGGATAGTCGGTTACATGTCCATTAATGTTGTATGGTTCATAACCGATTATATAACTATCCATCAAAATCAGGTTGAGTTTCTCCCAGTCATCAAACCCTGTAACTGCTACCATTAGAGGGGCTTTGGAATCAATATAACGATCAACTGCTGTTGAACCATCATTTTTCCTAAAGTAGGAGCAATGGTAATATTGCATCTGCCAATCCTGATGTTCTTCACCTGCAAAAAGAAAATCAGGATTGACCTTATCCGCGGCTTTGTGTAACTGTGCTGCCTGTGGCATATCACCGGAATAAATAAATCCATGGGCCACATATCCATGATTGGATGCAAAACTGTATTTTACCCCTCCATGATGACAGTTTTCATCGAAAAGCCAGCCTGAAGCACCGAATTCCAATGCTTTTTGAAACTCTTTCGTAATGGCAGATTGATAAGCAGGACACAAAAAATCCATGACAGCACGGCGGCGATTAATAATTCCGGAAAGTTGAGTTGGAGTATAATAACTGTATCCTCGTTGTTCATAAGCAATGCCATACGGATCTGTTGCTTCATATTTATGCAACTCTTTCTTATACCAATCAGTAGTTTTATCAGCCCAATTTATCTTTCCAAACAGGATAATTCTTACTCCCATTTTTTGAATCTTTGTAATGGCATCCTTTAATTGTTCCTTTGTTCCTAATATGGGATCAGTGTCCTGATTTGGATCTTCTCCATCCTGTCCTCCTCGGTTCCAACCAACCAATTGAATAGCATTTACTCCATTAGCGGCACATTCCTCTCCATACTTTAATGAGTTTTTATAAGAAACCCTGTAGTCTTGTTCCGGCGAATTAATCTGTAACTGAAGCCACGAATTAACATCATTAATCCATCCGGGTTTGTGTGCGGGCTTGATCCAGGAAGCACGCCATTGTTTGTATATGTCAACACCTTTATGCCAATCGCCACTGTAACAGCGCAATTTCACAGGTACTAATTGCTTTTTAGAATTAGGCCGAGCAAAGATAAAATGACAGGTACGAAACACCAGGTGAACTGGTATCCCGGAAATCTTATCTTCCTGTGGAATAGAATTATCATTAGACTGGATTACTCCAAGGTGTTGCTCAAAGGTGGATTCCAACAAATATGGCTGAGTAGGATCTTGAATCTCATCATATAAGCCTTGTGTTGGCCCCTGATTCAGGCAAAAAAGACTTTTGAAAGAATCAAAAGTTTTTGTTGGGACAAAATCGCCCCAGTAACCCTTGGAATTATTAAATTGCGGATTGATTTCCTCTGAACCAAGATTGCCATAAAACATGGTACGAACATGCATTTTATCATTTCGACCAGGAGCACTAAGATCGCCAAAATAAGGATAATCGATAGTTTCAATTGTCACAGGAGTATCATTCTCAGCTGACGTGCGAAATGTTAACTCGCCATCCTTTAATGTGACGTTGGCTGTCAAGGTGATTGACAAGGTACCACCGTTTTCACTTTCCATGTTTTTCCACTGAAGCCGAACTTCACTCTTCGAAACCTGCTCTACCACAACGGCATGTTGTTTCTGTCCAACTACAAAATTGAAACGTCTGTTTGGCAAGAGTACATGCATACGAAAAGATACTCCCAATTCCGTGCGACGTTCAAGGATCCATCGAGTGGATTTCCTTTCCATCAGGATTATAGCCCCGGTGTAGGTATCAAAGGCGACAAGTAGTGAATCGTCTTGCAATAGGAGTTCGTTAGCCCGAACAGTATTGCTGGCTGAGATAATTATAAGCGTTGTTATGGCAAAAATCCCCAGAAAGAAAATAAAAATGTTTTTTTTTGTTTTCACTGGATTCATTTTTATTAGGTAGTAAAAATAATATAAATAGCCTTAATTAAGGCATGACTTTTAATTTTTGGTAGTTAATTTAACTTAAATATCCAATTTAAATTTTTGACCAAAAGTATTCAGGGGTATGAGCAAAAGCTATTCATTTGCAGCCAAATTAGTTTAACTCCGCGTACTTGGATTGTGCCAGTTATTTCATGTACGTGCCTGCCAATAATAACGTTTTTTCGATTCAAATTGATATCCTTTGTACTCGACATTCACTTGAATACTTTATGTTTGCAATTTTTAATACCCTATTTCTATGAGTTGTTGGTCAAAGTTTTCAGGCAATTTGGTCATCGGTTTATTCATACCTTGCGAGGCGAAATTGAGCATATTGCAGAATAAACGATCGGCTGCAGGGTCTTTACCAAGATTTTCTCCAATAAGTAATGTGTTCACAATGAATTGTCCCTGACCAAAATTCCAAATCCCTATATGGATTCCTGAGCAATAAGTATGACTTATACGTGTTGCGCCACAGACTGTCTCCAGAGGATAAGTAAGTGAGCTATTAGCTTCATCAAAAGTATGAGGTCCTTTCCCTCTTATGCTATATTCTTGCGATAAAGCATTTTGAGAAATAATATTACGAAAATACTTGTAATTTATCATGCCACCAGAAGGCATCCCATCAAAAATTGGATGACTTTTTGCCCAGCGGTCAGCACGATAATAACCAGCAACGGCATCCATTGATTCTATTACCCCTTTATTGGCCAAAGGCAACCAACGTGTCGTATTTTCACCACTTTTTAATGTTGAAGGAGAAAGAAAGAGCGCAACGCTGCCACCAGCCATTTGGCGCACGATACTAAGCATTGTTATACTATCTTGTGCTTTTCCGGTAATCAGAATTAACTGTCTTTTTGATTGATTGGCATGATCAAACCGATGTATTTTGACGTTGTGTTCCTGCAACCATTTGCTGACTACAGTATCTATCCCGCAAAGGACAATCTCGTGCGGCATTTTGGGGAGAGCATTAGGATCAGTAACATAAAACTCCGTCTTCCCTCCAATAGCAGTACCTCCTTTGTCCAGGGTTGCCAAAAACTGATATGAACCAGCCGCTCCTTTTACATAAATATCTTCAGTCATTACGACATGAGCAAACGGAGGCTCCTCTCCGTTTATTATTTGAGGTATATTGACAAGCACTCTCTTATCAAATACAGGTTTCATATCAGGGCCTACTACCTGAATTGTTGCCGGATACTTTCCAGGCTGCAAAATGTCCAGATTTGAAAAAGAGACCCTTAACTTAATCCGATCACCGCTGTATATGCTTTGCGGCTCAGTGCTTAAACACCAGCGAAGTGAAGAATTGGCCAATAAAACAGAACCAATCAGTTCGGGCTTGAGTCTGCGAAAATTTGTTGCTACACTTTCGCCCATGCTATAATCCGCAACACTATTGGTTGGGGTATAAGCAATTAAAGAAGGATTTGACCGTATTGCTGCTTCAGCCGTTTCTCGCAGTGAATTTGCTGTTTTATACGCATCTTTAATATAATCTTCCGGCCGGGTCCAACAACTACTTAGGTCAAATTTTCTCCAATCGGTAATAAATTTATCATATTGGCGTTTAAAGTAAAGGGCATCTTCAGATTGTTCTTTCCCCCGTTGCTGATAATCTCCGAGTTCTGATGGCAAATCAATAGGTGCACACAGACCGGTTTCGCTAATATATAATTTTTGACTGAAAGTGTTTGATCGGCCTGAAAGTTCGTCAAGTGTTTTGGGACTATATGGTATCCATACGTATGGATGCCAATCATATAATTCATCATATCTGATATCCCATGTCATGGAACCCGGGTTACTCATACTTCCGATCTCTTTCACCCTGTCAAATCGCCCACTGTTTAAAACAAAAATGCGGGAAGGGTCAATGACCCGTAATGAAGGTAGGAGTTTAACCGCTTCGCGAAATATTGCCCCATCCGACATTTCATTGAGAATGCCCCACATTATTATAGAGGGATGGTTTCGGTCACGAGTAACAACATCACGTATTGAATTTTCAAAACGTTTAAGCATGATTATTTCCGAACCAATTGGTCTTGCAGATTTTAATTTCTCATATTCTCCCATTTGCCATGATCCATAATGCTCCTGATGAACCATTATACCTAATTCATCATAAATATCAAGTACACGGGGATTAGGGCATCCAAAGGGAATCCTTACAAAGTTAAAGCCAAGAGTCTTCATATTAATTACATCTCCACGCAGCATATCTTCATTTAATGGCACAGTATATCCCACTGGATAATGTGTCGAAAAATTTGATCCCTTTAAAAAAAATCTCTTACCATTAAGTCTAAAATAACCATTTTCAAATCGGAAATCACGAAATCCGAAACGGACAGAGCGGTCGTCAATGGACGTATTTGTCTCTACTGAAGCTGTTATGCAATAAAGCATTGGCTCATCCGGACACCATAACTTATGGTCCGGCACCGGAATCTCTGCTTCAACAAAATTGCTGCCCGGTTCAATTTTATGTGTATAATTTTCCAAAGCTACAGTCAATCCCGTGCGTGCTTCCGAAATTTTGAAAGATAAAGATGATGATGTCTCTTTAGACTGAGTATTCAAAATAGTTGTTTGTATCTTTATTTTACCCGTTTTCCAGTCTGGAACAACACACAAATCACTTAAACGAACTGCTGGAACCACCAACAATTTCACATCCCCGATTATACCTCCTGAGTTGTAAACAGCGTTGCTTCCATAAGGATAATTCTTTAGGCTGGAAGGAGTTTCTTTAAGCGCAATTCCATCAATCGGCCTGTAGGTGGGATTGAGTACACGAACAACCAGCAGGTTCTTTCCACCCTGAATTAATTGATCGGTTACATCGAATTCAAAGGGGGTTTCGCTACCTTCATGACTTCCAATTGATTTACCATTTACCCATACATCAGCTAAATAATCTACAGCATTAAATTTTAGAAGATAACGCCCACCACTGTGAGGATTTTTTGGTGTGTCAAATTCACACCAATACCAAGCTACTCCATGATAATTATGAAAGATATCCTGAATGACCCAGGGTATCGGTGTTAGCTTGGAGTTGGAAACCGGAGGTGTTTTAAACCAGTCATTTTGACGACCCACATTGGCGCTGTCAATGGCAATTCTCCAGTTATTCCCGTTCAATGAGATTGTTTGAGTACAAATTCCTACCGGGTTTTTCAGATAAATCTCTTTTGAAAAAGACAAGTTGCATAATATGCCTAATAATAATGTCAGCAAATTCTTCATGATTTTCGACGATATATTTCATTTAAAAACTTAAATATAACTTAAAAATTTAAATTAAAATCTTGAACCAAAAATATCTTGGTGTATTAGTGAAAGCGATCCATTTGCGGCCAAATTAGTTTGATTTCGTTACAAATTAATGCAAAATAACTTTGGTTTCTCAATTAATCCAGAACGGAATTTTTTCTTAACCTTACGTAAATAAATCCGCTTTGGAAATAAGTGTACCGGAAATATCAGAAAAAGATTTATTAACGGGGGCAAGTAAAGGAATGCTGAATCCAAAAATCGATGCTTTTGTCAATTGCCCGAGAATCCGGATTAACATTAAAGGAATTTAGTTCTTATCTTTGGATTTCAACGAGGTCAATTCAGGGAAAAGATATAGCACCTGATATCAGAAAGGCCCTTGTATATAGCCAGACTTTTTAAATTGGAAAATGACGTTTTTGGCAGTATTAAAAAGTTTCATAATTGGTTGAACATCGAAAATGGGGTCATGGATTGTGAAAAGCCTATCAATTATCTAAACACTTATTCTGGGATTCAAACGGTGATTGATGAATTAAACGCTTTTGAATACGAATTTTCAGACTGATGATTGTTTACAGAATTACAAATATGGAACATGAAGCCCTAAATGGTAATGGAGGTCTATTTGGTTCTGGCAGGTGTCACAGAAAGGGAGACTTAGTGGTTTACACTTCGGAACACACTTCTCTGTCGGCATGGGATAAGATTGTCCATGTAACAAGTTTTGAAAACCTTCACAAAAACCCTTTACTTATAAAAATTTGGATTCGCAATAAAATGGAGATTCAAACTGTTCCACAATGTTTCGGTAAATGGTTGGAATAGCTGTTCTTTTACCCGTTTAACCTTTAGTTACGGGACTTCTTTTTTGCAGAACAAACAATATCCGGCACTCAAAGTACCATCAGCCTTATTCCAAGCGAATTCAATATCATATTTAATCCCCTTCACCACGATATAGTAAGTTGTAAAGTTATTGTCTCAATTCCATTTTTGCTTGACAAACGGATTTCAAAATATTAACGATAATAACCTAATCACTCCGTTGATAAATATCCGAACAATTATTTAATAATCAACGAAATATGCAAATGTGTGGTTATTGGAACCAAGAATTGAGATTTATATGATGCTGTTTTGGAACACCACCTGAAATACCATGTTTCAAAACAACCTTACCATTTCAGGCAAAGAAGGTGAAAAACTAACGAATAAAACTAAAACACGAATCCAATTATCTGTTTTTTGAACAGACATTGAGATTCTCAAAAATAGATTCCTTATCTAATATGGGTGGAGGACAGTTGGGAGTAGTTATTTTGGTATCTCCCACACAAACCACTATCTTTGTATTTTGATTTTCAGCAACTAAAAAACTGTTTAGGTATGTATCAGTCAATTACTACAAGCAATTACACCTTCGAGAATATCAGGGAGAAAGACTTAATTTATGCTGATAAAACAGATTTCTTTCATCGATTGGTTACCGACGACTCTGGTATTTTCTTTCTTTCCCGTCCCCGTCGGTTTGGCAAATCTCTTTCGGTTTCCATACTGAAAAATATTTTCAAAGGGAACAAGGAACTGTTCAAGGGACTGAAAATCTATGATATGCAATACAATTGGAAGTCGTACCCTGTGATTAATCTGAATATTTCAAAAGCAGATTGTTCGTCTGCCGAGCTACTCAACAAAGGATTGTGCATTATTTTACATGATAATGCCCACGATCTGGGGATTGAACTTTCAGGCGAAACAGAATCGGGCTATTTGTTCGGCGAGTTGATCAACAAGGCCAAAAACCTAAGCAAAGTAGTCATCCTTATAGATGAATACGACAAACCATTGGTCGAAAATATATATGCCCCGCATATTGAAGAGATTCGACAGGTGTTGGAAAACTTCTACATCAACATAAAAGCTTCGGACGAGCACCTGCGGTTTGTATTTATGACGGGCGTAACCAAATTCTCGAAAGTGTCGGTTTTCTCGAAACTGAACAACCTGCGCGATATAACCATGAGCGAGGCATTTGCGACCATGTATGGCTACACACAGGATGAGGTTGAACATTATTTTAGCGACAGAATAGATGCGTTGGCTGATAAAAACAAAGTTGACCGAATTGAATACCGTGAAAAAATCCAAAAATGGTACAATGGATTCCGGTTTCACAAAAACGCCCCTACTGTTTACAATCCTGTTTCGCTGGGAATGTTTTTTAATGAAGGTGGCGAGTTTTCAAATTATTGGTTTTCGACTGGTAGCCCTT
>CAILKW010000457.1 GCA_903834845.1 uncultured Bacteroidia bacterium | reverse complement strand
TTTTCATATCAATATGTAAATATTTAGTTTGACAAATACTTATTTTAATTCATAGGGAATAATATAATACTCCTTGTTAATATGGGTCTTAAAATCATAAATATAGGAGATAGGTTTATTATAGCTGTCAAGACCTTTTTTTGAAGTTATAATGGGATCACCTGCCAAAATATAATTGTTGAATTGGTTCGGGGTTTCGCCTTTAATTTCCAATAGATTGATTTCGTTGTTATTATCATCCACTATTCTAAATTTTTGAGGTGTTCTCAATCTGCAGTTGCCCCCCAGGCTTGAGTGTATTGTGGCTCTTTTTAGCTTATTGTTTTCCCATTCAATGTCTATCTCAAATCCTCCCCGTGCTTTTAATCCAACAATTTTGCCAGATCCCCAGAGATCTGGTAAAGCAGGGAGAATTGAAATCTCGCCATTGTGGCTTTGAACCAGCATTTCGGCAATTCCGGCTATTGCACCAAAATTTCCGTCTATATGAAATGGTGGATGACAACCAAAAAGATTAGGATAAGTGCCACCTTCCTTCCAAATATCAGTGGAACCCTGCTTTTTCTGCACGGAGTCTTCCTGAACATAATTCAGTAAATTTTTAAGCAATGAAAAAGATTTATTGCCGTTCAACAATCTTGCCCATACATTTATTTTCCAGGCCATAGACCATCCGGTAGATTCATCACCTCTTCGTTCCATTACTTTCTTTACAGATGAAGTTAATGAATCATCTTTCCAGTAATTAATCTGGTTCCCGGGATAGAATCCATACAAATGTGAAATATGCCTGTGTTGCGGGTCAAATTCATCAAAGTCAAATTGCCATTCCTGCAATTGTCCATACTTACCAATTTTATATGGAATCAATCTCTCCAATTTTCTTTGAATCGTATCTGATAATGAATTGTTTAACCCAAGAGTGCGACATGCTTCCAGGTATCTTGAAAATGACTCTCTTATTAAAGCCATGTCCAGAGTTGGTCCAGGACTATAAGATCCTACTTTGTTTTTGTCATAGATAAAATCGTTTTCAGGAGAATAGCCAATGGGGGTAACATAATAACCATCGTCATTTAACACCATCCAATCGTTGTAAAAAAGAACAGTTCCCTCTAAAAGTGGCATTATCTCGTCTCTCAAAAATGCGGTATCTCCGTGAAATAGATAATGCTCCCAAAAGTGGCTTGTTAACCAACCTGCCGCCATTGGCCAAAAGGAGCAATAACAGTTGTCGACAGGTTCTGTGTGTCTCCAGATAGTGGTATTGTGATTGGCCATCCAGCCTCTTAGTCCAAACATGTTTTTTGCAGTTTCTGCACCATTCTTTGATAGTTCCTTAACTGCAGTGAAGAACGGCTCAGCGCATTCAGACAGATTTGCTATCTCAGCGGGCCAGTAATTCATTTGAAAATCGATGTTCAAGGTCAAGCCGGAAGCCCAGGGTGGTACAACTTTATTGTTCCAGATTCCCATTAAATTAAGAGGTTGTCCGCCTTGTCTTGACCCGGATATCATCAAATACCTTCCAAACTGGAAGAATAAGGAGGGAAAAGAAACATCTTCACCATTGGGAAATTTTCTAAGTCTTTCATCTGTAGGCAATAACGACTGCGATGACATTTTCCCCAGACTAAACTGCACTCTATCAAAAAGATTCTTGTAATCTTTCTCGTGATTTGCAGATACCTCAGAAAAGGAATGTTCATTCTTGTTTAAAATTAAATTTGTTATCAATGAGGGATCTTTTCCTTCTGTACTTGGGCTTTTATCAAAACCATTGAAGCTTGAACCAGCTATTATGTAGATGATTATTTCATCCGCATCCTTAAAATACAATTCATTTCCTTTCTTAATCAACTCACCCCCTATATTGATGACCTTTATTCGTGTTTCAAATTGCATTCCCAGACCAGCAACATCTTGAGCATATAGCACATTTTTAGCGTTGGCCTTTCTGGCCTTTTCTAAATTAAAGATTTCAGGATACTTGTACTGATCATTTAAATTCTCCACAAATTCAAGGTCTCTTCTCAGAACAAAACCGGGCACTCTTCCTTT
>CAILKW010000456.1 GCA_903834845.1 uncultured Bacteroidia bacterium | reverse complement strand
TATGAAAATACCCGAAACGATGAATATCAAAGTATTGGAGGAAGATCCTAAAACGTTTTATCTTTTACTTCCTTACGTACACATAAAGAATTCCGAAATGGAATTAACAGAGGCAGAATTAGAATCAGTTTCTGGTGCGGGAACTGGAGTTTTATGTTGGTCAACAAGGGACGATTGCAAATAGATTGGAAATTTATTGGTCAAGGATTTAAATCTTGTTAAGCGATATTTGAATTTTAAAACAAATTGTAACATTTTAAAAAATGAACAAGAGACAACAACTTGAGCAACAAATTTAAATTTGTCACATACCAGAGTATCATGCAGATTTTTGAAGAATCTGCCAATAATTCGTAATTTTTAATTTTTAATTAATTTTATCATGAACCAGAGACAACAGCTTGAGCAACAGCTCATTGAAAAGGCAATGAAAGACGAATCTTTCAGGAAACAACTTATTGAAAACCCGGGTGCTGCTATTGAAGCGGAAACAGGCATGAAAATACCGGAAAAGATGAATATCAAAATATTGGAGGAAGACCCGAAAACGTTTTATCTTGTACTTCCTTACACTCACGGAACGATTCCCGAAATGGAATTAACTGAGGCAGAATTGGAATCAGTTTCCGGGGGCACCGATGCTGAGCATGGATGGACATGGTTTTGCGACATGTAGATCAGGAATTTTGGTCAAGGACTTAAAGCTTTTGATATGATTATTGAATTTTTCATAATACAACTTTTAGAATTTTGAAGAAATGAACCAAAGACAACAACTTGAACAACAGCTCATCGAAAAGGCAATGAAAGATGAATCTTTCAGGAAACAACTCATCGAAAATCCGGGTGCTGCTATTGAAGCAGTATTAGAAAGGAAAATCCCGGAATCTATTAAAATCAACGTATTGGAGGAAGATGCCAATACGGTTTATTTGATTCTCCCACAAGTTTCTAATCAGAATTCAGAAATGGAGCTTACAGATGCAGAACTGAATGCAGTAGCAGGAGGTGCTTGGTCGTGGGAAGTATGCGAAACTTTGGAGGGTGGCTGTTAAAAGAGCCAATTTTAACGGGTAACAGTTGATTCCATTTTTTTAATTTCGGGTGTTTATAATTTGTTTTTAATAGCAATATGGAACTCGCCATAGATGGTCATGCTTCCTTGTGTGACTAGGTTTACATGGCTCCTTACATTCCTTCAGCTATTCAGAAAGCAATCCCATATTTGAACAATCTTTCAGCACCCCTCCTTTTCACAATCCACAATCCGAAATAAGAATTGTGGGTTGTGGATTTTGTGCTCCGTAAATTTTTAATTTTTAATTAATTATGTCATGAACCCAAGACAACAACTTCAGCAGAAGCTCATCGAAAAATCCATGAAAGACGAAAATTTCAGGAAACAACTTATCGAAAACCCGAGTGCTACTATTGAATCAGAAACGAGCATTAAAATCCAGGAATCTATCAAAATCAAAGTTTTGGAGGAGGATAATAATTCATTTTACATTATCCTGCCTGCCCAAAATAATGAGACAGAAGATGAATTGACCGATTCCGAGTTAGAACATGTTGCAGGTGGTTATACGGGAGATACAACTTGTTTCGCTGATTCATGGAATACTTGCAATAATTATATATGCAAATAATTCAATGATTACCAACAAGAAAGCAAATGAAACACACCTTCATCGATCATCTGAATATTGTCACATCCAACCTGCGACCCGGGTTATTGGGTGAAGAGTGTATTGGGCATCTGGCTCAACTTTGTTCCCTTTTTCCCTACGACATTGCTCAGGATTTTGGTTTTGAAAGCAGGTTAGGCACGCGCGAAACCGATTGCGATTTCTTCCTCCTAATCAAGAAAGGCTCAGCCGGTGCATTGATGCTCGCTGGGAAAAGCAGGGTATCAAACTTGTCGATTCAATTGCTGGAAGATCCGTTCTGGCAAAGGGTGGTCAGGCTTTATATGGCATGGACGGAGGAGGAACATATTATTTCCCAATCTGTTGAAGTGTTCTGGCTCGAATTTGATTATCATGATTACGGTTATAATCCTACACCCAATATCTTTTTCAGGATTGCAGAAAGCAACAGAGAAGACAGGAAAGTACAATGGGAATTGAGGCGGCGCGTCCTTAATGAAATTTATATGATCCTTTTCGATATCCCTTTTCCAGACGATCTATCGGATAATCTGAAGGTTTGTATCAATGCGCTTCCTGAAAAAGCCGGGTTATACCAGATCGGGTTTATGATACCGAGAAAAACGGAAGCTATCAGGTTGGTTCTTGTTAGGATTGGGCTGGACGAAATCGGTAATTATTTAAAAAAAATTGATTGGCCCGGCGAAATGGAGACCGTCAAAAACTTGATAGGTAAGTATTCCACAAAATTCGATTATTTTGTTTATAATATAAACATAGGCAAAACCATACTACCCTACTTAAGCATTGAAATGTATTTTCAGAATATGTACCAGCCACAGTTTGGCCCAAAGTGGGGGGAAGTGATGGATTTCCTCGAATCGGAACAGTTGCTGACTGCCCAAAAACGGGCTACTTTGATTCACTTCTGTGGAAAGAAAACATCAAATAGCATATTTCCAGTACGTTACATCAATGGCATAAACCACTTTAAAATTGTCTATAAAACAGGTTCGCCGATCGAATGTAAAGGCTATTTCGGCACCATGATCAGGCCTGTTGATTAAAATTTAAAGTTGAAATAATGTTGAAATAGTATTTTAAATAATTGATTAATTGTATTCTAATAGTTTTTAATTCTTAATTTTTAATTCTTAATTGATTTTACCATGAACCAGAGACAACAATTTGAGCAGCAGCTCATCGAAAAGGCAATGAAAGATGAATCTTTCAGGAAACAACTCATCGAAAACCCGGGTGCTGCCATCGAAGCAGAAACAGGCATGAAAATCCCGGAAACGATGAATATCAAAGTATTGGAAGAAGACCCGAAAACATTTTATCTTGTACTTCCTTTCACTCACGGAAATAATCCCGAAATGGAATTAACTGAGGCAGAATTGAAATCAATTTCCGGAGGAGTTGATTTTACACCTGAGAATGCTTGGTCTTCTTTGTGCATTATGTAATTATGAATTTTGATCAGGGAGAATGTTTATGAAAAAAGTCATCCAAAATGCGATCACTTTTCTAATTAATTCAAGGAATAGTGAAGGGCTTTGGTCTGATTTTCGTGTTCCACGTGAAAGCGATGAATGGGTTAGTGCATATATCGGGAATATCCTGGCCAGCGCAGAAAACGAGGAAGCCATGATTATGGCCCGCAAAGCTTGGGATATTTTTGGATCAAGGAACGTTTTCACTGGTAATGGTGGTTGGGGCTATAACAGGTTTGCACCAGAAGATGCCGATAGTACTGCATGGGGAATTAAATTTGCACTAAAAATGGGATTGAAAGGTAAATTGCGCACCAAAATGGCTGAGAATTTCCTTCTGAAGCACGTCACCTCTGATGGCGGGTTGGCTACATATATTCTGGAAAAAGACGTAAGAAAACTTTTGCACTCCTTGCCTGAAGATGATATATCGGGTTGGATGGGCACACATCCGTGCATTACTGCAGCAGCAGCCGTATTGCCTTCTTTCAATGAGATACTGGTCCCATATCTTATTGATAATCAATTAGCAGATGGAAGCTGGGGTGCCTATTGGTGTTCCGACACGATCTATACAACAGCGTATGCAGTTGAGGCATTAATAATTAATGGCAAAGAAAAGCACAGATCATCAATAGATAAGGCGATGGAATGGATCGTTGATAAATTTGGTTACAAAAATTATTTTTCAAATAACCTGTTTCCGTTCGGGTCACCTTTTGCAACAGCTCTTGCTCTGCGATCAATGGCTTTGACAAATATTTCGGAAATATTTCTGAAAAAAATGGAGGAAGTTTCAAATTGGCTTATTGACCGGCAACAGGAAAATGGTTCGTGGCAAGCCTCCACTACTATGCTATTTCCTAAACCTTCCATGAAAACAACGTATAATTTTGGGGAAATGGCAAAAAGTGAACTTCATCCAAATATTCTAATAATCCTTGATCAAAATTCATTATTTACAACTGCAACGGTCTTAGATAGCTTGCTGTATTACAATAAACTAATATCCACTTAGCATTAAAACAGAGCAACAATGGAAAATCAACAAAGAGAATTATTTGAGCAGAAGATCATCGAAAAGGCAATGAAAGACGAATCTTTAAAGAAGCAACTCATCGAAAACCCGGGTGCTGCCATTGAAGCTCAAACGGGGGTCAAAATGCCGAAAACGGTAAATATTAAAATATTGGAAGAGGACCCGCAAACGGTTTTTCTGGTTCCCCCACAAGTTATTATTCAAGGTTCTGAAATGGAATTGAGTGAGTCGGAATTAGAAGCTGTAGCAGGGGGATATAATATATGGAGTCAACATACCGATTGTGGAAGTTGTGGAGAAGCCTGTGCCCCTTGTTAAAATAGGTAACATGTTTAATTAGGTTTCGGTTATCTTTTCCCGAATTGAACATAGTATTAAATGGTGGATTTAAAACATTCCATAAAAATTCAATTTTACAAAGCAAAATCATCCACTTGAGCAACAGTAAATTGAGATTTTGATAGGCATATTCTTCAGGAAACAACTTGTCTGAAACCCAGGTACTGCTATTGAGGCAGAACTAAAGGTGAAAATTCATGAGACACAACTTAATGCAATAAAAACGAGTAGTGTACTTTAAAAAAGGTTTGGGTTTTAAGATAAAAATGGGATATTTGTGTTGTAAATAAAGTTCTTGTTTACTTAGGTTAAAAAAAAATGGAAAATTAGGTTTTAGAAATGTTTTAATTGATTAAAAAGAAGCATTATAGAAACCATAACTCGTAATGTTTAATGTATAATTTATTTCATCATGAACCATAGACAATAACTTGAGCAACAGCTCATCGAAATGGCAATGAAAGACGAATCTTTCAGGAAATCACTGATTTAAGACCCACGTGGCACAATTGAAAATGAAACTGGTATTGAGCTGCCGAAGACAGTCAATATCAAAGTGCTGGAAGAGGATTTACAGAAGATTTACCTCGTGTTTCCTTCTGTTCCGTTACAGGAAACTGAAATGGAACTGAGCTAAACCGAATTAAAAGCTGTTGCTGGGGGCATATATATAGATATCTGGACAGAACTACATCTTGAGGATACCGATGTAAATTGTTAACCTTGTAAACCTTGTTTCAGAGTGAAATGATAATAGGAAGAAAATTCTGGTTTGAGAATATGGTTTTTTGTGCTTAAATACTTATTGTTCAATCTGTTTTAGGCACGATTTTAATTTAAACACGTCGCAAAAAACCTTATTATGGTTTTGATCACAGCAAAATAAGGATAATAAGGTTGTGTCGAATGATGACCCGTACTACTACGGTTAAGATAGGAGAAAAAATAAGGTTTTAGGAATACCAATAATTAATTGAATATCTGTATTATATAAGCAATAATTCGTAATTTTTAATTCGTAATTACTTTTATCATGAACAAGAGACAACAACTTGAGCAACAGCTCATCGAAAAGGCAATGAAAGACGAATCTTTCAGGAAACAACTCCTCGAAAACCCGGGTGCTGCCATTGAAGCAGAAACAGGGATAAAAATTCCGGAGACTTTGAAAATCAAAGTATTGCAGGAAAACCCGCAAACAGTTTATCTCGTATTACCATTTATTTCCCCTAATGATAATGAAATGGAATTGAGCGATATAGAACTTGAATCTGTGGCTGGCGGTGATTATAGTAACAATGAATATACCTGTGCAGGTGATTGGTCAGCCATGTGGTGCAAAACAGCAAATGAAGTTGTATGTAAATAGGATATTGTAAAAATTTCGTTAGTTATTATCCACAATTTATGAACAACTTTAATCAGGAGAATTCCTACTATTTCAAAATAGCAGCGAAAGCATCCACTCTTCGCGAAAGGATCGAAGAACATCAAAAGTTTTCATTTTCTAATGCTGAAAACCAAAAATGGAACCAACGCAGGGCCGAATGGCAGAGAATGGTCGCCCCCGACGACCCGGCCTTGTTTTTATCACGGCTCTCAAACGATAGCCTTTCCGAAGATGGCTTGAAACGGTTACTTGGAGATGTTACCATCATCAATGAAGCAGAATTGCCCGATTGGATCCCCCTTTTCAGAGAGATGATGGAATACTTAGAAACCTATCAAACATCTGCCATTCAAGCCAATATAGAACAGATGTTCGGAAACGGACTTGAAAAAACAGCTCCTTTCCTTCATCTGGTTACGCCAATCGTAGCCTTCGCAATCAAAAAATTAGGCCATCATGTTAATATGTTGAATGGCAGTCTATTAACTGACGATGCCCGTAGGATGCTCAACAGGCAGCTTGCACTTACCTTAGTTTATAATGCGTCACAGACTTTTCAGCTCGAATTCCATGTTTTCAGATCCACCCGCCAATCCTCTTTCGACAGGATATTCAGGCAGATCAAAACCGATGAGTTAAGTGACGTTACCCTTTATCAGGAATTTGTGAAAAAGATTCTCGGTGGGGGATGGGTCTCCTTCTTTGCAGAATATTGTGCCCTGGCAAGGGTAATTGCTATAAAAACCGGCAACTGGATAGCCAACACCTCCGAATTTATCACACGCCTTGACAAAGATTACCTCGATATCGTTTCCCATTTTACTCGCAGCACCCAAACTGGCAAGTTAACGGAATATAAAACGGGCATTTCAGATTCGCATAACCATGGAAAAGGTGTGGTCTCCCTGAAATTCGAATCGGGCATGAAATTAGTTTATAAGCCCAAAAACCTCGAACTTGAACAGGCTTTTACAGATTTATTACATTGGTTCAACGAAAAAGGATTGAATCCCGGATTAAAACCTTTGGATGTTTTGCCGAAAGGGGAATACGGATGGGTTGGTTTTATCGAAGCTGACGAGTGTATTTCGGAGCAAGAGATTTCCGATTATTACAAAAGGATCGGAAGCCTTTTGGGTATCATTTACCTGCTGAACGGAAACGACTGCCACCACGAGAACCTGATCGCATCGGGACCACATCCTGTAATTATTGACCTCGAAACGATTATGCACCACGAGGGAAAAGGGATGATGGACGAGTTGACCGATAGTGCGGTTTACCTGGCCAACCAACAATTCGGGACTTCGGTTTTCCGTACGGGCCTATTGCCTGCCTGGATTACAAGCAAGGATGATTTTGTATTTGACATTAGTGGGATAGGCGGATATGGCAACAACAAATCCCCATATCGGATGCTTGTCTGGAAGGGGATAAATACTGATGACATGCACTTTGACCTTGAAAACTACAGTTTTGGCGAACAGCCCAATCTGCCCGTCCTGTTAGGTGAGAAACAACTTCCCGGTAAGTATGCTGCTGAAATCGTTGAAGGGTTTACCTCATTTTACAATTTGTCTCTTAAACATCGTCAAGAGGTTCCGGTTCACCTTTTTGCGGATAAGGAGTTGCGCTTTATTTTCCGCTCAACTCGTATCTATGGTTTTATCATGAAAAAAGTACTGGATCCCAGATTCATGCGCGATGGGGTTGACCGCAGCATCCAACTTGAACCTGTTTCGCGGGCTTTCCTTCATGCAACTCCTCCGGATCCATATTGGGCTATATGCCAGTCGGAACGGAGGCAGATGGAGGAAACCGATTACCCAATTTTCTGGGCCGATGGCGATAATGTTGACCTGAAAGACAGCACCGGCACCATTATGAAAGGTTTTATGCGCTGCCCGATTTATGACCAGGTAGTAAGCCGACTTTCGGAACTTGACGCGAAAGACCTTGCAAGGCAGGTAAAGTTTATTAGGGCTTCGCTCTATTTCAGGGAGATGAGCCATTCAAACGAACCGGGTGAGGTTGAGACGAACCTTCCAGAAAAATCAAAAGTGACAACGCATGAAAGCTTGCTGAAAGCTGCCATTGATATTGCCTACCGTTTGAACGAAGAAGCGATCTATTCGCCCGATGGGAGTTGTTCGTGGATAACTACTGCAATTGTCCCGGGAACCGAAAAATATCGTATGCAGCCTATGGGGATGTTCATTTATGACGGTTTTGCCGGAGTGGCAATGTTCTTAGCTGCACTTTCATCGGTATCTGATGACCTTGTAATACAGAAACTTAGTGAAGCTACCCTTATGTCGCTGAAACGCACGATCAGCGAGGCACATAAGAACAGTCGCTACATGAAGATGAATTCTATCGGGATTGCTTCCGGCCTCACATCGTTGATCTACTCTTTCCTTACAATTTCAGACCTTTCCAAAGACCCGACTTTGGTGGATGGTGCTTTTGTTATAAGCAAACTCATTGACAAAGCGTTTGTCGTTCGCGATAATTCACACGATATCCTCTCCGGTAATGCAGGGGCAATACTTGCTTTATTAAAACTTTACCGGAAAACAGGATTGCAGGAAGTTTTGGATAAAGCAATCGATTGTGGCGATCATCTGCTCGAAACCGCAACCGAAATGCCCGATGACAAGGTGGGCTGGAATACCATGGGTGGAAAGGCACTTGCAGGTTTTTCACATGGTGTAGCAGGGATCGCCTATTCGTTGTTGAAATTGTATGAAGCAACAGGAAATAGCAAATATTATGGAATAGCAACTAAATCAATAGGATACGAAAATACTCTTTTTTCTGCCGAACAACGTAACTGGGCTGACCTAAGGGTGTTCCCCGGAACAGTAAACCCTGATTCTCCTAAGTTTATGACCGCATGGTGCCATGGCGCAACAGGGATAGGATTGGGCAGATTGGCAGGTCAATCCTTGCTTAACAATGATAGGATCGAAGCAGATATTATGTCTGCACTTGCAACTACGCGGAGTACGTCCCTTACCAACCGCGACCACCTTTGCTGTGGGAATATGGGACGAATCGAAGCAATATTTTATGCTGCATTAAAAACGAATGATCAGGTACTGTTGAACGAAGCATTAGAAAGGGCGGGATTTGTAATTGAAAGGGCTACAAAAAGAGGGCATTACGATATCTTTGCCGATCAGTCGCTCGATTTTTTCAATCCGGGGTTCTTTCAGGGGTTGTCAGGGATAGGTTATGAATTCCTCCGGTTGGCTTATCCAGAAAAATTCCCCTCAATATTAATTTTCGAATAGAATTCAGAATGCATAAAATCATTGATATTATGGATATAACGAATCAAAGAACACAAATAGAACTGAAAATCATCGAAAAATCAGTGAAGGATGAGGATTTCAGAAACGCATTGATTAGGTATCCTAAGGCAACCATTGAAATTGAGTTTGGGGTGAAACTCCCAGAATCCGTAAATATCCAGATTCTGGAAGAGGAATCTCAAACGTTTTATCTGGTACTACCTTACATTCCGAAAAACGAAACCGAAATGGAATTGAGCGAAGCCGAGCTTGCCTCTGTCGCTGGTGGAGATACTATCTGGAGTTGGGTCACTAAATGTGAATCTTATGAAAGTCCGTGTTGAATTTTCCATTATGATTAACTTTTTATTCACTTTGATTCCGGTGTCAGCTATTGTACTCATTGCTGCCTGCGAAATGAAACCAGTGACAAAGAAAGTCAGTAAGCTGGTTGAAACAAGTAATTTCTATGTTCAAAATATCAGGAAAGATTTACCGCGAGATGGCTTTACCTTGTTGGATGTTAATTCATTCCAGCAGACCACCGATTATTCGTGCGGCCCATCTGCGGTGCTCACGCTGTTGCGATATTATGGAAAAGATGGGGACGAAATGAAAATTGCCAAAGAGATGGGAACAAATTCAACTTGTGGAACGCACCCTGAACAAATGACGGCATGGCTCAATTCGCATGGGTTCAAAGCCTCCTGGTATGAAAACGGAAATCTGGATACTCTTCGTAATAACCTGAATAATAAGATTCCTACTTTGGTGGAATGGAGCGACTGGGGTGGGCATTGGGTACTTGTGGTGGGTTACGACACCCGAAATACGGAAAGCATTTCAGACGATGTTATAATCTTTGCTGATCCCTACGACCGCCACGACGATAAAATGGATGGCTTGACGAACTTCAATGCAGAGCGGTTTTATTATATGTGGTATGATGCCCTCCTTTTCGGGAAAGTGATGAAAAGGATAACGATTAGCGCAAAACCACTTTAGGATTAAAAGTTTTGGTACAATGTACACAAATAAAGCAATCGAAAAAGCCATCACTTTTTTAATAACCTCAAGGAACAGTGATCATTTATGGTCCGATTTTAACCTGCCTACAGGTGAAAGTGACGGATGGGTGACTGGATATGTCGGTACGATTATGAGTGGAATTGGGGATCAATTCGCTTTTCAGGCAGCAAAAGAGGCATGGGAAAAACATGGCTTCAAGAATTTTATTTCAGGCCATGGTGGCTGGTCATTTAACCGATGGTCTCCTGAGGATGCTGATTCTACGGCATTGAGCATCAGGTTTGCAATCAATCTGGGACTTAAAGATAAAATGAGAACTGAGTTTGCCGAAAAATTCCTTCTTCAACATCAAACTTCAGATGGAGGCATTACGACCTTTATTCTTGAGAAAGAACTCAGGAAATTTTTAAGGGCTGGACCTGAAGATGATATTTCGGGATGGATGGCAACCCACAGTTGCGTTACTGCTGTGGCGGCTATAATTCCATCTATGAATAACCAGCTTGCACCCTGGCTTCATGAACACCAATTACCAGATGGAAGCTGGGATGCCTATTGGTGGAAGGATGCCGAATATTCAACAAGCCTGTCCATTGAAGCACTTGTTTTGAACAATCCTGACAAATATTTAGCAACTATCAATAAATCTGTTGATTATATTATTGAAAAATTGGATGGTAAAAGTTATATCGCAAACGAAAGATTTCCGCAAGGTTCACCTTTTGCAACTGCTCTGGCATTAAAAATACTTGTATTGTCAGGCAGGAACCTTGAGTTGAAAGAGACAATCAATTCGATAGCATTTTGGATAGTTGAACATCAAAGGGCTGACGGATCTTGGGAACCTTCAGCTTTACTGCGTGTTCCTCCTGCCAAGATAACGGATGCAGCAGGTTTTCAGGATTGGAACACTGGAAAAGGATTGGATTTCGGAAGGATCACGATTGACCAACATGCAATTTTTACTACAGCTACCGTTCTGGGGGTACTAACACTGGTTGCCAACGTTAAAACAGATAAGGATTAATTTCAAATACTTGCACAAATACCCAAACTTTAATGAATAACAGGTTTAGAAATAAGGTTTGAGTATTAGTAGTAATTAAAAGAATATCAATATTATAAAAAAATAAAATTCGTAATTCGTAATTTTTAATTAATTTTATCATGAACCAGAGACAACAACTTGAGCAACTGCTCATTGAAAAAGCAATGAAAGACGAATCTTTCAGGAAACAACTTATCGAAAACCCGGGTGCTGCAATAGAAGCAGAAACGGGTATGAAAATCCCGTATGGTATGAAAATAAAATTATTGGAGGAAGACCATCAAACAGTTTACCTGATCCTTCCTGCAACTAATTTGAAAAATTCTGAATTAGAACTAAGCGAGGCTGAATTGGAATCAGTTTCTGGGGGAACCGGAGGCACAGGAGGAGGCGATGGTCAGGCTGTTGGATGGACGAAAGTAGGCGATTGGGGTTGTTAATAGTAGTTTATAATTATTGAATTTTTTGAATATGAACCAACGTCAACAACTTGAGCAACAGCTCATCGAAAAGGCAATTAAAGACGAATCTTTCAGGAAACAACTTATCATAAACCTGGTGCTGAAATAGAAGTAGAAACTGGAATAAATATCCCGGAAACGATGAAAATTAAAGTCTTGGAGGAAGACCTACAAACGGTTTACTTAGTTCTTCCCAAATTTCCCAACCAAATCACGAAGGTAGAATTGAATAACGCAGAACTGGAATCAATAGCCGGTGGTTGTTCGAATAATACTTTCGTGTGCGATAAGGCGAGCGTGACCCCCCCAGAACCCAATTGTTAAAAAGCTGCACTAAAAAAATGTAATTATTTTCGGAAAATCGTTACAAACGCCAAACCATCAACCCTTCTCCGAAAAAACGGGGCAGGCCCTTACAAACGAGGGGGAAAACAAGGTTTGAATTAGCTTAAAAACCTACAATTCAATCTGTTTTAGGCATCATTTCAATTCAAAGCAAAAATAAGGTAAATAAGGTTAGGCTCGAAGGATGCCCCGTGCTACTAAAGTGAAGAATATGGGAGAAATAAGGTTTTATTTACCTAAATTTCTTATTATCTATTCCTTACAACCCCAAGCAAACCTTTGCAGCACACTATCTTGAAAACAGCATACACGAAAACGTAAAGAAACACGTTCCGAGTTTCTTGGCTCAATCAATCCCGCACGCACCTGATCGAAAACCCGTACTCCTTAGCGTAGTAGTAGGGGTAGGCAGTGGGTAAGGAATAGTGGAGAAAATTGTCCAATGCGTATGATGCGTCGTATGCCGTACTTCTCCACCAGTGGCCGATGGTTCCCTTAAGGCCGAACGTACCATCGTAGTAGCGTCGGGCGCCGCCCGGAAGGGCTGTAAAACCACTTTCGTTGGTTGCACCGGCATTTGGACTGAACCAATGTTCTGTGCCGGTTTCTTTTAGTTTGCCCCCTGCAACGCTTTCGCCGCCAAGAAAAGTGGTCAAGGTTGTCCACTCAGCATCGGTAGCAACATGCCAACCAGTGGGGGCAATGTTGCGGCTGTCGGCAACTGCATACCAATTGTAAAAACCACCGAAGTCAGTTTTATTTGCTGGATCGTTGTTGTACCAGTTATAGGCACCGGTAACTAAAGATGTCCAACTACCAGCTACATTGGGTATAGCTTTGCCGTTGCGGTATTTAGTGGTTTTCAGGTTTTCGACCATTCAGGTTTGGGTGCCAATTACAAAGGCATGGTAAACATTGCCGTAGATATCCGTAAAGGTTTCAGTGACCAACCTCTGCAACAAAACAGTAAATTGTGCGCCATAACCCGTACCGGCACTGTTGGTGGCGTAAGCCCTTAAATAATAGGTAGTACCGGAAGCCAAGCTAGTAACCTGACTTGTAAAACTGCCGGGGCCATAACCATCTACCGTTTTGCCGTTGGCAGTTGTGGGGTTAGACGTGGTTGCCCAGCATACGCCCTTGGCGGTAATGGCAGCACCACCGTCTTTTGTGATCTCGCCACCGCTTGTTGCTGTGGAGGATGTGATTGCCGAAACTGCTGTTGTGGCAATTGTAGGAATCGCAATCGTAGTTATGGATAACTCTTCACCAAAGGCGAACCCCTCGCTGTTGGCGGCATACGCCTTCAGATAATAGGTCGTGCCGGGCTGAAGGCCTGTTACCCAACTTGTAAAACTGCCTGTACCAGTGCCATCTGTGGTTTCGAAATTGACTGGGGAAGAATTTGTTGAAGTGTTCCAGCACACCCCACGTTGCAGGACTTGCACCCCTCCATCGGAAGATATATTACCGCCGGTGGTAAAAGAGTTGGCAGTGATATTAGTTGCCGCCGTAGTGGTTAGGGTTGGCGGTACGTTGGGGATCTCTTTTTTTACATCCGGATATTAATACCAAAAGAAAAAATGCAATAAATTGCACGAAAACAAAATTTTGTCGTTTCATGATTCTGATGTTTAATGTTTCGTTTAATCATTTTCAAAACAAAATTACATTACAAATTGCTTACATAGCACCCTGAAATATAAGGGTTCGGTACCCTAAAATTTCAGGGTGTGCCAAAAATCCCGACAAGTTTTTAATTCAACCCGGTCAACTTGTTATCATGATATTTATAGCACTTTCAGTGAAAATGGTTTTCAATATAATTTAATGCCTCACTTATATTCATTGCATTACTTGATGGGCCAAGTCTGATATACATTTCCTCATCGAATCCTGCCTGCCGCAGAAAAACCGGTCTGTCGGAAGGATGACAGCCAACTACACAAATCGTTTTTTCATCCATTTTTTCAAGTTTTGTGGTTATAAACGGACTGAAATCTCTTCCGAGGCAGAGTCGAATAAGTGTCCAAAGGTGAAGCAGAAACTTGTCTTCGTTTGCGAATTTGTCGGTCTCTATGCCTTCAAT
>CAILKW010000455.1 GCA_903834845.1 uncultured Bacteroidia bacterium | reverse complement strand
GAGTTCCGGTAATGCTTGCTGCTGTAGTACCTGTTGCGCCACCTGTCAAACCGCCTGTTACAGCTGGAACAGCCCATGTATAAGTTGTACCTGACGGGACAATACCATCGGTTATATTTACGGGCGTAGCAGTAAAGCCGGTTTCGCTGCATACCGGAATTGTCATAGCATTAATGAAAGGCAATGGGTTTACCGTTAAAGTATGTGTTTTTTTATCATGATCACATTCGCCGTGCGCCGGAATGAGCTCAACTTGATAATAAAATGTTCCTGCAGTTGTTGTTACCGGGTTGTATGTAGTACTGGTAGTAGTACTACCTATAGGTGTCCAGGGACCTGAAGCTGATGTTCCTGAACTCCATTGATATGTGTAAGTTCCGGTTCCGTCAGCAATACTCGTTGAAAGTGTGTTACTTCCATTTTGGCAGACACTTGTATTACCTGAAATCGTTACTGTCGGGTCGGGTACTACTGTGATTACTTTCGTTGTTGTGGTAAAGGTTCCGCAGGTTTCGGTAACAACACAATCGAAATTATATGTTCCTGCTCCGGTTATAGCAGGCGGATCGTAAGTAGCCGAAGTACCAACTGTTACGTTATTAAGTCTCCAATTGTAACCATAGTCGGTTTTTCCGCCTGATATGGCAGGATTATTAAATGATAATATATCGGGATTGAATCCGGCACATTCTGTTAAAGATGTGGTGTTATGCCCGCCTGGTACAAGTGGAGGATAAACCGTTACCGTTGCACTCCCTGTTAAAATATTTGCACATGTCGGAGCATCTTGATAAACTACACTAACTAAATTATATGTGTATGTTCCTGCCGTTGTTGTAGGGGCAGTTACCGTTGCTGTTGCACTTGCTCCTACAGCAATGGTTGTATTAGGATTACTGTTTATATTGTATGTAACAGTTACTGGTAATGTTTGTGGATTGGTAAATGTTATAGTAGGGGCAGTTGCACCATAGCATACTGCGGTAGTTCCGCTTATTGATGCTGTCGGGGTTGGGCGTACAGTTATCGTAAAACTCTTTGAAGGTCCCGGACAACCAACTGAGCGATAGGTGAATGTAGGTGTAACCGTAATAGTGGCTACAATCGGTGAGCTTGATGAGTTGGTGGCGGTAAAGGATGCTATATTATCTGTTCCACTTGCGGCTAATCCTATACTTAGTTGGTCATTTGTCCATGCATAGGTAGTTGTCCCTACCGTATTTGAAGTTGTAAAACCTACAGCAGTTGTGGCTCCTCCTGCACATAATGTCTGATTAGAGGGTTGATCTACTTGCCCGAGTGGATTGACTGTGACTATTTCTGGAAATGTATAATGTGGCTGTTGGAGATTACCATTTGTATCAAAAAAGGAATAGTAAAAAACAATACTGTAGTTAGCTGTGGCAGGTGCAGTTATACCAGCTGCTAACGATAAATTGTTTTGTTTGATTTCATTTATCAAATCAACTGTTTGTGCACTGGTCCCCGAAATGCTACCTGGTGGCGTAATACTAGGTAGTGCCCATTTGTAGTATAGATTAAAGAACTCACCAGGCATTGATGGGTTACAGGTATAGTTGCTTCCATTACATATTGTTTGATATACTGAAACCATACTGCCTGAAGAGAGCCCTGCTGTTCCTGAATATGCTGTGCCCTCTGCAGTACCTCTAATGTAATATTTGCCGGTAGTGCTTATATGTGTTTCATCCCCAGCCGGAATTTGATCTGTCAAACAGGCTTGATCCTTCCAGTATGTAAAGGTTATAGGTAAGTGATCGCCATTCTCATCAATTATTACTGACCCTGCCGTGATCGCATCATCAGTCAAGTCAACCGTTGCAGGTGCATATACTACTAATAATGTTGGTATATAATTGAATTTTATACTAACACCTGAAGGATCCGGTGTGACATTAAATGAGCATGTTGCTGTTGCTCCTAATCCGTCAGTGGCTGTCCAGGTTACTGTGGTTTCACCTAAGTTAAATCTCTGTCCGGCGAGGGTTGTATTGGTTACGGTTGCTCCTGTTGTTGCACCTGATAGTGTATAGGTAAGTGTTATTGTAGCAGTACCCGTTGCAGTGGCATTCCATGAAGTTCCAGAATGGGTATAATGACCCGATCCTAAGGGGGGATCCGTAATAGGTGATTTATCCCCCGGACAAGTTATTACGGGTTGAGCAAAGGCAGAAAATGAGCATAAAAATACTATGGCAATAAGTAAAAGCTTATATGTCGTAGTATTTTTCATGATCGTTGAACTGCAAAAATTGTTTGTAAATTATTATAAATGAGTGCTAAATAACTAAATTTTTCTCACGCACAAGGCGAAGACTAGATTTTACGCAAAGACGCAAAGAACTCAAAGCAAAGAACGATGTCGAGCAAAGAGGCAAAGTAACCTTTTAACAGTACCTAAGTGATGGCCTCACTTTGAGTGAGACTATCACTATTGACGAAATCCTACTCTAAATAAGTATATCCATACAACCCTGAACGATAATTCGACAGGAACTCCTTCCCTTCCTCGGCAGTGATTATTCCCGATTTTACAGATGACGTTACCCATGTTTCTACCGTCCGAACCAATTTCTTAGGATTATATTGCACATATTCGAGCACCTCTGCAACTGTTTCACCATCAATAATCTGATCAATACTATACCCTTTGTCGTCAACCGACACGTGTACCGCATTGGTATCGCCAAAAAGGTTATGAAGATCACCCAGAATTTCCTGATAAGCACCTACCAAAAATACCCCAATATAATATGGCTCTTTCGGCTTTAACGAATGTACCGGAAGATAATACGACAGGTTACGGGTCGAAATAAAATTGTCAATCTTACCGTCCGAGTCGCAGGTAATGTCCTGAAGAGTTGCCGATCTGTCGGGCTTCTCATCAAGTCGCTGTATCGGTATTATCGGAAATATCTGGTCAATAGCCCAAGAATCGGGCAACGACTGGAAAAGTGAAAAATTGCAAAAATATTTGTCCGACAGTAATTTAGGAAGATTGAGAAGCTCTTCCGAAACATGTTTCATACCATTTGTCATTTGCTGAACCTCCTTGGCAATAGACCAGAACAACCGTTCGATTTTGGCCCTTGTCTGAATATCTAAAAGACCCAGACTAAAGCGGTCTAACGACTCTTCGCGTATCTGCTGTGCATCGTGCCAGGTTTCGTGCATCCTTGTCTGATTAAGAGTACTCCAAAGCGAATAGAGCTCTTTTAGTAATTCATGTTCTGTCGTCTCAATCTCCTCATCTTCCTCCCATATTGGCAGACTGGTGGCTTCAAGAACTTCGAATATCAAAACCGAGTGATGTGCAGTAAGCGACCGCCCCGATTCGGTAATAATATTGGGGTGAGGCAGGTTATTTTTTTCGCTCACATCAACCATGGTCGAGATAACATCGTTCACATACTCCTGAATGCTGTAATTTACGCTGCTTTCGCTGTTAGACGAGCGTGTTCCATCATAATCAACACCCAATCCACCGCCTATATCAACGAAGCTTATGTTGTACCCATTAAGGTGCAGTTGAACATAGAATTGCGAAGCTTCGCGGATGGCTATTTTTATTCGTCTGATTTTATTTACCTGACTTCCAATATGAAAATGAACCAGATGGAGGCAATCTTTCATCTTGTTCTTTTCGAGAATTTCGAGAGCGTCAAGAACTTCGCTTGAGGTAAGTCCGAATTTACTTACATCGCCACCCGAGTCTTCCCACTTTCCGCTGCCTGCGCTTGCTAATTTTATCCTTATACCAAGATTGGGTTTTATCTTGAACTGTTTGGCTATCTTGATAATGAGTTTCAGCTCGCTGAGTTTTTCGATTACAAGAAAAATACGGCGTCCCATTTTCTGTGCAAGAAGAGCCAGTTCGATATAATCCTCGTCTTTGTAGCCGTTGCAGATAATCAGCGAATCGTTGTCGGTGTTGATAGCAATAACGGCGTGCAGCTCCGGTTTCGAGCCAGCTTCAAGACCGATATTGAATTTTTTACCATGTCCTACAATCTCCTCCACTACGGGTCGCATTTGATTGACTTTGATGGGATAGATTATGAAATTCTGAGCTTTATACAGATATTCTTCGGAGGCTATCTTGAAACAGCTTGCCATCTTTTCGATTCTGCTGTCGAGGATATCGGGAAACCTGATAAGCATTGGAGCCGAAACATCGCGTAGCTGAAGTTCTTCGACTAATTCTTTCAAATCAACTTCAACACCGTTTTTTCGCGGAGTCACAACAACATGACCGTTCTCGTTGATCGAAAAATAGTTGATACCCCAACCGTTAATGTTGTACAGTTCTGCTGAATCCTCTGTGCGCCATTTTCTCATTTTCTCATTTTTAATTTATTTTTTCGTTTATTGACGGCTGAACTTTCGTCTATTGACGGCTTCACTCCAAGTGAAGCCGTCAATTTTTCAGTGAAGCCGTCAATTTTCCCCGTCAATTTCGCCTGAAAACACCTACGGTTCAATAAACCGATAATCCTGCATACGCAGCTGAGGCTTAAAACCTGCCTCGGTTATTGTTTGCTGCATTGCTGAAGCTGATAGTTTAAACGAAGCTCCGGCAGCCGAAACAACATTCTCTTCTATCATAATAGAACCTAAATCGTTTGCACCGGCATATAGTGCAACAGTAGCAGTTTCTCTACCCACAGTAAGCCATGAGGCTTGAATATTTCTAATATTATTAAGCATAATACGACTAATTGCAATTGTTCTGATGTACTCAACAGGCATTACAGGTGCAATAGTTTTCGTTCTGACCAATTCTGTACCTTCTGACATAAAAGGCCAGGGAATAAAGGCCATAAATCCCGGTGCATCAGTTGGTTTTATTGATTGCAAATCGCGAAGCCTGATCAGATGTTCTATTCTTTCACCCAAAGTTTCCAGATGTCCGAACATCATAGTTGCAGATGTTACCATACCTAACTTGTGAGCTTCGGCCATTACCGCGAGCCATTGGGCAGTAGTCGCCTTAGCCGGAGATATCTCTTTCCGCACACGGTCGCACAAAATTTCGGCACCGGCTCCCGGTAAACTGTCGAGTCCCGAAATAATAAGTTTTTCGAGTACCTCGCGATACGACATTCTCTCTTTGCGTGCAATATGAACTATTTCGGGAGGCCCTAATGCATGTAACCGGACTTGAGGAAATTTGTTCTTCAGACTTGAAAAGAGGTCTGTGTAGAACGATAAACCGTAATGGGGGTGCATTCCACCCTGAATCAGCAATTGGGAGCCTCCCAGATGCAACATTTCTTCTATTTTTGTCCGATATTCTTCGAAAGTTGTGGTGTAAGTTCCGTCACCATTTACCTTTCGGTGAAAATTGCAAAACTTACAAGCGGAGATGCAAATATTTGTGATATTAATATTTCTATCGATCATCCAGGTTACCGTATTTCCGGGATGCAGTTTCTGACGAATCTGCCATGCAACGTAAACTAATTCGGAAGTCGGAGCATGCCCGTAAAGAGCAAATCCCTCTTCTTCCGAAAGGGTTTCGAGACTTAAAGCACGGTCATATATTTGATCGAAATTCATAAAGAAAAATTTGATACAAAGTTACTAACTTTGTATCAAAATTGTTCATTAAATTTTTATAACAATTTGGAAATAAAAACTTAATAAAAATTCATGGAAATTCAGTTTAGCATAAATAGCGAATGGCAAAGTTTAGCAAAAGCATTTATTATCTTCGCACGAACCGATTTTGGCGGAATTCCGCTTAGTGATGCCGAAAGGGCCTATATTTTAAAGCAATTAGAAGATAATAATCTTGCTAATGTTAACAGATACAATGAATTATTGTTTGTTGTTTACGCCGATCGCCTGAAAGATCAGGGTGTATTTCGGGAACAATGCCGAAGAGCGGGAAATGAAATTGCCGGAGTCCTGAAAAAAGAGAAAATTGGAGGAATTGATGTATATTTTGGAGATGCAGATTCAGACTCGTCCATCGCTCTGGCGGAGGGAATAGCGTTGGGAAGCTATCAATTTGTGAAGTACAAAACTTCCGCTGAAACGATTTTGTGGTATCCCGAAAAGATAAATTTTGCCGGTAATTTTATTTCAAAGACCGCGATTGATCGTTTATCTGCGATGGTTGAAGCCGTTTTTATTGCACGTGATCTTGTAAATGAACCGGCAACATATCTGAATGCAGTCATGCTTGCCAATAGTTTTGCGTCAATGGGTAAAGAGGCAGGGTTTGAGACCGAAATTTTCGATAAGAGAAAAATAGAGGATCTGAAAATGGGTGGACTTCTTGCAGTTAACAGAGGAAGTATTGATCCTCCAACCTTTTCGGTACTAAAATATGAATCACCGAATGCGAAAAACATAAAACCTGTTGTACTTGTGGGAAAGGGTGTTGTTTATGATACTGGTGGTCTGAGCCTGAAATCAACAAAAGATTCAATGGATTATATGAAATGCGATATGGCGGGTGGCGCTGTTGTTGCATCGGTGATCTATTTTGCCGCTAAGTGTAATCTGCCTCTAAACCTTATTTGTTTGATTCCGTCAACCGACAATCGTCCGGACGGAAACGCATATACTCCGGGTGATGTTATTTATATGCACAGCGGAGCCACAGTTGAAGTGCTTAATACCGATGCTGAAGGACGTCTGTTATTAGCTGATGCGTTGAGTTTTGCCAGGAAATATCAACCCGGTTTGGTAATTGATATTGCTACGCTTACCGGATCTGCAGCTATGGCAATAGGTCAGCATGGCATTGTAGCGATGGGGACAGCTGATGAATCGGTATTTAGATCTTTGAAACGTTCGGGAGACAATGTTTATGAACGTATTGTTGAGTTTCCGCTTTGGGAAGAATATGGCGAGAGCCTAAAGTCGGATATTGCCGACATGAAAAACATAGGTTCAAGAGAAGGTGGTGCAATTACAGCGGGCAAGTTTTTGGAGCATTTTGTCAGTTACCCCTGGATTCATCTCGACATTGCGGGCCCGGCATTTCTCAACACCGCTGATCATTATCGTACAAAAGGAGGCACCGCAGCCGGTGTAAGGTTACTTATTGATTTTCTGATGAATATGGCTTGATCCTTCGTAACCACAGAGTGGTTAAACGTGAATAACCCCCGGTGAAGTTTACGAAACCGG
The DNA here is from genome assembly GCA_903834845.1 of uncultured Bacteroidia bacterium. GTDB lineage: Bacteria > Bacteroidota > Bacteroidia > Bacteroidales > Prolixibacteraceae > JAAFHB01. The sequence goes on along the minus strand of CAILKW010000455.1, from coordinate 1,674 downwards.
GGGACATTGAATGAATCGCACAGCCAACCCCGAAGCGGGTTGAACATAAATGTAATGTAATGAATGCCCGAGTTTTAAATATATTTTTTTACTTGAATTCTGTTTAATAAAAAGGGTTTAAATGTACAGAGCCGCAGAGTCAAATAGAAAAAATCTCTCGCAAAGCCGCAAAGTCGCAAAGTTCGCGCAAGCCGGAAAGAGAATATAAACCTCGCTTAAAAACTGTTTTATTTACATTTGTGGCATAAGTGTTCCCATTTTTAATTTACCACTGCCTACTCTCTACTCCTGACTTCATTTTTATGCCATCTATTTTGAATTTAAAAACAGGTGTGTATTCTCAAATAAAGTCTTAAATTTGACAAATCAACCGATTATAAATACGGTTTGTGAAAAACATTAAAATAGACCTGAAATGGAGCTGCATAAAATTAAGTTGGGAATTACCCACGGAGATATTAATGGCATTGGTTATGAAGTAATTATTAAAGCTTTAGCAGACAGTAGAATTTTGGAAATGTGTACACCAATTGTATATGGTTCACCCAAGGTTGCTGCTTACTATCGGAAAACAATTGACACTGAAGCTTTCACTTTTAACAATATTTTTGCTGCAAAGGACGCTAACCCTAAGCGGGCAAATATCATCAATTGTGTAAACGATGATGTGAGAGTGGAAATAGGTAAATCAACAAAAATGGCTGGTGAGGCTGCCTTTGCTGCTTTGGAAGCTGCTGTGCGGGATCTCAAATCGGGTGATATTGATGCTGTTGTTACTGCCCCTATTAACAAACAAAATATACAATCTGGCAGTTTTACTTTTCCCGGTCACACTGAATATTTTGCCAAGGCTTTTAACACGAAGAACTACCTGATGCTGATGGTCAGCGATCTTTTAAAGATAGGAGTTGCTACTGGTCATATTCCATTTAATCAGGTTGTTGCTGCTATCACAAAAGAAAAATTAGTAAATAATATCAGGCTTCTGCATAAGGTGATGCTTGAAGAGTTTTCAATCAGGAAACCGCGAATTGCTGTTCTGGGGCTTAACCCTCATGCAGGCGATGGAGGGTTGTTGGGAGATGAGGAGCAAAAAATAATATTACCCGCTGTAAAACAGGCCTACGAAGAGGGGATTATTGCCTTAGGGCCTTATCCTGCTGATGGTTTTTTTGGGTCGGGTGAGTTCCATAAATTCGATGCTACTCTTGCAATGTATCACGATCAGGGTTTAATACCCTTTAAGTCGTTTTCATTCGATTCGGGCGTAAATTATACTGCCGGTTTGCCTTTTATCCGTACCTCGCCCGGTCATGGAACGGCTTACAGCCTTGCCGGAACAAAATCGGCTTCCGAAGAGTCGTTCCGTAATGCGATTTATCTCGCTGTTGACTTGTTTGAAAACAGAAAAAGATTTGGCGCACTTGTTAAAAATCCGCTGCAACGTCACGAAATAGACAGAACGGGTGGTGAATAGTATGATCTGCAATTATTTATAAGGTGTCTTTATGTACGAATATATAAAAGGGACAGTTTCGGGATTAACCCCGGCCGGAGTAGTTATCGAAGCGGCCGGAGTTGGTTATTTTTTGCACATTTCTGTAAATACATATTCACGTATTAACGGAATAGAGCAGGGAAAACTTTACCTTCATGAGGTAATACGCGAAGATG
>CAILKW010000454.1 GCA_903834845.1 uncultured Bacteroidia bacterium | reverse complement strand
TATTTTGCTTTGAGTCAATTTTGCTGCAGTTGTCTCTTTTTTAAGTTTAGTCAGCTCTTTTTCTGTAGCATCAAGTTTCTTCGTCTTTTCGGTAACCAGTTCCTTTAAATTGGTAATTTCCTGATCTTTAGCACTTTCAGGAACTATGGCATTTAAACGAATTTTGAAATCGCTTAAAACATTCATATAATTGATAAATGCCTCATAAGGAGTTCCATAGGGGTTAAAATGCTTTAGAACCTCGCCATCGGAAAAGAACTTGGTACACATGAAATACAAATGATCATTAGTTTGAAGGTAATCCCAATCTTTGAGCATTGTGGCATCGGTACATTTTCTCATCTGGTCTTTAAGCTGATAAAGCTTGTTAAATGCCTCTTTCTGCAATTCGTTTCCTAACCATGCTGACAGATCGCGCTCTTCATCTGCCCAAGACATTGGAAAAGGAACATGAATTGCTGAAACAGGTTGAAGATTATTGATAATCTCGGTCGGAGTCGAAAACTGAAGTACGCCGGTTTTCAAGATTGCTTCGGGTAAATTTTCAAGGAAACTAAAGATACCTGAATTTTTATGTTGAAGCTGACCAAAAGTTTCATAATTAATAAATATGCTTACCACCTCCTCCTCTTTAGGAAGACTGGCCATCCACCCGGCATATTTTTCGGATGTTAACGGAAATTCATTCCAACCCTTATTTGAAAACTTGAACGAAAGATCGTCACTGAATCTGAAATTGCGCATCAAAACTTTCAACCTTGGATTCAGAGCATTACAATACAAATAGTTAGGACTTTTCCAACCCAGAATATGTTTTGCTCCTTCGGTAATCATTGCTTCAAAGCCCATCCTGTGAACAAGATCACCAATTTCGTCAGAATAGATTAATTCACTGTTTTTGAAAACTTTAGGTCTCTGACCGAAGAGTTCTTCAATTAGGTCATCATGTGCTTTAACTTGTGATTGAAACAAGTCACCGTCTGCCATCGAAACCAGTGAATTGGAGTAGGTTTCGGATAAAAACTCAACGCAACCGGTAGCAGCAAGTTCAGCGAATGAATCTATTACATCGGGGGCATACAATTTAAACTGATCTATTGCCGTTCCTGATAATGAAAAGGTTACTTTGAATTTACCCTCGTGTTTTTTGATTTGTTCAAGAATGATTTTATTTGCCGGCAGATAAGTTTGATCAGCCACCCTTCGCATAAAGGTTTCGTTCGCAAAATCATCGTAATAGTACGCATCGTTCCCAATGTCAAAAAAGCGATATTTACGATAACGAAATGGTTGATGAATTTGAAAATTGAGGTTTACTGCTTTCATATCTGTTTATTATTTTGATTTCTTAATGCTGATAAATATACTTTGTGGACATGTTCGGCCGACTGTTTCCACTGTAAACTGTCAACCTCTTCTCTTCCGTGTTTTCTGAACATTTCAGATAATGCAGGATATTTCAGAATTCCGTAGATTGCGTCAGCCATTGCGTTAATATCCCAGAAGTCAACTTTAATGGCGTGCGTAAGTATTTCGGCCACACCCGATTGTTTGGATATTATTGTTGGAACATCCGACATCATAGCTTCGAGGGGCGATATTCCAAAAGGCTCAGAAACAGAGGGCATTACATAAACATCGCTCATGCGGAACATATCGAATACATCCTCACCGTGCAGGAAACCTGTGAAATGAAATCTATCTGCAATACCAAGATGGGCAGCACGTTGAATCATTTTTTCCATTAAATCGCCACTTCCTGCCATTACAAAGTGAACATTTCCTGTTCTACGTAAAACCTGATATGCAGCCTCAATAAAATATTCGGGTCCTTTCTGCATTGTTATCCTTCCCAGAAATGTTACAATTTTTTCATGGATTCCTCTTGAATATCCTTTATTTTCAACCTTTTCAACAGGTTCAACTGCATTGTAAACGGTTGTAACTTTAGCTGGATCAATACCGTATTTCTCAATCACAATATTTCGGGTGAGATTACTTACCGTAATAATCTGATCAGCTATTTCCATACCTTCGCGTTCGATAGAATAAACTTTTGGGTTTACGCTTCCTCCACTGCGGTCGAAATCGGTGGCATGTACGTGAATAACAAGTGGTTTACCGCTAACCCTTTTTGCTGCTATTCCGGCAGGATATGCGAGCCAGTCGTGAGCATGAATAACATCAAAATCGTAATCTTTTCCAATTGATTCAGCAACAATAGCGTAGTTAGCTATCTCTTCAAGAAGATTCGCACCATATTTCCCGGTGAAAAACAGTTTACCTTCCAAATCGGTTTGGATAAATCGTGTTTGAGTGGTAACACGTTGTTCTGTCAGTTTCCAAAATTCTTCAGGTGTTGAATAAGGGACAAGATTCGATTCCACTTCAAGGAAATCAAATTTCTGTTCAGAATTGTTAATGATCATCTTCTTTCGTGTAATAGACACATCGCTTGCCCCGATAATCTTTTTTACAGCTGAATTATCCTCATCGCCATAAGCTTTTGGAACGACAAAGAGTACCTCAACATCCTCTATTTGAGCCAGTCCCTTGGTTAATCCGTAGCTGGCTGTACCGAGTCCCCCACTTATGTGCGGGGGAAACTCCCATCCAAACATTAGTATTTTCATTCTTAACAGGTGAGTTTTAAAATAATCTTTTTCCCCTTTTATTTTGATTCACCAAATTTATCGAGAACTGAAGTGGCACTTAGTACCCCACCAACATTCCATGCTTGCGAAATTGCTCCGCGCGCAAAATGAGGGGGATTTCCTTCGTAAACTTCAGAAAGTGTTCCAACACAATGTTCCGACATTTCCTCTTCAAATCCAGCCATTATTTGCTTCACGAATGATAAACCTCCGGCCTTATGTATTTCGAGATAGGCTTTAACAAAGGGGTAAATCAGAAATGGAAAAACACTTCCCATGTGAACAGCAGATGAACGTTTATCGGCATTTCCAACGCACGATCCTTTGTAGTTAAAGTCTTTCGGCGTTAAAGATCTAAGTCCTCGAGGTGTAAGCAACTCGTTTTTTACCTTGCTGACAACCAATTTTTTCTGTTCGCGCGACAAGGGGGAATAATCGAAACTCGCAGCGAAAATCATATTTGGCCGTACTGACCAGTCAGTATAACTTCCGTCAACATAATCTGCCAGATAACCCTCATTATCACTCCAGAAAGTATTCCTGAAAGATTCTGCAATAAGAGCAGGATATGATGACCATTCGCTTATAAATTCGGAATCGTTAGCTGATTCAGCAAGTTCAAGAGCAAAACAGACAGCATTATACCATGCTGCATTGATTTCTACGGCATAACCTCCACGGGTTGTAATAGGAATTCCATTTATATAAGCATCCATCCAAGTAAGTGCTACGCCATCCTTTTTAGCATAGATTAAACCATTTGGCTCCATGTGTATATTGAAATGGGTACCTTTTTTGTAACATGAAAGAATCTCTTTCATTGCCTTATTATAGCTATTCCATAGCACTTCTTTTTCGATGAATGGTTTTAATTCCTGAATGGCTGGGAATGCGAAAAGGGGCGCATCAGCCGCATCGTAATCGCTATGCATACCAATATATTTGGGTAACAACCCATCTTTCAGCCTGTTTAAGTTGGTTTTCAGAATATCTTGATATGTAGTAACTTCCGATTGTGTCAATAGTAATCCTGGTAGTGCAAGAAATGTTTGACGGGGAATAGATTCGTACCACGGAAATCCGGCGATAATGTCTTTACCATCTTTCCTTTCCCATATAAATTGCTGTGCCGAATTAAGCAGACAATTAATGAAACTGTCACGCGGAATCCGCCTTGTTTTTTCAAAAGTATATAGTTTTTTTAATGAAGAAGGAGTGCAACCCTCGGTTGAGGCAGAAAAGAATATTGACTCACCCATCTTAATGGGTAACTCAAAATAACCAGGAACATAAAGGTCTTCCTGATACTCATATCCCCGCTTTTGCTCCTTAATGTATTCAATGTTCCTCGACCAATCCGGAACGGGTACAAAATCAACCTCCTTCGAGAACTGCATATACAATTCGGGATAACCATCGTACAGGCACATTTTAATTCCATTTTTTACCTTAGTAAATTTCCCATTGGCAACCATATTTGCATGGGTAAGCTGATGAACATTCCGAAATGCAAGGAATGGTTTGAATCTCAGTATTGTAGGACTATTCGCCTCCTCCAAGGTATATTTAACAATTACCTGATTTTCGTGTTCCACGAGCAACCTGGTTTTGGTAAGAACTACCCCACCCACCCGGTATGTTAGTTTGGGAATAGTATCGAACTCAAAATTCCGAATATACTTATGACCTTTGGGTTCATAAAACTCACCCGGATATTTATGAATACCGAGATTAAACTGCTCATTGTGCTGAATAACGGTTTCGTCAAGCGATGAAAGAAGCAAATGTTTGCCTCCATCAAGCTCATTAAGTTGTACAATCAGCATCCCATGGTATTTACGGGTGTTGCATCCTGCAAGGGTTGAGGAGGAATAGGCTCCCGAACGATTGGTACGCAGAAACTCTCGTTGTAAAGAATACTCCAAATTTACCAATTCTTTTTTATCGAATTTTAGGTAGCTCATACGAACTTGATTTTAATTTTTGTCTTTTATTTTGTTAATGAATATCCCGAATTTCGGGAGAATGTAACACCGCTAAAGATATGAAAAGCTTTTAACAATTGAATATTTATTCTGCCTTTTTTTCATTTAAATTTTTTATCACTTTTTTAAGGTCAATAAAAGGGTATTTAGTTTGAATCTCATGTGTTTTTTTTAATTGACTTTCAACAAAAGAAATGTAACTTATTTCTTTGTTATTAAATGGTTTATGCCTAAGTGCCTGAATAATTTTTTCGAGTTCTGCCGAAATGGTTTTTGCTTCGTCATCCAAAATAGTTGTTAAAAATTTTTCCCTCACAAAATCTATAGCAGTATCACTTAGATGTGTCATATCTGAAGCATAAAACCTGTAATCGCGCAGCTCATCAAGTACAAGTTCATACGATGGAAAATAAAAGATCGAATCCTTCCCGAATATTGAAATCAACTCTTCTATTGCCAGCAAAAGATTTGACTTGCTAAGTTGATTCTCATGTGCACCATCCTTCAGATGCCTGATCGGACTAACTGTAAAAACTATAGACAGATTAGGGTTTATGTGTCTTAACTGCTCAACAAGGGGAATCCATATCGCAGTTATCTGAGAAACCGTAAGACGATAACGCTCAAAAGTTGCAGACGGAAGTTTATGGCAATTGGAAACAACGTTTCCGCTCATTATGTGTTTAAACACCCATGCTGTTCCAAAAGTGATAAATAGATGACTGGAATCTTTCAAAGCATTTGACGCCAAAGTAGCCACAGTATTTATTCGGTCAAGTGTGTCCACCTTATCGGAACAGGAAAAACGGCTGTGATGTAAAAAACTATTATATAAGCCATTGGAATAGAATAGGTCGTGTTCATTAAATTTTTTACCCGTTATAAGATTATCAAGACTATTTGCTATTGAGACCGGATTATAAAGAATCCCAAATGGATTAACTATTACGGGGAAGCAAAGCTCTTGCAGATAATAGCCGATGTTTTCGGCAAAACATGAACCGAACATGATAGATTGATGATGATACCCCACTTTATTCCTGAATTCGGGTATTTCGACCTCAGTTCTGAATTTTATCATATTCCTTTTTTTATCCAGTCAATAACAAAATCTATAATTTCGCTGCTTTTTTCGGAATTATGCAACTGATGTCCTATATATTTCCATTCATGGTAATTGACTTGACCGGGTGATCCATCATTTAATTTACGTGTTGCAGAAGGGTTCATAATAAGGTCATTTCTTCCTTGCATCAGCAGAAGTGGAGTTTCTATTTCAGAGAAATGAGACATAATCCAGAGTGCTTCATTTTGAACCTCCAAAAAAAGCCGGGGTGATATTCTGTTGTGAACAAACTTGTCTTTATCAATTTTCTCGGTCTTTTTTTCAGTGTTTGTAAAGTCGGATGAATGAAGGCCCGTCCTGAAAGTACAAAATGGTATTAGTTTATTGGCAATTTTAATTATTGCTGACAAAAAATTTTTGGGAGGTTTTCTTAGCTTTAGCCAAGGTGAAGTTGCAATTGCCAATTCGGGAAGTGATTTTGATTTAAGAATATAGCTTAAAACTATAGTTGCACCCATGCTATGACCAAATAAAACAATAGGTTGTCCGGGAAAAAGCTCTTTTGCCTTTTGGTGGAGCAACTCTACATCCTTGGAAAGATCGTCAAATCGTCTGATAACTCCCCGTTTTCCTTGCGATCGGCCATGTCCGCGATAATCGAAGGTAAGAACAGAGATATTTCGGTTTGCAAGCTGTGAAAACCAATCATCATAACACCGGCAATGGCCACCATGTCCATGAACAAAAGCAACAACGGCTTCCGATTGCTCACCCGAAGACCATTGCAAGGCATAGAGATCAAGCCCATCGAACGACTTCCATTGATATTCTGTTACTGACATGAAATATTATCGGAGAAAAATATAATTGATGCCGTAAAGATACAATCAATATTTTCCGTTTAGATAAGCAATATTGCGTTGGAGTCGTTTATAACCTGCCCTTTTTAATGCGGAATTTCTAAAGATAAAATTGAATTTATCTGGTCCGAGTTCCATCCAATCTCTTTTTTCCATGTCCAATAATCCTTCAATTGGTTTAAAATCATTAATTTGATTGGAATGAATTTTTTTATTCCACGGACAAACGTCTTGACATATATCGCATCCGAATATGTGGTTTTGTAATTTTTTGAGTATTTGTACCGGGATCTCCTCTTTGTTTTCAATTGTGTGATATGAAATACATTTTCGAGCATCAATAATGTATGGCTCAACAATTGCACCTGTTGGACAAGCATCAATACATCGTGTACAAGTTCCGCAATGATTGTTGGTAAAAGGGGAGTCGTAACTAACCTCCATATCTATAATCAATTCACCTATAAATATATATGACCCAAATTCTTTAGTAATAAGAAGTGAGTTTTTTCCAATCCAGCCTAACCCTGAAGCTTTAGCCCAAGGGCGTTCCAGAACGGGTGCTGAGTCAACAAATGCTCTCCCATGGCATGACAAAACCTCAGATTGAATGAATATTAATAGATTATTAAGTTTTTCTTTTACAACTAAATGGTAGTCTTTTCCATAAGCATATTTTGAAATAACAGGTGCTTCCAAATCAGCTTGTTTTTGGTCAGGAAAGTAATTAAAAAGAACCGAAATTAACGATTTAGCACCTTGTTCGAGTTTTCCCGGATCAAGTCGTTTTTCGAAATGATTAGCCATATAAGTCATTGAAGCGTTCATCCCTTCTGAAAGCCATTTTTGCAATCGTACCCGTTCTTCATCAAGACCACCAACTTCTGCAATGCCACACGCTGAAAAACCAAGTTGAATAGCTTTCTCTTTGATTTTACCACTGAATGATTCGAGAAGTTTTGTCATTGAAGGAAATAGTAAGGGGAGTTAAAATAATATAAAACCGCAAAAATGTTATTCCTTTTTGCAAAAACTATCTGTTAAATAATCTAACAATCATTTACATAAACCCCAGCTCCAGTCGCGCCTCTTCCGACATCATTGATTTTTCCCAGGGTGGCTCGAACGTGATTTCAACTTTACATGATTCAACTCCTTCAACTTTTTTTGCCATATATTCGACATCAGCCAGAATCATATCGGCTGCCGGGCAGTTGGGTGCAGTAAGAGTCATAAGTACTTTTGCTTCATCGCCCTCTACATCAACACTATATACTAATCCTAAATCGTAAATATTTACCGGAATCTCCGGATCATAAACTTCTTTGAGGCTTTCGATTATTAAATCTATTCTTGGATCCATTATAATTATCAGTTATTTTTTTGTTGAAAGTTTCTCATACGCCAACGCATAAAGCTTCATTTGCTTTACCATTGACAGCAATCCATTTGAACGGGTAGGAGAAAGGTGCTGGCGCAAACCTATTTCGTCAATAAACCGTGGTTCCGACGAAAGTATTTCATGTGGCGTACGATTTGAATAAATTCTAAGTAAAAGTGCAACTAATCCTTTAACAATCAACGCATCACTCTCGGCTTCGAACTTTATTATCCCTTCATTAAACTCCTGATGCAACCAAACTCTTGACTGACATCCGCGAATCAGATTACTTTCTATCTTGTATTTTGGATCGATTGGAACTACCTCATTCCCAATTTCAATAAGAAAAGAATATTTGTCCATCCAATCCTCAAGGCCCGAAAATTCTTCGATAATCTCCTGTTGAATTTCGTCTAATGTCATTTCGTATTTATGTTTAATGTTTACTTTCCAAAAGTAGAAAATTTTAAAACATAGCTTTAATCCTTATCAAAGCTTTGTAAAAAATTTCAATCTCCTCAACAGTATTGTAAAAGGCAAACGAAGCTCTAACCATATTTTCGACACCGAAATGATCCATAACGGGATCTGCACACAAACGCCCTGTTCTGACCGCTATTCCGAGCTGATCGAGTAAGATTCCCAAATCGAAAGAATGAATTCCGGCTATGTTAAAAGAAACAACTCCTGCTTTAAGCGGAGCTTCTCCATAGATTTTCAAACCTTCAATTTTCTTTAGTTGCAGAGTTGCAGTTGTGACAAGTTCATGTTCGTAATCAATAAATAATTGGTTACCGTTTTCATTCAAATAATCAATTGCCGAAGCCATTCCTATCGCTCCTACATAATTTGGCGTGCCAGCCTCAAACTTATAAGGAAGCTGATTGTATGTTGTTTTTGTAAATGTTACACGGTCTATCATTTCGCCACCACCAAGAAATGGGGGAATCTTATCGAGCCATTTCCGCTTTCCATAAAGAACTCCGATACCGGTAGGGCCAAAAATCTTATGACCTGAGAAAGCATAGAAATCACAGTCAAGAGCTTGTACATCAATCTTTAAGTGAGGTGCGCCCTGTGCCCCGTCAATCAAAACCGGAATATTTCTCTGATGCGCTTTTTCTATAATTTCTTTTATTGGATTTATTGTTCCCAGTGTATTGGAGACATGAGCTAAGGCGATAATTTTAGTTTTTTCGGTTATTAATGTGTCTAGTATTTCTAAGCATAATACTCCGCTATCATTAAACGGAAGTACTTTTAGGATTCCTCCACGGCGTTCGCACATCATTTGCCAGGGAACAATATTGGCATGATGTTCCATTTCTGTCACAATCACTTCATCTCCTGACGAAACAAAAGTCTCTCCAAATGAAAAGGCAATAAGATTGATTGACTCGGTAGTGCCGTGAGTAAAAATTACCTCTGCAGGTTCGGCAGCATTGATAAATTGCCTGACAGTTTCGCGACTTGCCTCATAAGCTTCGGTTGTTTTATTGGCTAAAAAATGTGTGGCACGGTGAATATTGGAATTTATTAAAAGTGAGAATTCATTTATGCGTTCTATTACCTTTATTGGTCTTTGGCTTGTTGCAGCATTATCGAAATAGATTAATGGCTTGCCATTCACTTTTTGGTCAAGAATGGGGAAATCTTTACGTATTTTTAAAATATCTGGAATCATGTTTTTACACTTTAAAATAGTGAAGAAATTTATTGATCATCGGATGCAATCCATTGCGCAAGAGTGGCATTTCGATACTTCGCCTCTTAACCGTTTATTAACAAGTTTGTCAATTACATCACGCAACTTTTCCACCTTTATTTCCATTAATACTTCATGAGCAAAAGCAAACATAAGCATTAACCGAGCTTCTTTTTCGTTTATTCCTCTGGTTTGAAGATAGAAAAGTGCCTCTTCGTTTATCCTTCCAACAGTTGCTCCATGCGAACATTTTACATCATCGTTGTCAATAACAAGTTGAGGTTTAGTATTCATTTTTGCAGCATTAGTAAGCAAAACATTGTTATTTCGCTGATAAGCCTCTGTCTTAATTGCGTATGGCGCAACATGAATTCTACCTGTGAATCCACCGGAAGAGCTGTCATCGAGAATGTTCTTATATAATTGGTTGCTCCTGCAACTTGCTTTCAGATGTTCAATAAAAGTAAAATTATCAACATGTTGATTTTTATCGGACAATGCCAGACCACAGATTTTAGCTTCAGCATGTTCTCCATCAAGTAATACATTAAGGTTATTGCGGATGATTCCGCCGTGAAGCGAAATAGCGTTGGTTACTAATTGTGAATTACTGTGCTGACGAATATAAAGCCCTGTGAGATTTGCTGTTTTATTATGTTGATTTTGAATACTATAAATATCTATTACTGCATCTTCACATATTTCACATTCTGTGACGTTATTTATAATGAAATTCTGTGGCAGCAAGGTATGGTCGCAGAACATAATCTTCGCCTGACTGTTTTTTCCTGCAATTATCAGATTTCGCTGCGTAACATATAGATCGTCTTCACTTCTTAAAATGTTAATTAATTGTAAGGGTTTTTCAATATGTGTATTGTCAGGAATATAAATAAAAACTCCGTCCTGCGCAAAAGCGGTGTTGAGTGCGGTTAACGGATCCGCTTCAGCAATAGCTGTCTTGCCATAGTATTTTTCAACAATATCACGATTTTCGATGAACGCTCTCCGTAGGCTTTTAATGATAATTCCTTTGGGATATGATTTGTTCAGGTAGTTAACTTCGTCAAACCAACCGTTGACTACCAGAATAAGATGAGTATCGAATTCGGGAACATCACAGCTGAAAACTTCGCTCAAATTGACATCAAAAACATCGGGGATAAATGCCCTTCTAAAGTTTTCGGTTTCAAAAAGCCGCGTAAGATCGGTATATTTATAATTTTCGGTTTTGAATCCCGGAATACCCATTTTCTGAAACGCTTCAAGAGCAGGTTGACGTGTCGCGTTCATCCAGCCGGGTAACCCTTCAATAATTTTGGACTTATTCGCGGCAAATATTTCAGTGATTCGCCTAACGGCAGATATTTTTTCAGCTACCTCTGTCATAACTATTCTCCCAGTTCTTTTTTAATCCAGTCGTAACCTTTTTCCTCAAGTTCAAGTGCCAGTTCCTTACCTGCCGATTTAACGATACGGCCCTGATAAAGAACATGTACAAAGTCAGGAACTATGTAATCGAGCAGTCGTTGATAATGAGTAACAAGTATTGTAGCGTTATTAGGGTTTTTCAGCATATTTACTCCGTTTGAGACAATGCGAAGAGCATCAATATCAAGACCGCTGTCGGTTTCATCAAGAATAGCCAAAGTCGGTTCAAGCATTGCCATCTGGAATATTTCATTTTTCTTTTTCTCTCCTCCAGAAAATCCTTCATTTACAGAACGGTTTGTCAACTGCGAATCAATCTGAACCATTGCTTTTTTCTCACGCATCAGTTTGAGAAAATCTCCAGCAGATAACGCTGGTTGATTTCTATATTTACGATGTTGGTTAACAGCAGTTTTCAGAAAATTAACCATACTCACACCAGGTATCTCAACCGGATACTGAAAACCAAGGAATAAACCTTCTTTCGCACGCACATCAGCTGACATTTCAAGCAAATCCTTTCCATTAAAAGTAGCTGTGCCATGAGTTACTTCAAAATTAGTGTTTCCGGCAAGAACATTGGCAAGAGTACTTTTACCTGAGCCGTTTGGCCCCATTATTACATGAACTTCACCTGC
>CAILKW010000453.1 GCA_903834845.1 uncultured Bacteroidia bacterium | reverse complement strand
TAGGTTTACCGTTACCTCCATAGGTTGGATCAAAATAGCACTTTTTTAGACCTGTCGCTCCTAGTTCACCTAAACTAATAATTGGATTGCCTCCTGTATTGCTAAGGTTATTTACCTTCACCCAAGCAGAAATTGTATAAGGATAAGTTGTGAAAGGAGCTGTTGATGTTGACATGTAATTGCTCGTCCCATTAAAGCTATAAGCACTATTCGCATTACCAAAGCGATCTGCTGTTAATGTTGCTCCATAAACAGTAGCATTGTTATTGCTTCCGCTTAAATCATTAGCGTTGCCTGTAAATGGGTAATAAGCCATCAACCCGTTTGTTGGAATTTGTGCAAGAGCATTGATTGATAATGCTAAAATTGCAAATAAAAGTAGTTTTGTTTTCATATATGTTGTTTTTAGTGTTTAAGCAAATGTATAGAATATAACCGTATGCGGTTACATTCGATTTAATCTTTATTTCCACTTTGCCTAAAGTGGAGAAGGTAAAATTTAATAAAAAATTTGGAAGGTTTGTGGCAAGTAAAAGAGCTACAATGGGCTTAACACAAAGCGAACTAGCATCTTTGGTAGGTAATAATGCACAAAATATTTCACGTTTGGAACGTGGCGAAGTTAGTCCCACATTATTTTGGTTAACCTTGCTAGCAAAGGCGTTTGAGCTGTCCTTAACTCAACTTGTCGAAGAGTTTGAATCGTTTTAATAATACCGAACATTCTATATACCCTGACACAAAACACGCACAACATGCTGATAATCAGCAAAATGAAGATTTTACCATCGAAATTATACAACAAAGTCGGGCTTTTTGTTTTTTGGTGGCGTATTTGGTGGCGTAAGGTGGCGCACTTGTGAACTTATTTGAACCTGCTTGAACCTGACTTTTAAAAACTCAACACCTCAGCACTCACCAATATAATTAACACTTCCAAGCTAAAACCATTGTAAATAAAAAGAGGTTCAACATTTCTGTTAAACCTCTCTGGGTGGGAACTACTGGGAGTGAACCGATTGTCTAAAAAGGCATGTTTTACTACATTTATTTAATATTATTTAAAATAGGTGGCGTATTTGGTGGCGTGAGTGCAAAAAAGATTTATATTTGTACCACCAACCAACACCAACAAAAATGTATATTTATTACGACCTGAAAAAAGTAAGCGAAAAAGAAGGCACAATAAGAGTTATACTTTCGCAACACGCAAAAAAAGCAGTTATATATACAGGAAAAAAAATACTAATAAACGATTGGATTAAAGGCAATCCCAAAGCGATCGGAAAAAACGCAAACATAAATTTATATCTACGTAAATATAAGACGGCATTTGATTTGTATATGACAAATACGCAACTAGCAAACGACCTGCCAAGCCTTAACAATTGCAAGGACTTTATAACAACAGCCATTAAGACACCAACAAGCGAGAGAGGCAAAAAAGATATACCTGCATTAATAGAGCAATTTAAAAAAGAAAAAGAAGGCATTTTAAAAGAAGGTGCGTTAAAGCCTTTTACTACGCTAAGTAACCACTTGACTGACTTTGAAACCAACATACAATTCGCAGGCTTTAACAAAGATTGGGCAACCAAATTTGCCAAATACCTAAGCGAAAAAAGTACACACATTAAAGGCGCAAAAAGCCTGCAAAATCCGACCATTAATAAAATGATCGTTACTTTAAAAGTCTTTTGTAAATGGGCTTTTGAAAAAAAACACACCTCAGCAACCGAATGGATGCAGATAAAGAGAGTTAAAGAACTGGACCAAAGAATAATTACGCTTACTATGTCTGAGCTAATAACATACTTTAATTTTGACTTTAAAGAAAAAATAAATTTAGAAAGAGCAAAAGACGTATTTTGTTTTGCATCATTTTTAGGGCTGAGATATAATGATATTAAGCAAGTTAATAAGCGGAATATTAAAAAAGGGTACTTACATATTAACACGCAAAAGACCAATACCGAATTACGGATCAAATTAATTCCCGAGGCTCTCGAAATACTTGAAAAATATAACTACATTTTGCCGTTAGATATTTCCAATCAAAAATTAAACAAAAACATAAAAGCCTCTATAAAAGCCTCAGGAATTGACAGGAAAGAAATCGTAATTATTCAGCACCTTAGCAAACATAACGACAAAGAAATGTTTGTACATGAATTAATTTCAATCCATGATGCGAGAAAAACTTTTATTTCGCTTAGTTTAGAAAGGGGCTTATCAATTACGGAAGTAATGCAAATGTCCACACACCAAGATTACAGATCTTTTGCTCGCTATGTAAAAACGGAACAAGCAAAAGTGGATGAAAAATTACAAACTGTTTTTTCGCAATTAAAGGCTGTGTAACCATATTAATCAGCCATTTTATTTTTTTAAGAATGTTCTTTTATTTATATACAATGCTAATTATTACGAAAAAAACAACTATTTGCATTGTATGGGTGTATTAATTTCGTATCTTTGTTAAAGATAATTACCATGTCTAGGTTAAGTCACATTAGGTAGGAATGGAGACTTTTTTTCGGTGGTATGTTCTAATCCTACAAAAGCCCAGCAAGAAATTGTTGGGCTTTCATTATTTTATGAAATATGTTTTATTTAAATAATGAATATGTGATTATAAAAAACAAACTTTGTTGTTTCCAAATCAATATAAATCTCTTTTACCAATAATTCTACTTCTTTGGGTTTACCATCAATAAGAACTTTTGACTTCAAGAATTTTATACATTTCACATTGTCGCTGCCATACTTATCAGGTGCGCTGTATCTCAATTCAGCATTAGTTAATAATGGAATTAAAATATTTATTACAGAGATTGTTTCGTGATTGTAATTTCCTTGTTGGTCATATTTTTTTTGAGATATAGTATGGCGAATACCATTATTCGATATATGTATTTCTGCATTAAGACAAGGACAGTGATAAATGCCTGTTTTTGTAATATGAATTTTTGCCCAATCCAATGCAACGCCTGCATATTCATCTATGCTTAAACCAACTCCAAAAACATTACTACTTAATACAATCATATAAATATATTTTCTTAGCGCAAAGCTAACGGTTTACTTTAAAGGCATTATTAGAGCCTAACTTTTTTTTATTTTTTGCTTAATTTTGAAGAAGCCCCCATTAATCAGGATTTTGGGCTTTTAAAAACCTTTCAATTTCTGAGGCTTCAATTAACGGTCTATTGTTATTGCATACTCTAAACATTTGCCCACGTTTTAGACGAGTTTTTAATCCTTCAACTGAAATACAAAGTATTTCCGCTGCTTCCTTATAACTGTAATACTTTTTCCTTACCACAGGCAACAATTTAGAAAGCAAAGATTTCAACACCTCTGCATTTTTTTTCTCTAGAATTTCGATAAGTTTTTTCTCTCTCATCTCATTATAGGAGAAATGGTTTCGGAACTTAAAAAATAATAGGCTTGGTTATCAAGCACTTAAAAAATACTTGTCAAAAATATTTGGTTTTTTTTCAAAACGGAACTATAATTTTTAAAAGAAACCTATTTGTTAAATGTAATAGGATGTGAAGTTGGTAAGTGTGGAGGAGGTTTTGTGACTGGTTCCACACTTTTTTTTATTGCCTCGACTGTGTAAGTAAAAAATATACGGTATTAAGTTGAGGTGTGGCATGTAACCAACTAAACCCAAATAAAATGCAACCAACAAAACCCCTTAAAAGGCAAACAGACAAAGAGTTTCAAGATTATTTCAAAGATTGTTTAAATTCTAAGTTGAGGAACGCTTTTAGTTCAAATAAAAAACTGGTTTTTGTCACCTATCAACCGTCTTGTGTACTTGCACCCAACGAACTTAAACAGCAAACCAAGGACATACTTAAAAGTACTTATGTTGAGGTCTTGGAAAAAAATTATAAAACGAATACGGTATATAATTCGGCAGACTATATTGGGGGCTACCATTCGCACATAATAACGTCCGATAATGTAAATTACCTAAAGAGTAAAAAAATAACCTACACGAACAACAAAGACGGTTGCTGTAATGGAGAGAAGCACAGGTATAAAGGTTATGACATAGTTATTAAAACAATTTACGATCTTGACAGACTTGTTATATACTTAGCTAAACAAGCACCAAAAAACCGACTTAATCCATCTTTAACTGTCAAACAGCCAATTTTAAAACCTGTGTACAATAAAGCAAAGAAAATAGAAACAACAGCAACAAGCATTTATTTAACAATACAGCTACTTAGTAGAATTTTTCGGATGATTAAAACAGCAGACAACAATAAAAAAAAGCTCGAATATAAACTATCAATAAAACTGGACCATACAGCCACTAACTTATTAATGTGGGCAAATATATTATGTACAACCCTATGGCAAGCACCAAGGCGTTATTATGTACCTTATTTACCCAATGCACCAAATGGTTTCATTAAAACTAAAACTATTTATTAGAAAAAAGATGTTAGAAATATTTGAAGCCATCAAAACGAAAAGCATTATAACCTTTAGATACAATGATGAGATAATTAATCGTAAAGCGGAGGTATATGTCATTGGTCTTGGTGGCACAGGCGAGCTGCTTATAAGAGCATTTCAAATCGGTGAAGGATGGAAGTTGTTCAAGGTATTTAACATGGTAAATGTTTCAAATACATCCATGAGATTTCACAAGAGGGCTGATTACAACCCTAATGACAAGGCTTTTAAAAAGATTACTAAGCAAATAAAATAAACTTTACTTCCCGACTTTTTGCTTACTCCGTGTAAAAAAGCCAAAATCCCACGGGAAAAATCTTTACTTATTTCTAAAATGGATCATGTGCCCTGGATTTATTTTTCCAAAATTAGAATGGAAATCACAACCAATAACAGATATTTAATGAAGTTTATGGGGGTACAATCAGCATCTTTAGCACACTTGCGATAAGGAGCAATCTAATAAAAAGTGAATCCAACCAACGTTTTTTTGAAAATTTCGCACTTTCACCGCTCTTTAAGGCTAATATAAATTTAAAAAGAGGTTCAACTTTTTTGCCGAACCGCTTTTTAAAATATTCTTAAATCACTACTTCAAAATTAAGCTACTTTATTACTTGAATTTTTTGAGTAGAATTATCTACCCGTAAAAAATAAATTCCAGTATTCAGGTTTGATAAATCGAGTTCTATTTTATTCGCTCCTTCAAATATTTGTTTGCTTTCTTTTTGAATAATGTTGCCAATAATATCAAATAATTCAATTGTAACAGTTTTGGAGTTGCTAGAATTAATTATTACCGTTGTATTATTACTTGTTGGATTTGGGAATATAGTTGAATTTATATTTTTATTGCTTTCTAGAATACCGACCGATGAGGTATTTGGCATGTTATATAAACTATCAATGTCACACGCTGATAAAACTCTGTTATAAATCCTTAAGTCATCAATTACACCATTAAAAAAAGATGCTGCACCTGTATTAACCTGATGACTTCCGATTTTAAATCCTGAGTTATTCAATGGGAATGGAATATTTGTACCTAACGTAGTATTTGT
>CAILKW010000452.1 GCA_903834845.1 uncultured Bacteroidia bacterium | reverse complement strand
TCTATTTCTATTCCTGACAAAAAAGGCAGATTGGAAATACTTCATATTCATACACGAGGAATTCCGATGTCACTTGATGTTGATATGGAGAAACTGGCTGAAATTACCCACGGTTTTGTAGGTGCTGATCTTGAAGCATTAGCAAGGGAAGCAGCGATGACTGCTCTGAGGAAAATACTTCCGCAAATTGATTTTCAGATGGCCGAAATTCCTTATGAACTGTTGATGTCACTCGAAGTAACCATGGATAACTTTTATGATGCTATGAAAGAAGTTGAACCTTCGGCAATCAGAGAAGTTTTTGTGGAGGTACCCGATGTGAAATGGAATGATGTAGGAGGCCTTGATGATATAAAAGAGGCGTTGAAAGAAACCGTAGAATGGCCTTTGAAGTATGCTGACCTGTTCAAAAAAGCTGATACGAATCCTCCAAAAGGGATAATTCTTCATGGAAGACCGGGAACAGGTAAAACCTACCTTGCCAAAGCTCTGGCTAGCGAGAGTGGAGTAAATTTCATCTCAGTAAAAGGGCCTCAGATTCTGAGTCGTTATATCGGAGAATCTGAAAAAGGGGTAAGAGAACTTTTCAGAATGGCAAAGCAGGCATCACCTTGTATTTTGTTTCTTGACGAAATAGACAGTCTCACTCCACGTCGTAGTGGCGATGGTTCAGGTTCTGGCGTTATCGAAAGAGTAATTGGTCAATTCCTTACTGAAATGGATGGAATTGAAGATTTGAAAGGGGTTATTGTGCTTGCTGCCACCAACAGAATCGATTTAATTGATCCTGCTTTACTTAGAAGCGGTCGGTTCGATTTGATATTTGAATTGCCATTGCCTGATATTAAAACAAGGGAAAAAATATTCGAAATTCATACTCGTAAAAAACCTCTTGGAAAAAAAGTAAATCTGAACAAATTGGCAGTAAAAACTGAAACTCTCACCGGTTCTGACATTGAGTTTATCTGTAGGAAGGCGGCTATGCTTGCTATTCGTCAACTAATAGAAAAACAACGTGATAATCTGGCTGAACCTATTGGTAATATTAGTATCATAGAGAGCCATTTTGAAGAGGCTATACAACTGGTTTTAAAACAGAACTCGACTAAAAAATGAATAAACTATAAAACCTTCAAGGTTTAATAAGCCTTGAAGATTTATTAATTAATAATACATGGCAAAGAAAGGAATATATATTTACGGTATTGTACCGAATATCTACGAGACAGAAAAGTTTCGTTTACTTGAAGAATTTGAGGTTTATGCAATATCTTTTAAAAATATATCTGCAATTGTTTCGGACAAGGTAAGCGGTGTACCCGATTTTTCAGATGTTGAATCGTTGGCGCGCCTGTTAGTCAGGCATCAAAAAACAGTTGAAGGTATTATGGCCGCCGGGTTCACAATGATTCTGCCTATGAAGCTTGGAACAGTTGCAAGTGATAAAAGAGAGGTTTTACGAATTCTTTCAAGAGGCTATGATTTAATAACTGCTACCTTGAATAATATTGAACATAATTCGGAAATTGACGTTGCAATAACTTGGGCTGACTTAGGTGGTATCTTGAAAGACGTCGTTAATCATCCCGATATTGTTGCAATGAAAGATAATATGCTGGAAAACATTGATAATCTTACACAAGTTGACCATGTAAAAATCGGTATGCTGATTCAGGAAAAACTGGAAGAAAAAAACAAATTGGTTGGAATGAATATTCTGGAAGCCTTGTCAACCTTAAGCATTGAGGTAAAAAATCATGAGGTAATGAATGATCAGATGATCTTAAATTCCGCTTTTTTAATTAACAGAAGTAATTATGGAAATTTCGAGCAGAAAATTGATCTGCTTGATGATGAATATAAAGGCTTATTGAATTTCAAATTAGTTGGGCCTCTGCCATGTTATAGTTTTTACACAATTGAAGTTACTGAGGTAAATCAGGAACATTTGGAACAGGCAAAGAAAGATCTTGGACTTAAGGAAGAACCCTCCGAAAATGAAATAAAGAGGGCTTATCAGGAAAAAGCCAAAGAATTTCATCCGGATATGCAAAACAACAAGCTTAACGAGGGGGATTTTAACAGAATAAATAAGGCATATCGTATTCTTCTTGAATATTCAGAAGCAGCAAAGCAGGAATCAATGGAAGGAAATACCTTTCAAACAAACGATAAGGCTATGAATTTAATTTTGGTAAAAATAAAGGAATAATATGCAGAGGGACGGAAAATATATTTATTGCATTATCGCATCTGACTACGATGTCAATCTGGGAGCAATAGGCGTGGGAGGACGTGGCGACCTTGTATCAACTATTGGATTTGAAGGTTTGTGCATGGTAGTGAGCGACCATCCACTCAGCAAATTTGTTGTTAATCCTGAAAACATGCTCGCTCATCAAAAGGTGACTGAAGTAGTAATGAAGGAATTCAGAAGTGTACTTCCCATAAGGTTTGGAACAATTGCTGCTACTCCGGATGAGATCAGAAACCTCTTAAATCGTAGGTATAGTGAGTTTATGGAATTGCTGCGGCAGTTCGAAAACAAAGTGGAACTCAACGTTAGAGGAACATGGAAAAACATGGGAAGCATTTATAAGGAAATAGACAATGAACATAAAGAATTGCAAAAAATTAGAGCAGAGATAGAAAAGCTTGACAATAAAGAAAAGAGAAATCTCAAAATTATTGAAGCTGGAAATCTTGTTGAACATGCTCTGATTGAAAAAAAACAGCAAGAAACTGGAAAAATTATTGACGCATTCCGAAGATCAGTATTCGAGTATAAGCTGAATAAAACAAGCAGTGATGCCATGTTTATGAACACTGCATTTCTGGTAAATAGTGGCAGGGAGATGGAGCTTGATAATATCATGTCCGACCTTGGCAATATATACAGTAATCGCAGCGATTTTGTCTATTCAACGCAATTGCCGATCTTTAATTTCATTGACTTGAAAATATTTCCTGAGAAATGGGAACTCTGATAGTAAATAGATGGCTGATGACTCAGATTTATATGATTTAAGTAAATATAAAAGATCATATTTGAGCATAAGCATTAAACAAACCTGTGTTCAAAAAAACGCTCGAAAAAGTATTAAAATAATAAAGGATCAATATGGGAAGTGAATTGGAAAAACCGAAAGAGGGTAAATATATTTATGGGATTATCAGACATTCCGAGCCTATAAACTATGGTCCAATTGGTATGGGAAAGCGGGGAGATCTTGTTTACGGCATTAATTATAATGGAATAACAGCCATTGTAAGTAATTCGCCAATCATTATATATGAAGCCAGAAGAGTTAACATGATCACTCATGAGAAAATACTTGAGGAGATTATGAAACAATTTACAGTTTTGCCGGTTCGGTTTTCAACCATATCAGAACATAGCGATGATGCCGGAGTTTTGAGAATCATTGAAAAGGACTATAAAAAATTCGATGATATGCTTACAAAGATGGATGGCAAGAAAGAATTGGGACTTAAAGTTCTCGCAAATGAAGCTGCTATCTTTGAAAGTATTATTGAAAAATATGACGAAATCAGAACTCTTAGAGCTAAATTGATCCATCTACCTGTTGATAAAACCCATTATCAGCGAATGAAAATCGGAGAAATGGTAGCTGAAGCTGTAAAAAAGGAGACAGAAAAATATAAAAATGCCATTCTTGATGCCTTGAATCCGCTTGCAGTTGATTCAAAAATCAACGATAACTACGGAGAAATGATGATTCTTAATGCCGCATTTCTCATTGAAAACTCATCTGAAACGGCTTTTGATAAAGCTGTGATTGAACTGGATGAAATATATGGACGCTATATGACCTTCAAATATGTAGGTACTTTGCCGCCCTATAATTTTGTAAATCTGGTAATTAACACTAAAGGAGTTTAAGATGTTTTTAATCGATGACATACTGCTTGCGCCGTTAAAGGGAGTTATTTTTATTGCAGAAAAAATTAATGAGGTGATAGTTAAGGAAACATCGGATGAAGGCTCTATTAAGGAAAGATTAATGGCATTACAGCTTAGATTTGAGATGGATGAAATTGATGAAGAAGAGTATGATAAAAAAGAAGATGAATTATTGAAATTATTGGAAAATATTAGGACTGAAAAACAAAATAAATAGCGAAATTTGTCAAAATTCATCAACGTTAAAAAAGGAGGAACAAATGAACGCTTTTAAATGTCCTAAATGTGGGAAATATACGGGAGGCAATGAGAAATTTTGCAATGAATGTGGACAGCCACTTAACATTGTCTGTCCCGAATGTGGTTCTGTGTGGCGGTTTATGTTTGATTACAAATTTTGCCCTACTTGTGGTCATAACATGAAAAAAGGTATCGCGCCTATTAACCCTGCACCCCATAAACCCACGAAATAATAAACGCATCAACTAAAAACGCAGTAATTAATCAGGAGGTTAAAATGAGTAACATTATAGAAGTTAAAAAAGCAGTGGTTAAGTTTCTGAAAGAGAACATTAACAGTTTTGACATTAAAGTTGTTAAAATGGAAAAAGTACAGGAAAACTGGCATACTATTGCGGAAGTATATGAAGACGATTCATTTTTAAAATCAATGAACCTTCCGCCAAAACAGATACGTCTGTATTATTTGGTCAAAATGGATGAAAAACTTGAAGTTACTTCATTTGAACGTCTTAGTTCCTTTGAAGGAACTGATAGTCTTGGTTAGTATTTTTCAAATTGAATTCACGCTCATGATAAATGATCTGATATATGTTTATTGCCTGTTAAACAGCCCACCTGAACTCAGTCAAAGTATTGAGACGGATGGCTTGCAATCGCTTGTTTTAGATAATTTTTACGTGATCGTAAAATATGTTTCCGAAAGTGAGTTCTCGGAGGAGAACCTGAAAAGGAATATATCCGATATTCACTGGCTCGAAACAAACGCACGTGAGCATGTGAAGGTTATAAACATTCTTATGGATAATCATGCTGTTATCCCCTTCAATTTCGGCACTATTTTTCAATCAGAAGAAAGTTTAAGAAAATTTATTACTGATTATTCCGATTCGCTAAGTGAAAATTTTCTCTATATTGGGGGTAAAGTTGAATGGGCTGTTAAAATTTATTGCGACAGAAAGGCGTTAAGCGAACAAATTGATGATTTGAGTGAAGAAGCAGGTGCACTTGAAAAACAGATCATGGCAAGTGGACCGGGGAAAGCATTCCTTTTAAAAAGAAAAAAGGCAGATTTGGTTGAAAATGAGATGAATCGTCTTTGTAATAACATTGGACAGGAATACTTTGATGAATTTAGAAATATTAGTGAAGCAACCAGACTTAACAATCTGCTCCCGAAAGAGTTTACAGGACGCAAGGATTCAATGATTCTTAATGCAGCCTTTCTTTTAAGTAAAAATAAAGTTGAGAATTTTATAAATACTGTTAATACACTGAGAAAAAAGGATGGGAATTCTGGCTTTGTAATTGAAACAACCGGCCCCTGGCCACCATTTAGTTTTATCTCAATTAAAGAAAAACAGTAATGAATAATAATGTAATTGATCAATCAAAAGACATCACAATACTCGAGTTGCTCGACAGAGTATTGACAAAGGGTGTTATCCTAACTGGTGATATTGTAATATCAGTCGCTGACATCGATCTTATATACTTGGGTGTTAAGTTAATGTTGAGCTCTGTTGAAACAATGGAGCAGCTAAAATCCGGTAAGTCCATAAAAGAAATATAGTTTACCGATAGTCCTTATTAGATCTCAATGCTTCGGTAGTAGCTGGAAACCAGCAAAATAGCAATACAAAATTATAGTTTTGAAGTAAATTTTCAAATTGTAAAGATATGGAAATGGTTCTTTATACAATATTGTCGGTAAAAAGTGGTCATGGTAAATTAAATGAGCTCCTGAATAGTATAAAAGGCATTTCGAATGCTAATCTATTCACCGTTTCAGTTGATCAAATTTCTGTTGTTGTCAGTGATATTAAGAGGGCTGATTTGATTACCGATAGAACAAATGCCATTGCTTATGCAGGGGTAGTCGAAATATTGGCTCAGCAGTTTACACTGCTTCCTGTACGATTTGGTTCCATGATGGAATCAGCCGATGCTGTTATTAAAATGCTTGAAAAAAACTATCAGGAAATACAACAAAACCTTGAGAAGGTTGAAAATAAATTTGAATTTGGACTTAAGATATTTTGTGATTCCGAAAAATTAAAGGCCAGCCTGATCTTAAAATCTGAGGTTGGGGCTTCAACTAATATAAATAAGATACAAGAAATCAAAAATACTGTATTTAGAGATTATGTCAATAAAAAACTCGCAGCACATAGGCTTGAGGAATTATTAATATCCCACGTTGATTCTGTCATAGCTGTGATAAAGGGACATCTTGCCCAATTGAACACAATAAGTAAGTTTAAAAAAATGTTAACGGAAACAACTATCGTTGATGCCGTTTTATTACTGGATAAAGAGCGTAAAGATCCTTTAATTAATGTAATAGAGGGGTTACAAAAACATTATCCCGGATTAAATTTTGTCTTGACCGGACCTTGGCCTCCTTACAATTTTGTTGATTTTACTATAAAATAGAAGCACAATGAGCGAAAATAAAATCTTATTCCAGACTGGATCACTTGATGAAATTTCGGAGGAGTTCGGAAAACTGACTGCTATTGAAGAATCCAAGCTAAGTTTAACTCCCGATAATGCTGATTCAGGTTTGGCTAAGCTCGTTCTTACGCTGATTGAACTCATACGTAAATTGGTTGAGAAACAAGCAATGCGACGAGTTGACGGAGGATCTTTGACAGACGATGAAATCGAACGATTAGGTGAAACACTTATGAAGCTGGAAATGAAAATGGAAGAGCTAAAAAATCACTTCAATCTTACCGACAGAGACTTAAACATCAATCTGGGTCCTTTGGGTGATTTGATGTAAGATACAAAGCTCCAGGCCATTCTTTTTATTAAAAACCGTTTTAATATGTTATAATGGGTAAAATTATAGGTATAGATTTGGGAACCACAAATTCTTGTATGGCCGTAATGGAGGGGAATGAACCGGTCGTAATCCTGAACAGCGATGGACGAAGAACTACGCCATCTGTTATTGGATTTACCGACAGCGGTGAGCGTAAAATTGGTGACCATGCAAAACGTCAGGCAATTACAAATCCTATAAATACTGTTTTTTCCATTAAAAGATTTATGGGTGAATCATTCGATCAGGTTCAAAAAGAAATCGGCAGGGTTTCATATCAGGTTGCCAAAAGTGCGAATAATACGCCCCGTGTAAACATTAACGGACAGCTTTTTTCACCACAGGAGATTTCGGCAATGATTCTTACGAAATTGAAGTCAACAGCCGAAGATTATCTGGGACACGAGGTTAATGAGGCTGTTATTACAGTTCCTGCTTACTTTAGTGATTCGCAGCGGCAAGCTACCAAAGAGGCGGGTGAGATTGCAGGATTAACCGTCAGACGTATCATCAACGAACCCACTGCAGCAGCTCTTGCTTATGGACTGGATAAAAGACATAAGGACATTAAGGTTGCCGTTTATGACCTTGGCGGAGGAACTTTCGATATTTCGATCCTTGAGCTTGGCAATGGTATTTTTGAAGTTAAATCCACTAACGGAAACACACATCTTGGTGGTGATGACTTTGACCAGGTAATAATTGACTGGTTATCTGAGGAATTCCGAAAAGACGAAGGAGTGGATCTTGTTAAAGATCCCAATACACTTCAGCGTTTGAAAGAGGCGGCAGAGAAAGCAAAAATTGAATTATCCGTTTTGTTGGAAACCGAAATAAACCTGCCTTATATCATGCAGGATGCCAGTGTTCCCCGCCATTTGATAAAGAAACTTACCAGAGCAGGATTTGAACAATTGGCTGAAAGTCTTATAATTTCAACTATTCCACCTTGTCAACAGGCTCTAAAAAATGCAGGATTCAAAGCCTCCGATTTAGATGAAATAATCCTGGTTGGCGGATCAACCAGAATTCCCTCTGTTCAAAAAATTGTTCGCGACTTTTTTGGAAAGGAACCTTCCAAAGGTGTAAACCCCGATGAAGTTGTAGCTGTTGGTGCTGCCATTCAGGGAGGAGTGCTTTCAGGCGAAGTAAAAAATGTTTTGTTGCTCGATGTCACGCCACTCTCACTTGGAATTGAAACTCGTGGAGGCGTTATGACGAGGCTAATAGAGGCTAATACTACTATTCCCACCCTTCAGTCAGAAGTTTTTACCACAGCGGCCGACAGACAGTCCTCTGTTGAAATTCATGTCTTACAGGGAGAGCGTCCAATGGCTAAACAGAATAAGAGTATAGGACGATTTTTCCTCGATGGAATTCCACCATTTAGCAGAGGCATTCCAAAAATCGAGGTAACATTCGATATTGATGCAAATGGAATTCTGCATGTTACTGCAGTTGATCAATTAAACGAAACATCACAGCATATTCGCATAGAAGCATCCACAGGCCTTTCCGATGAAGATATTCGCAGGATAAAAGATGAAGCGCAACGGTACTCCGAAGCAGATAAATTGACGATAGAAAAAGTAAAAAAAGTTAATCACGCTGAGGTACAAATACTCATAACTGAACAACAGCTTAGTGAATTTGGTAATACAATTCCGGTTGAAAAAAAGGAAGCTATTGAAAAAGCACTTGAGGAGCTGAAATCAGTACTTGAGAATCCCGATTATACAGGTATTGACGAGGCAATGAATAAACTGAGTACAGTTTGTCAATCGGCAAGCGATGATTTAGTACCTATTTAACGAAAAAAAATGATGCAATGATCAAAAAAAAGACTCCTTCACACAATGATTATTTCGGCTCTCTGATTTTGCCGAATGGCTCTCAGGAAGAGGGTTTGGGGATTTTTTTTGGCAAACGGGCGGAAGACCAAATAAAGCACTTAACAGAATTATTAGGTTTTCTTAATGATTCAAATGACTTCATTAAGGCAATAGAGAATATCATAACCAAAATCAAATTAACTACTGGTTTGGATGCTGTAGGGATACGGTTTCAACAAGGTGTTGATTTTCCGTTTTTCGCACAACAAGGTTTTTCAAACGATTTTCTGTTAACAGAAAACACACTGGCAGCGTGTTCGCCAGATGGTCAGGTATGTAGGGATGAAAATGGTAAAATATCTCTCGAATGTACTTGCGGTCTTGTTATTTCAGGGAGAACAGATCCGAAAAATTCTTTTTTTACCGATGGCGGAAGTGCATGGACAAATGACACATTTCAGTTTTCGGAAGTCACCGAAGGTATTGATATAAGACATAATCCCCGCAAAAGTTGTATTCTCAAAGGTTATGGTTCTGTTGCAATCATTCCAATTCGGGCAAATAATAAGATAGTAGGAACCCTTCAATTGAATGGCAGGAAAAAAAATTGTTTTTCTCTCGAAATGATTCTGTTTTATGAGAGGTTTTGTGCAAGTATTGGTACAGGCCTGGCGCTACGCGAAAGTGAAACACGGTATCATTCTTTCTTTGAAAGTTCTCTTGATGCAATTATGACTTTTGAATCTCATTCTTGGCAGCTCATTTCAGCTAATACATCAACAATACAGATGTTTATGGCGACTGACGAGGCATATTTTACCTCATTGGATTTCTGGAAACTTTCACCCGAAAGCCAACCCGATGGTCGGCTCTCTATCGAAAAAGCTAAAGAAATGCTTGAAAAAGCTATGCACGAAGGTTCCTGTTTATTCGAATGGACGTACAAACGCCTTAACGGTGAAGTATTTCCTTCAACTGTACTTCTAAACCAAATGGAAATTTGGGGTAAGAAATTTATCCAGGCAACTGTCCGAGACATAACAGGAAGCAAAAGGGCAGAGAGGGAGAACGAAGAGAAAATTCGTCTCCTGTTGAATTCTACTGCTGAGGCGATCTACGGACTCGACACAGACGGTAACTGCACTTTCTGCAATAAAACCTGTCTAAGTATGCTTGGATACCATTATCCCGAAGAGTTACTTGGCAAGAACATGCATTGGCTAATTCACCAGAAACACGCCGATGGAACTCATTTTCCTGTTGAAGACTGCCGTATTTTTCAAGCTTTCCAAAAAGGAGAGGGTACACATGTGGTTGATGAAGTTCTATGGCGTTCTGACGGTAAATCATTCCCAGCCGAGTACTGGTCCTATCCACAAATCAACGATGGAATTGTTACGGGTGCAGTAGTTACATTTTTGGATATTTCGGAACGCAAACGGGCGGAGGATTTGTTACAACAAACACGTCAGAATTATGAAACTTTTTTTAATACAATAAATGATTTTCTTTTTGTACTCGATGAACAAGGGAATATCATTCATACAAACAATACAGTTTCCGATAGGCTCGGTTTCACACATGAAGAACTTTTCGGAAAGTCAATTCTTACAGTTCATCCCCCTGAACGCCGGGATGAAGCAGGCAGAATTGTCGGAGAAATGTTGAGTGGAATTACAGAGTTTTGTCCTGTCCCTATCATTACAAAGACAGGTGTTCAAATTCCGGTTGAAACACGAGTCTCTCGTGGATTTTGGGATGGTAAGCATGCAATTTTTGGAGTTACCAAGGACATTTCTAAAATTAAATTATCTGAAGAGAAATTTTCAAAAATATTTTATCTCAATCCCTCTGCTTGCAGTTTAACTGATCTGTACGACAATAAGTATGTTGAGGTGAATGAGGCTTTTTACTTATTGCTTGGATTTGATAAAAATGAAGTCATTGGAAAAACGGCAATAGATTTAGGTATATTATCAAGTGAAGCAATAATGGCTATCTTGCAGAAAGCAGATATCAATGGAAATGTATCAAATGCAGAAGCCGATTTAAAAGCAAAGAACGGTGACATAAAGCATGTATTGATGTCAGCCGAAAATATATATATTCAGGATAAAAAGTATCGTTTTACTGTCGTTCAGGATATTACCGAAATCAAACGGATACAAGAGAAGCTTGCCCTGAGCGAGGCAGAAATGAGAACCACACTTTATAGTATTGGTGATGCAGTTATATCCCTTGACAGTGATACGCGCATTCTGATAATGAATCCGGTTGCAGAAAAATTGACAGGGTGGAGCGAGTCTGAGGCACACGGCAAACTTCTCGAAGATGTTTTTTGCATTGTTAATGAAGAAACACGTTGCAAGGTTGACAATCCGGTAGTCCGTGTTTTGAGTGAAGGTAATGTCGTTGAAATGCCAATTCAAACCCTTTTAATAGCCCGAGATGGCACCGAACGACCGATCGGTGATAGTGCTGCTCCAATATTTGACCGAAGTTCTAAAGTAAATGGAGTTGTACTTATCTTCCGCGATTTGACAAAAGAAAGAGAAGCGGAGAAAAAAATCGTTGAACAATTAGCCAACATTGAAACTTACAATGGCTTTATTGCTCTTGTTGACATGAACGGAAAGCTCATTTATGTAAATGCAGGTGGAATAAAGATGCTTGGAGCCACCAAACCTGAGGAGATTTTAGATAAAAATATCACCGATTTTTTCGAAGAATCGAAAGTTAAGAATATAACTGATGAATGGATACCTGTATCAATCAGGGATAAAGTATGGAATGGTGAACATACGATTAAGCGAATTGACGGTTTAAGAATTCCTGTTTCCCAGACAATCTTCTCTATCCGCGATGTTGATGGAAATGTCAGGTATTTGGGTACTATAATAACTGATATTTCAATTCAGAAAGAAATGCAGGAAAAATTGCTGATCTCTGAGCAACTGGCTGTAATGGGACGTCTCGTTGCGGATGTAGCCCACGAATTAAATAACCCGCTGGCAATTATTATAGGCCGAACCCAACTCATTCTTCACCGGATAGATGAACAATCGAAGCAATTTAAAGGCCAGCTTGAAACAATATTACATAGTGCCAGACGATGCAAAAATATTTTAAGTAATTTGCTTACCTATAGCCGAACCATAGGAAAGAAAGAAAATGCAGTCAATCTGCCCGATTTAATCAGAGAGGCCGTTGACAATGTAAACTATCAATACGAAATGAGTTCTATTGAGGTGGTGATGAATTTTATTTTACCAACCAATATTGAAATAACAGGCAACAAGACCGCTCTACTCTCAGTCTTTGTTAATCTTATCCGAAATGCAAGGCAGGCAATGCCACACAAAGGTAATCTGGTTATAACCGTTGAAAAGGAGAGCGAAAGCCTGATATGCATCGAAATTAGAGACACAGGAATAGGAATAACCAAAGAGCAGTTAACCAAATTATTTCAGCCATTCATTTCAGGATGGATACAGGAGGAAGGTACCGGACTTGGTCTGGCAACCAGCCTTGGAATAATCGAAACTTATGGAGGTAAAATGTGGGCGGAAAGTGAAGGCGAGGGCAAGGGAGCCAAATTTACGATTCTGCTTCCATACAAATTAAAAAATGATTAAAAATAACAGACTATTAATAAATTGGAGGAATAGAAATGGAGAAAAAATTTGCAAATTGGAAAATACTTATTATTGATGATGAGACAGAACTGCTTGAATTAATGAAAGAGCTTCTTGAAGATGAAAGCTTTCAAGTGTTTTGTGCTTCCAATGGTTCCGATGGAATTCTGAAGAATGAACTTGAAAATCCTGATCTGATACTTCTTGACCTGCGCATGCCCGAAATGGATGGGATTGAGACTTTAAGGAATATCCGTGCAAGTGACGACAACGTCCGTGTAATAGTCCTTACAGGATATGGATGTCCCGACACAATCAGAGAGGCAGCCGATCTTAATGTCAGCGAATACTTAAGCAAACCTTTTGAAAATGAGGAATTGGTAAGTGTAATCAGCAAGGCACTTGAACTTTAAATAACCAAGCAGATATGAGCAAAGAACTCAAAAAACTTATTTATGTGCCAATTTTGCATGCACGGGAGGATTCAGGACAAAAAGCCTCTATTCTGAGCGGAAATGAAAAAAGCGATATATTAGCAGCAAAAACTGACAATAAGCTATCGGCTGTAGATGAGATGTGGGAAGGAATTTCTGCTAAAATACAAGGTCTGAACTTACCCTGGAATAAGATTCGCATATATCAGGATGGCCTGCCGGTGTGTGGTAATGAACTTGAATTGGTTACACGTCATGCTGAAGGCGGAAGTCCTAACTATCTCGCTATTTTAGATTTAGTTCAGAAGAAGGCCAAGCTCGAAGGTACTGAAAACTTGGATTATTTAATACGTGAATATGATCTGCTGAATAAGTTGCTGATCAAAAATTCTGATAGGGATCGGAAAGAGACAATAGCAGAATACCAGTCTAAAAGCAGAGAACTTCTCTTATTGAGAGATGAATACATCTTAAACCGTATAAAAAATACACTTCAAAATGGAGAATTACCCATTGTTTTTATGGGAGTTATGCACCGTTTGGATAAAATGCTTGAAAAAGAATTTTTGGTGTCATATATTATTTATCGTCTTCCATTTCGAAGTGTTGGAGCAATATACAACGCATAAAATCAGAATACTATGATACGAAAATCCTCGCTTCTACGCGCCGACACAATTCTGTTTTCACCACTTTACCTTAACGCGGATAAAGTATCAATGGATAAACTGCTTGCCCTTTATCGCTTTGCCAATCTTTTTTTTCCGCAGTTGAATTCTGCCCTGATTAAGACAATATGCGACATAAAATTGCGCGGTGAACGTTTATCGGTTGATAGTTCTCCTGAAGAAAGAGCCAAACTAATCCGAGAAATGAAAGGCCTAAGTATGGATGTTCAATATGTACTCAAAGATGAGGGGCTTAAAATGATGGAAATTTCTGTTCACATAGTCCCTAATGAAGTGCTTGAACAGGCGCAACAAGGAAATATGGATATAATTCAGTCCCAAAAACTTAGAGACGACCTCGATAAATTAATTATCAAGCTGATAGTCAAGGAAATCCGTCAGAGGTTCACTTACAAAGTAGGTGGGTTTTTTAAGTCTATTCTGAATAGTGCACATAAACCTCCTTTTATTTCCCAACTTCTCGACATGGGTTGGATTAACAGGAAGGGGCAATTGCTAAAAGATGCCTCCATTGATGATTTGCTGACTGGCAAATATCGTGAACAATTTGAACATCTTATGCCAAATGAGATTTTACAGGAGGGCATGCAAATCCGCGAAACCATCAAAACCTGTTTCGCTATTGGTCAGGATAACGAAGATTCCCTAATTAAGGATGCTAAAAAACGCCATGCAATGCTTGAGATTACGATTCGTGAAACTAAAAAAAGAGCAAAGAGCCTTAAATGATAAATATTCCAGCCATACAAGATAATGAAGAGCGGTATAGGGCTCTATTCGACCGTTCGATAGACTGTGTTTACATTCTTGATTTCGATGGTCGTTTTATTGATGCCAACGATGCAGCTTTGAATCTTTTTGGCTACACAAAAGATGAAATACGCAATATCAATTTTACGGAACTGTTGAATGCCGAACAGCTTCAGCATGCGGCTGAAGTGTTTCTCGAAATATTGGAAACAGGGTTTCAAAAAAAACTGTCTGAGTTCAAATTACATCTTAAAAAAGGCATTGAAGTATATATTGAGTCACAAGGATCTGCAATCATTTCAAAGGGCGTTTATACTGCAATACACACAGTTGCAAGGAATATTACCCAAAAAAAGAGTAATGAGGCAAAACTTAAAGAAGCACTTTCAAAGGCCGAATCGGGCAACCGTCTTAAATCGGCTTTTATCTACAACATATCTTATGCAGTGCGTACTCCTCTTAATGGCATTCTCGGTTTCAGCCAATTGATAACGCAGCCCGACTTAACCGAAGAAGAAAAAGATCAGTTTTATACCCTTATTAAAGCAAGCAGCAACCGTTTGATCAATACCATTTCAAGTTACATAGATATTTCATTGATAACCTCTGGAAATATGGAAGTGAACCGCAAACCTTTCGATTTGCACAAAATACTATATCAACTTAAGGAACAATTTGAACCACTATGCTCAGTTAAAAATATTATTCTTCGACTGAATATTCCCCAAAAAACTTCAGAAATTATTTTTCATTCAAACTATGAATTATTACAAAAAGCATTATCAAACCTTTTGGATAATGCCGTAAAATTTACTTCGAGAGGCGAGATTTCGTTTGGTTATGTTATAAAACCCGGGCGTTTGGAATTTTTCATAAAAGATAATGGAATCGGTATCAGCAAAGAAGCTCAGTCTCGCATATTTGACAATTTTGTGCAAGAAGAGTTATTGCATACCAGAGGTTACGAAGGCAACGGTTTGGGATTGTCAATTGCACAGGGAATAATAAGATTACTCGGCGGTGAAATTCGTGTGGAGTCCGACAAAGGCGCAGGATCAACATTTATCTTTGATATCCCTTATGAAGAGTTTAGGGAGGAAATGAAAACGACAGGATTGAAAGAACAAAAGGTATCAATTCCTGACAAACATGTTGTGCTTATCGCTGAGGATGATGGAATAAGCCGTTATTATCTGAAAAGATTATTAGCAACAGATTCTATTGAAGTATTGTTAGTCGCAAATGGAAAGGAGGCAGTTGAACAATGTCGCTCGAATCCTGAAATATCTCTCGTATTAATGGATTTAAAAATGCCTGTGATGGATGGTTTCGAAGCTTTTCAGGAAATAAAAATTTTCAGGAAAGAATTACCAATTATTGCAATAACTGCTCTGGCTATGAGTAGTGATGAGAAAAAAGTTTTGGAATTAGGGTTTGATGATTATCTGTCAAAACCTGTTAGCAAAGAAGCATTGACTGAAAAACTGAAAAAATACGGTATTACAAAATGAACAATATTTAGTTCATTTTGGCTTCCCGGACAAACCAAATACCAAATAAACAATTGCATTTTAACATCTTACAATATGAATGCCCGGGATAAAACCAAAGAGGAGCTTGGTAACGAGTTACAAGAATTGCAGCGGAAGTATAATGCTTTAGAAGGACTATACAACAAAGACATGACAGAGCGCGTGCTGGCAGAACAAGCTCTGATAGAAAATGAAGAAAAATACCGTTTGATAGCCGAAAATACTTCGGACGGTATAATTATTATGGGAAAAGATAATAGTATTCAATATGTTTCACCTGCGTATCTTAAACAACTTGACTATACCGAAAATGAAGAAATGCTATTTCGAACTCCCGAGCAAATTTATTCAATTATTCATCCTGAAGACCGGGATGATATTTTTGCTGAAATTTATAAAGCTATTGAATTAAAATATAGCATTTTAACTTATACATTCAGGGTTAAACATAAAAGAGGTCATTTTATCTGGAGAGAAGACAATGCAAAATTCAATTATGATAGTTCAGGTAATTATGATGGCTGCTATGTAATTTGCCGAGATATTTCGAAACGAAGAGAGGCTGAGGAGAAACTTCGGGAAAGCGAACAGTTATACCGTTTTTTGATTGTGAACCTGAATGAAGGAATTTTACTCGAAGACTCGAACAGGAACATTGTTGCAACCAATCAGCTATTCTGTGATATGTTTGCTATTCCTGCTCCAGCCGAGGCTCTTGTTGGGGCAAATTGCTCCGATTCTGCCGAACAGTCCAAAATATTATTCAAAAATCCTGAGATATTCGTTGCTGATATAAACCAAATATTAACAGACAAAAAAACTGTTCATGACAGTGTTCTGGAATTAGCCGATGGAAGGTATTTCGAAAGAGATTATATTCCAACATTCATAGGAAATAAATACAATGGTCACCTGTGGAAATATCGAGACATCACCGGTCGTAAAAAGTCGGAAATGGCTCTGCGAGAGAGTCGGGAGCGTAATATAGCTCTGCTCAATGCAAACCCCGATCTGATGTTTGTGCTTGACAAAAAAGGTACATTTATTGATTATTATGCCGGGAATGATGGTTCGCTATATACTTCTGCAGATTATTTTATTGGTAAGAATATTTCGGAAGTATTATCTGCTGATATTGCCGAATTGACTTACTTTCAATTAGGTCGGGTGTTTCAAACTGGACAGATGCAAATTTATAATTATCAATTAGATATAAACCACATTCCAAGAGATTTTGAAAGCAGATTAGTAATGTGCGGCGATTCAAAAGCATTATCAATTGTCCGCGACATCACCGAATCAAAAAATGCTATCGAAAATCTTAGACATATAAAAGAATTTGAGGCCATTCTACTCGAAATATCCGGACAACTTATTAATGATTCAGGTGACAATCTTGATGCGATTTTCAATCTGTTGCTGTCAAAAATCGGCTCATATAGCAACTGCGACAGGGCTTATATTTTTTCAGTCAACCACAGCAAACAAACAATATCGAATACTCATGAATGGTGTGGTGATGGGATTGGTTGTGAAATTAAAAACCTTCAAAACGTGCCAATTTCGTTTCTTCCACTGTCAATTGATATTCTCAATCGCAATCAAAATATCTATCTGCCCGACTTTAATATACTGTCGCCACTATCGGAACTTGAAAAAGAATATCTTGAACATAAGAGCCTAAAATCAATCATCGTAACCCCTTTTGCTATTTCTAATAAATTGACAGGATTTATCGGTTTCGACTCGGTTAAGCAAAACCGCTATTGGTCGGATGAAGAGCAGGAACTGCTCAAGTCAATGGCAAATATTATTGCAAACGCAATCGAAAGAAAAAGAGTACAAACAGAATTGATACAGCAGCTAAATTTTTCCAATGCACTTCACAGGATTTCCGAAGTAATCATATCATCAACCGAAGTAATACCCTTGCTTGAAAAAACTGTGAACATACTTGGTGAAGCACTTCAAACCGATAGACTTTTAATCTATGATGTAAATATAGCAAAGGGTTTTATAAATGCGTTTTGCGAGTGGCTAAATCCCTTAACAAAAGATGTAACCTCAACAAAAGGCTCATATCCTGTTGATTTATTTGGGGTTCCATTACGGTGGATGGCCGACAATATGATGTATATTGTGAGCCATTCCGATAATATTTCTCCATTATTGAGTGCCGATAATTCTGCCAAAACACTTCATGTTTCGATGAACATAAAAAGTGGACTTTGGTTTCCATTTTCTCCATACACAACAGGATATTATTTGATTGTTCTAAACCAGACTGCCCACTTTAGGGACTGGACTGATTCTGAAACAGGCTTTTTGGAATCGGTTAGCCATCAGATAAGTATAGCATTGAACAAAATTTGGCTGATGGATGAGAAGAAAAAACAGGAAGAGCATATCCGTAAACTATCGCTTGTAG
>CAILKW010000451.1 GCA_903834845.1 uncultured Bacteroidia bacterium | reverse complement strand
TAATACTTTGCCTTGTAATGTGAAGTTTTTGATTGAGGGTGAAGAGGAGGTAGGTTCCACTAATCTCGCAGCATTTTGCTCTGAGCATAAAGAATTGCTGAAAGCTGATGTTATCCTTGTCTCCGACACAAGCATGATTGCGCCAAATATTCCGTCAATTACTGTTGGTCTTCGCGGACTTGCTTACTGGCAAGTGGAATTAACCGGTCCCAACCGTGATCTTCATTCAGGCATTTTTGGAGGTGCTGTTGCCAATCCATTGAATGAATTGTGCAGAATGATCGCCGGTGTTACCGATTCCAATCATCGGATCACAGTACCCGGTTTTTATGATAATGTGATAAATATATCTGATAACGAGAGAGCAATGCTTGCAAAAGCTCCGTTTAATGAATCTGCATACCGTTCTGCATTAGGTGTTAATGCCCTACAAGGTGAAATTGGTTTTTCCACTATTGAGCGTACCGGTATCCGTCCTACTTTTGATGTTTGTGGAATTTGGGGAGGTTATACAGGTATTGGAGCCAAAACTATTTTGCCTGCTAAAGCTTATGCAAAGATTAGTTCAAGGCTGGTTCCAAATCAGGATCACCATGTAATAGCCAATCTTTTCAAAACTTATTTCGAATCGGTTGCTTCTGATGCAGTTACAGTGCAGGTTACTTCACTTCATGGAGGGCAAGGATATGACTGTCCGATAGACCTTCCTGCTTTTCATGCTGCAGAAGCTGCATATCAAGATGTTTTCGGTTGTAAACCTATACCTGTCAGAAGTGGGGGTAGTATCCCAATTATTTCTGCTTTTGAAGAAATCCTGGGTATTAAAACCATATTGATGGGTTTTGGCTTAGAGTCGGACGCTATTCATTCTCCGAACGAGAATTTCTCTTTGGAGAATTTTTATAATGGAATAAGAACTATTATAAGATTTTATCACCATTTTACCCTTTGATAACAAAAAAGTTCGAAATTTCAATCATTGTTATAATTTTACAATCTCAGAAAACAATATTTCACAATAAACTATTAATCGCCATGAAATTTATTAAACTTGTTTTTCTCGTTTTGATTTTTTCAGTTCTGAAAGTTTCAGGTCAGCACTACGAGCAGTCCTACACCCCTGATCCTGACCCGAATATCCGTCAGCGGATTGACCAATGGCAGGATATCAAGTTCGGATTATTGATGCACTGGGGGCCATATAGCCAGTGGGGAATTGTTGAGTCATGGTCTATTTGTCCTGAAGATGAAGGTTGGTGTGTACCAGACACCGTGATAGATTATTTCAATTACAAAAGACGATACGAAAATCTTGGGAAAACCTTCAATCCCATGAAATTTGATCCCGAGAAATGGGCGAAAGCAGCAAAAGAAGCAGGAATGAAATATGTGGTTTTTACGACCAAGCACCACGATGGGTTTTGCATGTTCGACAGCAAATACACCGATTATAAAATTACAGGGAAAGATTGTCCGTTTAATACAAATCCTAAGGCAGATGTCACAAAAGCTATTTTTAATGCCTTTCGCAACGAAGGGTTATGGGTTGGAGCCTATTTTTCAAAGCCCGACTGGCATAGCCCCGATTTTTGGTGGCCGCAATTTCCACCATTCGACAGGAACATTAATTATGACCCGGTTAAGTATCCCGATCGTTGGCAGAGTTTCGTGAATTTCACCCACAATCAGGTTATGGAACTTTGTACCAATTACGGTAAAATTGATTTGCTGTGGTTCGACGGTGGCTGGGTTCAGAAAATTGCTCCTGTCGGCGAACCTCCGCGTGTTCCTGGCTTTAGAGTTAAAAAGCCCTATAATCAGGATATAAAAATGGATGAACTTGTTACTAAAATTCGTTCAAAACAACCTTTGGCCATTGTAGTTGACCGTGCTGTTGAAGGGAAAAACCAGAATTATCTGACACCCGAAAATACCGTTCCTGACAAATTGTTGCCTTACCCGTGGGAATCGTGTATTATTTTGGGTGGAGGCTGGTCATTTTCGTACAATGCCAAAATGAGACCTTCACGCGAAATGATTCACATGCTGGCAGATATAGTAGCCAAAGGTGGAAATCTGTTACTAAATATTGGCCCTGGTCCGGATGGTACTTGGTACGATTCAGCTTACGACCGTTTAAAAAATATTGGCGACTGGCTAAAAATTAATGGCGAGGCAATTTATAGTACTCGTCCGATAGCTCCATATACTGATGGAAAATTACGCTTTACACGAACCAAAGACGGGTCTGCATATATCATTTACTTATTGGCAGAAAATGAAAAGCTTCCGTCAGAAATTTCGGTAAAAGGCTTTATTCCTGAGAAAGGAGCCAAAATTACACTTTTGGGAAAGAAAGGCAGCTCAGCAAAATGGAAAGCAGATGGAGCAGGTTTTAAAATTTCTGTTACTGATGCCCTGTCGAAAACACTTCCTTCGGAATATGCCGTAGTTTTTAAGGTAAATACTGTTTCAAAATAATATGAAACTTATACTTACGTTATTCATATTTGGATGGATAGGTTTTTGTTATCCTGCTTATGCTCAGAGCAGTCGCAATCCTGTTGATTATGTGAATGTGTTTACCGGAACATCAAATTCGCGTTGGATGCTTGGCCCATATACCGCTGTTCCTTACGGTATGGTGCAATTGGGCCCCGATAATCAGGAGGAGGGCTGGATGTCTGGCTACGATTATTCGATTATGAATGTAACAGGTTTCAGTCATATTCACGCCTGGACAATGGCAGGACTTATGGTTATGCCAGCCACACAGGATTTTACTAAAGAGAATGGAGCAAGTTCAAAAGCTTATCGAGGGGCAGGATCCGGTTTTCATTCTCGCATTTATAAAGAAACAGAAAAAGCTTCACCGGGCTATTACTCATGCGAATTGTATGATGCAGATTGCAAAGCTGAATTGACTGCCTCTACCCATTGTGGATTTCATAAATATACCTTCAAAGCAAAGGAGGATGTTCGTATTCTTTTAATCTTAAATTTCCCGACTGAATATAAAATAGCGATTCAAAGTGCTGAATTCAATAAAGTTGGAAACAATATAGTGGAGGGGTTCGCCAATACAAAAGCGGCTTTCGGTGAGTATAAGCTGTATTTTACCATTCAGTTTAATAAACCGTTTAAGGCACTTAACGGATGGCAAAACGATACTGTAAAAACCAATATTGAGCAAATCACCGGGAAAAAGGAGATTGGTGCGTTTGTAACTTATTCGACAACCGATAACGAAGCCATAATGATGAAGGTTGGTCTTTCGTTGGTTGATATGAAAGGAGCAAGAAACAACCTCCGGACAGAATTGGATTCTTTTGGATGGAATTTTGAAGCTGCTGTGGCCTCAGCACGCGAAAAGTGGAATAATCTGCTTTCTACAATCGAAGTCAAAGGCAGCGAAAAAAACAAAGAGAAATTTTACACCAATTTCTACCGCAGTTTTTGCAAACAAACCTGGAGTGATGTTGATGGTCGTTATGTTGATCCTTTGAATAGGATTCAACAATTGCCTAAGGGGGGAGTAATGTATGGCGGTGATGCTTTCTGGAATACATTCTGGAATTACAATACTATTCTATCTTTAATCGCTCCGGGAATAATGAATAACTGGGTAACTACTCAACTTGAACTTTTTGAAAAAACAGGGTGGACAAACAATGGTCCTACCGGTTTGAAGCTTACCGGAATAATGGAGGTTACACACGAAATTGCACTTATGGTTTCGGCTTATCAAAAAGGAATCAGGGATTATGATATAAACAAATTGTACAAAGCTGTCAGACATAATGGGGTGGAGCAGGGTAAAAGACTTCCGGGGAATGGACTTTCAGGAATGGAAAGATTAGATATTTACAACCGTTTGGGTTATGTTCCATTAGAAGTTGATGCTGCCTCACGTACGTTGGATTATGCTTACACCGATTTTTGCACTGCCCAAATGGCAAAGGCGATGAAACAGGATGCTGATTACAAGTTTTTTATCAACCGATCCCAAAATTGGAAAAACCAATTTCATCCTGAACTGAAATTGCAGGTTCCGAAAGATTCAAGTGGAAACTGGATGAAAAAATTTGATCAATTTTCGGGAAAACACTGGATTGAAGGAAATTCGTGGCAATATACCTGGTACGTGCCTCACGATATTAATGGATTGATTTATCTAATGGGGCAAGACCTATTCAATAAACGACTTGAAGAGGGTTTTGAGAAATCGGTTAAGCATAACTTTGCCGCTCACGCCTTCGATCGTCATCAGGATAAAGCCTACGAATATTACATAAATCATGGAAATGAAGGGAATATGCAACCTTCCTTCCTGTTCAACTATTCAGGAAAACCCTGGCTTACTCAAAAGTATTCACGAGCCATTCTTGACAAATTTTACGGAAATTCGCCTTATCAGGGCTGGGAGGGCGATGAAGATGAAGGTCAGATGGGAGGATGGTTTGTAATTGCCTCAATGGGTTTATTCGAAATGAACGGAGGTGTAACGGATGATCCTACATTCGACCTTACTTCTCCGCTGTTTGAAGAAATTACTATTCATGTTGACAAGATGTATAATGGTGGCAAACCATTCGTTATTAAAGCTATAAGTAACTCTGATCAGAATATTTATATCCAGTCGGCCCAATTAAACGGGAAGCCTTTGAATGTACCAAAATTAAAGTTTAAGGATCTTGTAAACGGTGGTGAACTGCAACTTGAAATGGGATCAACTCCCAATATAGGTTGGGGAGTAATTAAATAGAATGACTGGAAAATAAAAAACACACTATAAAACAATATTAATGAAAACAATCGCTTTAGGAGTTGACATAGGTGGCAGCCATATAAGCTGTGCCGTATGTAACATTGATGAAAAGAGATATCTTCCTGAGACTTTTTCGGAGAACGATCTTGATAATCAGGGTACAGTTGAGGAAATTATTGGTACCTGGAGTCGGACTATTCAAAGTACGATAGATAAAGTTGGTCTGGAAAATGTAAGCGGAATAGGATTTGCAATGCCCGGACCTTTTGATTATTCCAAAGGAATTGCTATGTTCAAAGGAAACAATAAAAAATACGAAAATATTTATGGGTTATGTGTTTCTGATGCTCTGAGAAAGGAGATGAACTTGCCGGCTGATTTTCCTATTCGATTTATCAATGATGCTGCAGCATTTGCTATTGGCGAAGACTGGATTGGTAAAGCAAGCGGTTCAAAACGGATTCTTGCCATTACCCTTGGCACCGGCTTTGGTTCTGCCTTCTTATGTGATCGTTTACCCGTAGTTTCAGGCCCTGAAGTTCCTGAAATGGGCTGTATATGGTATCTGCCCTTTGAAGGTGGTACGGCGGATGATTACTTTTCGACTCGCGGATTATTGAATCGCTATTACGAAAAAACCGGAATACAGCTTTCGGGAGTCAAAGAACTTGCACAATTGGCAGATGAACAATTAGTTGCAAATTTGCTGTTCGAAGATTTTGGAAGTAAGCTTGGTCTTTTCCTTTGTCCCTGGATGGTGAAATTTGGTGTTGAAGTTCTGGTAATTGGAGGTAATATCTCGAATGCTTTTCCACTTTTTGGCGGAAGCCTTAAAGAATATTTAACATCGGAAGGTGCTGGAATCCGAATAGAGGTATCAGAATTGAAAGAAACAGCATCCATGATTGGAAGTGCAGTTCTTGTTGATGATACCTATTACGACCGTGTAAAATCGCTTTTGCCATTAATGTCATAATTGAAAAATGAATAAATTTAGATCATTTACCAATTCAGGATTGAAATTTCCTGCAATTTTGGGTTTGCTTTTCATTCTTGCTTCTTGTTCACAAAAGCAGGAAACCTTTAATCCATCGGCTTATATTGATCCTCAGATTGGATCGGTACATGGTCGCTGGTTCTTTTACACACCTGCATCCCTCCCTTTCGGGATGGCAAAACTTGCACCGCAAACTAATGCTTATGGAAGTGCAGGCAGTTGGGAACCTTGTGGTTATGACGATCGTCATACATCTATTGAAGGCTTCGGTCACTTTCATGAATTTCAGGTAGGCGGGTTAGTAGCTATGCCTGTAACGGGGATTTTGCAAACCGTTCCGGGTACACGAGAAAACCCTGATGCTGGTTATCGTTCGCGTTTCGACAAATCATCGGAACATGCCGAACCGGGTTATTATTCTGTCTTTTTAAAAGATTACGGAATAAAAGCTGAATTGACTGCAACGGAAAGGGTAGGTTTTCACCGCTATACCTTTCCCGAATCAAAAAACTCCCGAATTATTTTTGACGTTGGCCACAGACAGGGTGAAAGCAGTGGCGTTACCGAAGCCATTATCCGTTTATCGGGAAAATCTGAATTGGAGGGTTCGATAGAGACCTATCCCGAATACCTGAAAATTTGTGACCCGACAAAACGGGTGAAAATGTACTTCGTTATACAATTGAGCAAGGAACCTGAGTCTTTTGGTTCGTTTACCGATACCCTGGTTTATCAAAATCAAAAG
This sequence comes from uncultured Bacteroidia bacterium, assembly GCA_903834845.1. Lineage (GTDB taxonomy): Bacteria > Bacteroidota > Bacteroidia > Bacteroidales > Prolixibacteraceae > JAAFHB01. The sequence goes on along the minus strand of CAILKW010000451.1, from coordinate 993 downwards.
GAATCAAAAGGGATTGGAAATGGTATGTTCCTGAATTTCTATACATCTAAAGATGAGGTTATTGAAATGCAGGCAGGACTTTCGTACACAAGCATCGGAAACGCGCGTTTAAACCTTATTACTGAAGCTACCGGTCAAACTTTTGATGCAGTGAAAAAAACCGCTCATGATAAATGGAACGAAAAACTTGGCAGAATTAAAGCCGAGGGGGGTGACAGTGTCAATCGTGTGAAGTTTTACACCGGACTATATCACGCACTACTTGGACGCGGTCTGGCAAGCGATGTAAACGGTCAATATCCCCGTAATGACGGCGGAATCGGATTGATTCCCCTGGACGAAACAGGGAAACCAAAGTACAATCATTACAACACCGATGGAATTTGGGGTGGTTTCTGGAATCTTGGCCAGTTGTGGGCCTTGGCTTATCCAGATTACCAGAGTGAGTATATGCAATCAAATCTCGATTTTGCCGAAGAAACAGGCTGGCTACACGATGGCGTTGCAGCAGGTGCTCATTCTAATGGTGTACAAACCAATTACTTCGGATTGATGCTTGCCGCCACTTATAATTGTGGAATCCGTGATTTTAATATTGAACAAGCATACAGGACGGCTTATAAAAACGAGGTTGGATATGCTAACCGACCTTTTGGTTCCGGAAAATATGATTTGCATTACTTTGTAAATATGGGTTATATTCCATCAAAAGACACCATTATAACCAAAAACTGGGTATTTAATTTCTCTGCATCCCATACCCTCGAATTTAGCTTTAGTTCTTTTGCAGTTGCTCAATTTGCCAAAGCATTGGGTCACACTGAAGATTATAATAAATTGATGAAGCAGGCTGCCTATTGGAAAAACTTATTTGACCCTGAAACAAAATTTATTCGTCCGAAATACGAAAACGGACAATTTGTCGAAAACTTCAATCCGATGCAGGCCTGGCGTGGTTTTCAGGAAGGCAATGCTTTTCAATATACATGGTAT
>CAILKW010000450.1 GCA_903834845.1 uncultured Bacteroidia bacterium | reverse complement strand
TGTACTCTATGCCGGCAGAAGGAATAAATTGGGTGGTTTTATTTCCAATAAAGTCTTGTCTTACAAGCATATTGGCTGTAAGTTTCTCACTAATAGTTTTACTCAATTGAAGGTAAACTGAATGATCATTTCGCTGTTTGTCATAACCTTGAGACTCACCTTTTTGAGGCGAATTAGTCGAATTTACCTTGGTAATCTCTATATTCGCACCTACAATAATTGAAAGATTATCAGAATATGAGTAATTGTAACTTGCTTTAAGTAAGTAAGATGCAGAACGTGAACTGGAGTTTATAACAAGTTGGTCATCAACTCCCGAAACTTTGGTTTTCAACTGATAGTCGAGGAGCTGAATATTTGCACCAGACAGCAGACTAAACGTTCCTTTTCTATTGTAATATTTCCATTCGGCAACAGGGCGATTAGCATTTTCGGATTGCCGGTTTATATTTGAATTGTTATCTGTTTCATTCGAGAGTAGCCGGGGAAGGCTTCTGTCGTTGTGTTGAAACCAATATCGGAGAATAACGACATTCCTTTCATCAGGATGGATATATAGTTCCTGAAGAAGTCCAAAATTTTCGTATTGCGAGTTTTCGTTTTTTTGAATAGGGTAGAGGTACTTCCCTGTTGTAGGATCAATATCTGCAATAAATTTATTTTCAAACTGATAGTCATTATCGGAGTAGTTATAAAAGGCTCTTGTTTGCGATTGAATTTTCCGATTTCCGACATTAATTTGAAAAAATTCATCCTTTGTTCCATAGCTTCCAATTCCGGTAAGAACCCTTCCTGAAAATTTATTTTGCCAGTTTGTGGTACTTTCCATTTTGACGATTCCACCTAAAGCACCACTTTTCTCTGATATTGATCCAGAGCCGTGCAGTAAACTGACGTTATCGGTAAAATAAACAGGTACCGTTGAGAAATCAACCATTCCCAGCATTGGCGAATTAAGACTGATCCCGTTCCACAAAACCTGAGTATGCGATGGAGCTGTTCCGCGAAATGATGCTGTTGTCATCGCACCTCGACCATACTCTTTAATAAATATTGAAGTGTTCTGTGCAATTAACTCAGAAAGATTGGATGTCAATGCTTTAATCATAGCTATTGAATCTATTTTTGTGGTAGTTTTGCCTGCATTTTCTTTCACGATTTTTGGTGCAAAAACCTCTATGGTTTTAATATGTAAGGTATCGGAAATATGCTGAGTAAAAGCAACTTTGGTGAAAAATATGGATAGAAAGGATACTAAAATGAGATTGCAGTTCCTGAATTGAAAATCGAATTGTTTAAAGTTACCTTTTCTCATTAAAAAAAAAATCGATAGGTCAATTTTCTGAATATTCAATTAATGATAAATCTGCCGCACCACTAATTTCTGTTGATACTTCGTTAAGCCACCCTGCAATCTGAAAAACTCCACTTTGAACTTTAATGAAGCGAATACCTGAAAGATTGACTTTATTACCAGCTTTATCAACTGCACTTGAAATATCTAAAATATTAGCTTTCAAAGAATTATTGTAATCGGAGTTGTTATAACATTCTGCATATCCCGAAGTAAACATTCCCGTGCGAACAATCCAGTTTTCACTGTCAGTCTGTGTCGAAATATTCCTATAGGCATTCGGCAATTTGACTCCATTAAATACGACTTCCGTTTTGTTTCCGTATCCACTCCACCACCAAGAGTCAGAATCGTAAACAGGAGTAAGCTCACCGGTAGTTCCTTTATTATCCTTCCAGGTGACATTTCTTTTACCGACAGGTTTATAATACGTTACCTGATAATCATGAATTGTTTCGGGATTATTGTATTCACTTCCTTTGATCTCCATCCAATCTCCATCATTTGGTATTCCATCGCTGTTAGCATCATTCATAACATAAACTACAGCAGGTTCAGAGGCAGCACCCGGTTGAGTAAATAAAGCAAAATCAGCCCCATCAGTGTTTTTGATCGTATGATCGAAACTGGCAATTATATAGCCTCCCCAACCACCCAGAGAGGTGTAAAGCTTCGTTCCGATCCATGGTTGGCCAATAAAATCATCGCCTTTGCAATCGGCAGATATTAAAGAAGCATGCTGCCCGGGAGCATATTTGTAATCGAAAATTTTTGTGATGTAGGGAGATAGACTCGAAAAAGCTGATACCTTAATTGTTTTATTGTCACTTCCAACTTCATTTGAAACTTTAAGCAGAAGATTGTAATTGCCTATTTTTAAAGGTGTAAACGTATATAATTTCGCTGATGATACTACTTCTCCGTTTACTTCCCATGTATAAGAAGATTTTTCACCGTTAAGAACAATTGGATTAAGTGGTAGCGACTTTCCCACTTCGACCTTAAACCCTTCTGCAGGTATCTCAAACGAGATCAATGGCACTGACATTTTTTCAGCTTCGCTACAGGAATAAAACACATTAAGTCCCGCAAAAAGAAGAGAAATTAACAAAAAATTAAATTTTAACATACTTAAAATCAATATAATAGTTAAACACTAATTGATTTTAAGCTCATCGGAAGACTTGCAGAATGGGAACGGCCATCTGTGCGCTTTTATCCCGAAAGCTTAAACCGTGAAAGGCTGGTCTTCTGACTTATCCCGATTTCTGATTACCTTCCCATCCTTTTTTGGTAAGAATAGTGGTTAAAAACCAGAAACATACTATTCCGCAACAGCGGAATCGGGTTTTACAGCAGCGGGTACTGTCCCGGATTTTCACCGGATTCCCAAATTAAGCCATATAGGCACCAATTCGATGCAAAAATATGAATTAAACTAACATTTCAAATAAAAAAAGAATCTGTTTAGGTATGTTTTTTAATAAAATTTGCAAAATCGTAAATTAGCAAAATTTGAAGGTAGTTTTGAATAGAATGGCTATTTGATTTGTAATCTGTATCACTGACACATCCAATCTGCCAATTAGTATTACTGTTTAATTTATAGCCGACACCTGAATAAAACCGATTTTTTTCAACCCATAAGCCATACTGAGGCATGAAAAGCTCATCATTCACTAAAAAATAAATACTACCCTTAATTAATTCTTTTTTATTAATCGGTATTTGTAACAATAGTCTGTATTTCAAACGGTTTTTATAATTATCAGGGATAAAACGTTGTTCAATTCTTACTCTTTGCTCAAAGTTGAAACGGTTATAGGAATGAAAATAGTTTAATTCAAACCACGTTCTAAACTCCTTTTGTCTGGCAGGCGTCTGAAAGAGGGCTCCAGTCTGGTAGGTATTATAAAACCCGGCACCAATTAATCCATGAATATTTTTGGTAATCGAGTATGAAATTCCTGACTTGATTTCGAAATAGTCATATTTTAAATTGTAATGGCCGGTTCGGATATGGCTTTCAGTCATCAAAGACAACCTCTGCGACATTTTTCCTTTAATAATTATACCGTTCCAATTTCCTATACTGTTATCTGTCTGAGCAAAAGACATACAGTATATTTTTATTAACAAAATAGTGGTCAAAAAAAATCTTCCAAAATAATTCATATCAATTAAGTATTTTGCAAACATACCAATTAAATTCATTTACTAAATTTGTGGCCGATGTAAAAATTTAAGAATATGTCAGGACATAGTAAATGGTCAAAGATTAAACGGAAGAAGGGAGCACTTGATGCCAAAAGATCGAATATCTTTTCAAGATTATCGAAAGAGATTACTGTTGCAGTAAAGGAAGGAGGTATAAGTGACCCATCCATGAACGCACGCTTGCGGATTGCTGTAATGAATGCGAAGGGGCAGAACATGCCTAAAGACAACATTGATAGGGCTATCAGTAAGGGTGAAAAGGATGGAAACGACCTTGCAGAGATATTTTTGGAGGGGTATGGAACTGGTAGAGTTGCTGTTTTTGTGGAGTGCCTGAGCGACAATAATAATAGAACTGTAGCTGATATTCGGCATATTTTTAACAAGAGGGGAGGCAGTCTTGCGACAAAGGGTTCTCTGAATTTTATTTTTGACAGGAAAGGGATTTTCTATATTCCCGTTAAAGCGAATGTCAACATAGAGGAACTTGAACTTGAATTTATTGAATCAGGAGCTGAAGATATTGAAATAGAGGATGATATGATTATTGTAACTACAGCACTCCAAGATTTTGGTAACTTTAACAGGAAACTGGAGGAATTAGGAATAGAACCGCAAAAGGCTGAATTACAAAGAATTCCCAATGTTGATAAGCATCTTTCTGTTTCCGAAGCAAAAACTGCGCTTAGAATGGTTGAGGAGTTGGAAGAAAATGAAGATGTGCAGAGCGTATATCATAATCTCGAAATGACCGAAGAATTGGAGAGGGCACTTGAAGAGGATCAGGGTTAAAGTAAAAAACTAAAATATGATGAAACGAAAAATAGTAATCCCATTATTAGTTTCGGTTGCTCTGATAATTATTGTAGTATCCCAGTATCCAAAGCTATATCTTGCAACAGGATATGGTGCAAAATGTATGGCAACAGCCGTTTTCGTGGCTGAAAGAGATCCTCAGATGGTAAAGTTGACCGATTTGAATTACTCAATCGTAAAATACACCCAAAATATTGTTGATTACGAAAATAAGTCAGTTACGTCCTCCTTTTTTGGATTAGCGAAACAGACAGCAGTTTATCGTGAAGGTTTAGGCTGTTGTCTAATAAACGATGTTTCTGCTGACTCAATTCGAAAGTTCACTTTTAGTCCACCTACTATCAGGCAGAAAGGATTATGGAGGATTGCCTGGCCTAATGGTGATCTGATTAAAGATACCGTTTATCCAGAAATTGATACTGTCAAACTAAAAATTGCCGTTGAAGCAGCTTTTGACTCTCCTTACGAATCGAAAAAAAAGACAGCCGCAGTTGTTGTATTGTATAAAGGAGAACTTGTAGCAGAAAAATATGATAAGGGATTTGGCATAACTCCTGATACCCGGATGTGGGGGTGGTCTATGAATAAAAGCCTAATAAATGCAATGGTCGGAGTCATGACAAAAAAAGGAAAATTGGATATAAAGGCTTCTGCACCAGTACCTCAGTGGCTGAATGATCATCGGCGGGATATCACAATCAACGATTTATTGCAGATGTGCAGCGGATTGAAATGGGATGAGAACTATGGTGATGTTTCGTCTGCTACAAACATGCTTTACCGTTCAAATGATTGTTACAAGGTAGCCATAGATGTCCCATTTCAAAAAGAACCGGGAACTGAATGGAATTATTCATCAGGTTCGGCAAATATTCTCTCAGGTATCATTCGTACTTTAACAGGGAATGATCTAATTTACCATGAATTGCCTTATCGTGAGATATTTAACAAAATTGGCATCTCTTCCATGATTATGGAAACTGATGCAGATGGAAATTTTATTGGTTCATCTTATGGTTACGCAACTGCACGAGACTGGTCAAGATTCGGATTACTTTATTACAACGATGGTATCTGGAAAGGGGACACAATTCTTCCTAAAGGTTGGGTTAACTATACCCGTACACCCGCTGTTCCTTCTAAAGGCGAATATGGTGCGCTGTTTTGGCTTAACCAATCGAAAAAGCTGCCGGATGTACCTGAAGACATGTTCACTTGCCAAGGTCATCGGGGTCAAAGGGTTTTTATCATACCCTCTCGAAACCTTGTGGTTGTTCGCTTAGGCTTCTCTGAAGAGGATTTTTGTCATAATGATTTCTTAAAGGGAATTTTGGCTTCAATTAAATAGGTGTAAGTCATTGAAACTTAATAATGAATAAATCTAAAATAAAATTTCCTGCCGAGTGGGACTACCAAAGTGGTGTAATGCTCACATGGCCACATCAAAATACCGATTGGGTTGATATGCTCGATGAAGTAGAAACCTGCTTTATTGCCATTGCCAAAGCTATTTCCGAGAGGGAGAAATTGCTAATAGTTTGTCCTAACCAACAATTTATTTCAGAAAAATTAGGTAATTGCAGAGCAGAAAATATTGTTTTTGCGGAATTTCCATCCAATGATACCTGGGCACGCGATCATGGAGCCATTACGGTTGTAAAGGACGGAAAATTAACTTTATACGACTTTACTTTTAATGGTTGGGGAATGAAGTTTGCTGCAAATTTTGATAATCAGATTACATCATCACTTTATCAAAAGGGTTTTTTTCGAAATCATGTTCATTATGAAAATAAGCAGCACCTTGTTTTAGAAGGAGGAAGTATTGAAACTGATGGAGAAGGAACTTTGCTGACAACAAGGGAGTGTCTATTGTCAATCAACCGAAATTACTACCTATCAGAAGCAGATATTGAAAAGCAGCTAATTGATTTATTTGGACTTCAGAAAGTATTGTGGCTCTCATCCGGTTATCTTGCCGGTGATGATACTGATAGCCATATTGATACTCTTGCACGATTCTGTGATCCTCACACCATAGCATATATTAAATGTGATGATGTTAATGATGAGCATTATGATGCATTAATAAGAATGGAGCAGGAGCTGTTAACATTCCGCACTTTGAAAAATCAACCTTATGATCTAATCCCATTGCCAATGGCTGATAAAACTGTTGAATGTGAGCAAAGATTACCCGCTACATACGCTAACTTTCTAATAATTAATAATGCCGTCCTGGTTCCATTTTACGATTCAAACAAAGATATAATTGCAGAAAAACAGTTACAAAAGGCTTTCCCTGAGAGAGAGATTATTGGAATAGACTGTAGGTCGCTTATCAAACAACACGGTTCTGTGCATTGTGTAACTATGCAATTTACTGACGGAGTGTTGTGATTTGACTTGGCAATTAAATGCTTATTTTTGCCGGGTAAGTCCGGAATAATGACTTTATTAAAAATTTAATAGCAATTAACATGCTGATAACTGGGTTAATACAACAGACTAACAGTCCCGATATTGAGACAAATAAATCAAAATTGGCTTCCAATATTGCCTGGTGTGCCAAAAACGGAGCTAAACTGATTGTATTGCAGGAACTTCACAACTCGATTTATTTTTGTCAGACAGAAAACCCGGCTCTTTTTGATCTCGCCGAAACAATTCCCGGAAGTTCAACTGCCTTCTATAGTCAGTTGGCGCGTGAGCATGAGGTTGTTCTCGTTACTTCTTTATTTGAAAAGCGTTCTGTCGGACTTTACCACAATACAGCTGTAGTGTTTGAAAAAGATGGTTCGATTGCTGGGAAATATCGCAAAATGCATATTCCCGATGATCCGGCATATTACGAAAAGTTTTATTTTACACCTGGCGATCTGGGTTTTGAACCAATTCAAACCTCTGTCGGAAAATTAGGTGTGCTTATTTGCTGGGATCAATGGTATCCCGAAGCTGCAAGATTAATGGCTCTATCCGGTGCTGATATTTTGATTTATCCCACTGCAATTGGTTTTGATTCATCTGATCAAAGCGCAGAGAAAAAACGTCAGATAGAGGTATGGATGATTTCGCAGCGTGCACATGCTGTGGCAAATGGATTACCTGTGATTTCCGTCAATAGAACTGGTTTTGAACCCGACCCATCGGGACAAACCAATGGTATTACATTTTGGGGAAGCAGTTTTGCAGTTGGTCCTCAAGGAGAGATATTGGCAGTTGCTCCGGAATCCGAAGAGGTCAATCTGATCGTAGAAATTGATTTTCAAAGATCAGAAACTGTAAGACGCTGGTGGCCATTTTTCCGTGACCGGCGCATTGATGCATATAATGGCCTGATCAAGAGGTTTATAGACTAATTTTTATAAAAAATCTTCACGGATAGGAGTGAAGCTGTCAATTAGCCTTACAATTGGCGAGTCAACACGGATTGTATGTTTTATTCCTGAAGGAATATAAAACATATCGCCTTCGGTAAGATGTTGATCAGGTTCCCCTTCGCAGTAAAGAACGATTTCTCCCTTGGCTATGTAGCATGTTTGCTCGTGCGGATGAGAATGATACGGTTCAGGCTGACTCCAGTGTCCATTGCGAAATTCGATCATTACTGTCATAATGTGTTCAAGATAAACGATTTTCCGGAATACTCCATCTTTAATCTCATCCCAGTTTTCTTCTTTGTTTTTTAATACAGCCATAGTAATAATATTTGAAAACTCATTATTGATAAATATTTACACTTTGAGAAAAGAAATGTATAATTGCTTCCAAAAATATTGTTATTTTGCGAATGATTTGATTGTTTAACCCAAATAATTGTAAATAAGAGATGGGAAAAGTTTTACTTATTGGCGCAGGTGGAGTTGGAACCGTTGTTGCTCACAAAATGGCTGGTCTGCCTGAAGTATTTACAGAGATTTTGCTTGCCAGCCGAACCAAATCGAAATGCGATGCAATTGCTACTAAGATTGGAGGTAAAAGAATCCAAACTGCTCAGGTTGATGCTGATCAGGTTTCGCAATTGGTAGCTCTTATACAGTCTTTTAAACCCGATTTGGTTGTAAATGTAGCACTTCCTTATCAGGATCTTACGATAATGGATGCTTGTTTAGAAACAGGTGTTTCATATCTTGACACAGCCAATTATGAACCAAAAGATGAGGCAAAATTTGAATACAAATGGCAATGGGCCTATTACGAACGGTTTAAAGCAGCGGGATTGACTGCAATTCTGGGTTGTGGTTTTGATCCAGGGGTGACAAGTATTTTTACTGCCTGGGCTGCCAAATATGTGTTTGATGAGATTCAATACCTTGATATTGTTGATTGTAACGCTGGCGATCATGGGAAACCGTTTGCAACAAACTTTAATCCCGAAATCAATATCAGGGAGGTAACACAAAAAGGAAAATATTGGGAAAATGGCGAATGGGTAACAACAAAACCTCATGAGATTCACAAACCGCTTACGTATCCGCACATCGGAGAACGTGAATCTTATGTTATATATCACGAAGAGCTTGAGTCTTTGGTGAAAAATTTTCCAACTCTTAAGAAAGCTCGTTTTTGGATGACTTTCGGGCAGGAATACCTTACACATCTGCGTGTAATTCAGAATATTGGTATGGCTGGTATTAAACCTATACTTTACGAAGGGAAAGAGATTGTGCCTATACAATTTCTTAAAGCTGTGCTACCGGCACCTGAAGAGCTTGGCGTAAATTATAAAGGCGAGACTTCGATAGGATGTCGGATTAAGGGAATCAAAGACAAGAAGAAGAAGACCTATTATATTTACAACAATTGTAGTCATGAGGCCGCTTATGCAGAAACGGGTACTCAGGCTGTCAGCTATACAACAGGGGTACCTGCCATGATAGGTGCTATGATGTTCCTGCAAGGGCAATGGAAAAGTCCGGGTGTTTTTAATGTTGAAGAGTTTAATCCCGATCCGTTTATGGAGCAACTGAATTTGCATGGTCTCCCGTGGTGGGAACTTCACGATGTTCCACTCGAAATGAATTGATATTCTATTAAAAATGCCCGTTAAAACGGGCATTTTTTCGTGGATTGAATTTAATAAAAATCTTCTAACCATTAATATTACCTCTTTCAGAAATAAATTGAAGAATATTATTGTTGATACGATTTAGTGCGTTATTAATATCTCCCTTAATGAATTTGTCACCGGTGATATTTTCAAAAAGTTCGATGTACCTGTCAGAAATTTGATTGACAATGTCATCTGTCATTTCTGGAACATTTTGTCCTTCAAGCCCTTGAAAACCATTTTCAATCAGCCACTGACGTACAAACTCTTTTGACAACTGTTTTTGATTTTCCCCTTTAGCTAACCGCTCTTCATAACCCTCAGCATAGAAATAGCGTGATGAATCAGGAGTGTGAATTTCGTCAATCAAGTATATTTTTCCCTCTTTTTTTCCAAACTCATACTTTGTATCAACAAGGATTAAACCTTTTGCAGCAGCCATGTCTGTACCTCTTTGGAAAAGCGAATAGGTATATTTTTCGAGCATATCGTAATCTTCGGCAGATACAAGCCCCTGTCTAATAATCTCTTCGCGCGAAATATCTTCATCGTGGCCTTCGGCTGCTTTAGTGGTTGGAGTAATGATAGGAGAGGGGAATTTCTGACTTTCTTTCATACCTTCAGGCATTGGCACACCACATAAAACTCTAACGCCTGAACGATATTGCCGCCATGCATGCCCTGTCAGATATCCTCTAATTACCATTTCAACTTTAAACGGTTCGCACAGATGACCGACAGTAACCATTGGATCCGGAGCGGCGATTTTCCAGTTTGGTACGATATCTTCAGTGGCATCCAGAAATTTGGCCGCTATTTGATTCAATACCTGACCTTTAAATGGAATTCCCCTTGGCAAAACGACATCAAAAGCTGAAATACGGTCTGAAACTACCATCACAAGATAGTCATTGTTGATGTTATAAACATCTCTTACTTTCCCTTTATAGAAACTCACTTGTCCGGGAAGTGAAAAATCGGTAAAAACAATAGCATCGTTCATTTAATCAATCTTTTATAAGGTTATTAATAATCTTCATTGTGAAGGATATTGTAACGGTCGTAGGCATCAACGATCTCTCTCACTAATTTGTGTCTTACAATATCACTTTTGTCAAAATGTATGGTAGATATTCCTTCAACACCTTTCAGTATTTTTAAAGCTAAAATTAAACCGGAATGTTGTTTACGCGGTAAATCAATCTGTGTAATATCACCAGTAATGATATACTTGGTATTCAATCCCATACGGGTTAAAAACATTTTTAGCTGAGGAATTGTAGTATTTTGGGCTTCATCAAGAATTACAAAAGCATTACTTAATGTTCTTCCCCTCATAAAAGCCAATGGAGCAATCTGAATTATACCGTCTTTCAAATACTCTTCAAGCTTTTTAGGTGGAATCATGTCGAGCAAAGCATC
>CAILKW010000449.1 GCA_903834845.1 uncultured Bacteroidia bacterium | reverse complement strand
GAAGGTGAAATTGGTATTATTGGGGAAAATGTGCCTCATTGGTGGAAAAGTGATACCAAGTATTTTGATGGGAAAGATACAACCGGAATCAAAGCACTGATTATACAATTTAAAAAAGAGATTTTTGATACTAATTTCATCAATTTGCCAGAGATGAATTCGATCAAAGAGTTTATGGCGAAATCCCAAAGAGGTATTCAGTTTTCTAACAAAAGCGGTAAACTTCTTGGAGAACAGATTATTAAGATATTTCGGCTTACAGGGATAAATAGAATAACAGAACTAATCCTTCTGCTTGACATGATGGCAAATACAAAAGAATATAAATATCATGCAAGCATTGGGTATTCGAAGACCATAAATACTTATGATTTTTACAGGTTTAATAAGATTCACGAGCATATTATACGCAATTTTACCAAACAGATTAAACTTGAAGATATTGCTGGAATTGTAAACATTTGTCCAACTGCGTTTTGCAGATATTTTAAAAAACACACAGGCAAAACTTTTCTATCTTTTCTAAATGAAATAAGAATCGGACATGCCTGTAAATTAATGGTTGAAGGAAAGATATCTGTCTCAATGGCCAGTTTGGAAAGTGGTTTTAACAATTTATCACATTTCAATGACCAATTTAAACGAGTTATGAATTTAACACCAACCGAATACCTCACCGCCTATAAAAACGATAACCAGACAATAAAATTATAGCTAATTCTGATTGCATAAATTCCTTTAAAGCTGAATCCTGATATTGTTCATACGAATTGGCTGATGCTCACTTTCAGGATTGTACATTTTCAGTTCACAGGTGTTTATACCAGAAAAGTTCTGTGGAGATAATGTCTGTTTGTAAACGGTTTGGCTGATATTTTTGTTGATACTGTAATTAAGTAAATAGCTGTAGCGATTGTAAAACTTTATTAGCAGCTGATTTTTTCCTGATTTCAGCGAAAGCAATACAATTTCTTTGTTCATGCGGCTTCCACGCACATTATTGTGTTTGATAATGTTTTCACCATTGAGCCAAACCTGAATGCCATCGCCGCTACCAATTTCAACCAATTGATTTTGAGCCGAGCCTGAGGTAATTTCCTGAAGAATAAACAGATATTGAATTGGAAGGGAAATCATAGACTCCTCTGTACCATTTTCCCACTTGGATATAAAATTCCATTTCAAATGGTTGTCTCGTAACCATGTGGAGCTTGGATTAATTTCTACGGGGATAGACCCCGGAATATTTTCGAAATCAGACCGAACCGGACCATAATAATACCGATTTTCCCAAATTGGTTTTTCAAGTTTTTCGCTAACTGGAATTTTATCGCCATCATTAAGACTTACGTACTCCTTTTTGCCATTCCAATTAAGCTCAATTTCTTTCCCAATCTCTTCATTTGTAAAGTAGATAACTGGAATAGCAGCCTTTTGATTATTACTGAAATTCCACGATTGTCTGACAATGCTTCGGAAATTATTGTAATAATCAATGCAAGAATAACTATAATGTTTTATCGCATTATGAAAATCAAGAGAAATGGATTTGCCGGAAACCAATTGCTCTGGCTTTAATTGAAATTTATTCTTAAACTCAATAACAATAACCTGTATTTCAGGTTTTTGATACAATGTATCAGGAAATGTCACTGTAAGTCCCTCTTTTTTATATTTTGATTTTATCACGGTCGTAGGATTATTCAAAGTGGAAATCTCTTTAATTGAGCCTGAAATACCAGGAAGAGTAATACTATTGACCGCTTTTCCCGATAAAATCAAATATAGATAATTCCCTTTTGTGGTTATATCGCCCCATGAGAAGGATTCAGTAAACGGATTACAGCTTGTACCATAAATGGCATCTCCGTTTTTTTCGAGCCATGAGCCAATTCCCAAAAGAACTTCAGCTTCATAAGGGACAACGCTACCGTCACCTTTAGGACCAATATTCAACAGATAGTTTCCGCCACGGCTGACAACTTTAATTAAACTAAGCAATTTTTCTCTAATTTTAGCAGTCGTGTTTTCTCGCTTTTGCCACGAGCGGTAGCCCCAAGTTTCGTCAAACATCGAAGCCGGTGTTTGCCAGGGAGAATCAATCTTAAAATCGGGATATTCATTGTCGCCCATAACACAAAAGTCATAAGAATTGTTTCCCAATCGTCCGCTAACCAAGCAGGCAGGTTGTAACTTATGCACCAAATCATACAACTCTCGGCTTTGCCGGGCTGTAAGAGATCCCATATCAAACCATAATTCTGAAATTGGGCCATAATTGGTTAGTAATTCAGTTACCTGATTCTTATTATAGGCATGATGATCGGCAGTAATAGGATTTGCATTATGGCTTGTAAAAGGATGAAGAGTATAATCAATCAGCGAAAAGTACAGACCAAAATTGAGACCGGCATTTTTGCAAGCTTCCGAAAGCTCCTTCAGAATATCCCTTTTAAACGGTGATGCATCAACAACATTGAATCTGGTGAAAGCAGATTTATACATGCAAAAGCCATCGTGGTGTTTTGATGTTATCACTATCGAACGCATTCCAGCTTTTTTTGCTAAAGAAGCAATTTTGTCGGCATTCCAATTTATTGGATTAAAACGAGAGGGTATTTCTTCATAAATATCCGCCATAATACCAGCATGTGCTTGAATTTGCTCACTATAGCCATTTTCAATTGGTTTATTTTTCCAAACCCCACCCAATTCGGAATACACCCCGAAATGGATGAACATTGAGTATTTATTATCATACCACGCCCTGGACGCAGAAAATTTTGTTTGTGCATGAGTGAAAACAATTGTGCTCAAAAACAATAGAGGCAATAAAAAGATCCTTTTTCTCATTTTGTTAATTTATTAATCCTTTTGGGTTGTCTGTCAGGCAAATCTTCACCATCGGCAAATATAGTAAATCAATAACAGATAAACTATTGGCTTAATTGCTCTTTATCCATGCAGATTTGTATTTACTTTTGGATTTCTCAAGCGCGACCTTTGCCTCACTGAATTTTTTGTGTCCTATTCCCACTCTGAAAGGTTCGGATTCACCCAAAATCATGGCTTCGTAACCCTCTGTTTTAAGCTTCTGCGAAAACTTCGATGCTTGCAGCTTATCTTTAAACGAACCCAAAATCAGATAGAACTTATCGGTAATTGAATCG
>CAILKW010000448.1 GCA_903834845.1 uncultured Bacteroidia bacterium | reverse complement strand
TCCTACAAATGAGAATGGAGAACTTTTGGGACATACCATATATTTCTACAGCAAAAACACCGGTCGCCCTGTCAAATATGTTGCTCCTTCTTATGCCTTAAAAGATATAAATAAAATTCCACGCTTCAGGAATATTAAAACAGGTGACACGGGCTGCAATTTCTGGTGGTTCGAATATGGCGGACGAAGGGATACCATCCACGATACCGAAGAGATCAAATGGGAACTTTGGAGTGTCGTTTATGGAGTTTGGAACTATATAAAAAATTCAGGAAAATTTCCTGATTCTGAAAACCTTTCATTGGAATGGGTTGGAACTATTCCGGGGAAGCGTGAAAGCCGCAGGTTCGAGGGTCCATACATGCTTAAGCAAACCGATATTGTCGGGCAAAAACACTTTTACGATGCAGTTTCATTCGGAGGATGGGCCATTGATCTTCATCCTGCTGATGGTGTTTTCTCGGAACTGCCTGCATGTAACCAATATCATTCAAAGGGGATTTATGAAATACCTTACCGTTGTTTTATAAGCAAAGACATCAAAAATCTGTTTATTGCCGGTCGTCTGATCAGTGCCTCACATGTGGCTTTCGGTTCAACAAGGGTGATGGCAACAGCTGCTCATGGCGGACAGGCTGTAGGAATGGCTGCGGCAATGTGTCGGCAACTTGGCCTCAATCCAACTGATCTGGCAGATTACGAAACTATTAAACTACTTCAGAATAAGCTTAATATCAACGGACAAAGCATTCCTGGAATTCCGATAAATCAAATAATGAATCTTGCTGCTACGGCTCAAATCGAAGTTTCAAGTGAAATGCTGATTGATTTGATTCCGTTTGATGGCAACTGGTTCGACCTTAACATAGCAGCCGGACAGCTTTTGCCGTTTAGTAAGGATACTCCATATAGCTTTGTGATTTCAGTTGATGCTCACGTTGACACAACAATTGAAGTGGAACTCCAATGCAGTTCAAAAATAGGAAATTATACACCCGATGTTTTGATAGAAAAACAAAGTATTCAACTTTTTCGGGGTGTTCAGAAAGTAAATATTTCATTCACAAACACTTTTAATGATGACCAGTATGGATTTCTTATTTTCCGCCGTAATCCTGAAGTAAAAATACGTTGCAGCGAAATGCGGGTCACAGGAATAGTTTCCGTTTTCAATAAAACCAATCCTGCTGTAAATAATTATGGGTTACAGATGCCACCTAAAAACAGTGGTTTCGATTCATTTGAATTCTGGTGTCCCGAACGAAGACCTACGGGCCAGAATATTGCAATGACCATTTCTCCGGCACTTCATTGTTATAAGAAGCAAAATATTGTAAATGGATACACACGACCTTATATATGTTCAAATGCATGGGTGTCAGAATTAAGTGATCCGAATCCAACTATCAGCCTCATTTGGGATAAACCAAAAACAATAAATTCGATAACCCTTTATTTTGACACTGATTTTGACCACCCGATGGAGTCATCACAAATGGGCCATCCTGAAGATATTATGCCATTTTGCGTTCAGAATTACAAAATTTTTAACAATTGGGAGTTGATCTATACTAAAAAATCAAATCATCAATCAATTAATCATATACAGTTTCCGAATCCTGTTGAAACTTCGGCACTGCGTATTGAGATGGAGCACCCTTCAGAAAAGGTACCATCATCACTCTTTGAAATATTTATCAATGAATAAGTTATACAGTTAAATTTTTAAATTATGAAAAGAATCTTTTTAATTTTTTCTTTTATCCTCTCTTTTTCGGTGCTTTTTGCCCAACAAAAGAGTGTAACCGGCCGGGTGACAGATGATAATAACGATCCTGTACCCGGTGCTACTGTCATCCTAAAAGGTACCTCTTTAGGTGTCATTACCGATACAGATGGAAATTATAGTATTAAAATACCCGAAACCGGTAAAGTTATTACTATTTCGTTTATTGGTTTTGAACCTCAGGATGTAAATATTACCGGTAAAACCAAGGCCGATATAAAACTTCGCCTAAGCTCAATTGGTATTGAGGAAGTAGTTGCAGTTGGGTATGGAACACAAAAGAAAGTCAACCTTTCAGGGGCCATTGAATCCGTGAAGGGCGAAACTCTAGCCAAAAGAAGTACCATCCAAACTTCACAGGCTCTGCAAGGTGTGGCTGCCGGTGTTACAGTAACTTCAAACAGTGGTAAACCAGGTAAGGAGGGGACGTCAATCCGTATCCGTGGAATCGGAACCATCAACGACAATAGCCCATTGGTTTTGATTGATGGGGTATCTTCGTCAATTGATGCAGTTGATCCGAATGACATTGAAACCATGTCGATCCTGAAAGATGCTGCATCTGCTTCCATTTATGGTTCACGTGCCGCCAACGGCGTAATTTTGATCACTACCAAACGTGGAAAAACCGACAAAGTGACTGTCACCTTTAAAGGATCTGTAGGTTTTACTACACCACTTGAAATCCCTAAAAACGCCACTGCTTGGGACTATATGTCGCTGTACGATGAGGCAAACGGCAACGATTTGCGCAACGACCTTGGTGTACCCGGAGGAGCGATCTATGGAACTGACAAAATTACGACCTGGAAAAATTCAACAGATCGTGATGCTTATCCAAACTCGGATATGATGAGGGAGGCCTATACAAAAAGAGCCGCTGAAACACAACAGTATCTTGGTTTCTCGGTAGGCAATGAAAAGTTTAAATCAAATACTTCTATTAATTATTCTTGGCAGGATTCCCATTTTCCAAACTCGGATTACAGGCGCTATGGCATTCGTTCCAACAATAGCTATACCATGAATAAATTCATCGAATTTGGTTTTGATTTGTCCATTAGAAATACGATCTCAAAAGATGCAGCCGGGAGTACACTTATTGAGGGTTTAATGAGACAGCCTGCTATTTACCAGAGTCGTTATTCAAACGGAACTTGGGGATCAAGTTATGCGGGGACTCCTCATGCGATGCAATATATTTTCGATGGGTTGGTCATGCGCAACGAAGACTGGCAGGAAACGATCACCAAAATCAGTACAACAATCACCCCTTTTACGGGAATGAAGATAGATTTTTCTTACGCGCCCAAATTCTCCTCGGCCAGTTACAAAGATGTTCAGAAAACCACCTATATCTATGATTATAAGACAGGTTTGCCAGTACTTGGCCCTGTTGGTGCCTATCAAAGCTTTGCCTTAATGGGCGAGACCCGGGAAAAAACCAGAGAGGACGACATCAACATTCTCGCCAATTACAATAAATCGTTGGGAAAACACGATATCGCTGTTTTGGGTGGTTTTCAGTACCTGACCAACACCTTTAACAACCTGTATGCTTACAGGCAAGGTAATAATTTTCAACAATTTGAAGAGTTGAATGCTTACGATCCCACAGGGATGACCAATAGTGGTTATTCCAACGAATGGGCTTTGATGTCCTACTTTGGTCGTTTAAACTACTCCTTTGCCGGCAAATATTTGTTGGAAGCCAATGTTCGTTACGACGGTTCATCCCGTTTTGCCAATGGTTACAAATGGGGTGTATTCCCTTCTTTTTCAGGTGCTTGGCGTTTCTCTGAAGAGAATTTCATGAAAAAGTTCAATTGGTTGAACAATGGTAAATTGCGTGCATCGTGGGGCGAGCTGGGCAACCAGGCTGGTCTGGGTTCCAATTATCCTTTTGCCTTGACTGTTGCAACCAACCAGTATGCTGTTTTTGGCGGCGTATTGAACCCCGGTTATGCCCCTGTCAATTATGCATTGACGAACATAACTTGGGAATCGACACGAATGTTGGATTTTGGTATCGACCTTTCTTTCTTGAAAGGAAAATTGGATGCCACATTCGACTGGTACAAGAAAGATACCCGTGATATTTTATTAAATATCGCTATCCCCGGGGTTATGGGCTATGCCAACTCCCCAAAGCAAAATGCAGGTTCGGTTGAAAATAAAGGATGGGATTTAACCATCTCACACAACAACACAATTGGAAATTTCTATTACAAAGTTACGGGGATAGTTTCGGATGTACAAAATAAAATCACAAATCTGGGAGGGTTAGCACCTCAGGTAAGCGGTGTGCATGTAAGACAGGTTGGTGATCCGATCGATGCATTGTATGGCTATAAAGCAGATGGGCTATTTAGTTCATTCGCCGAAGCACGTGCTTATCCGGTGGCGCAATTTGGTAAGTTACAAGGTGGAGATGTTCGCTATGTCGATCAGTTAACGGTTGACACCAATGGCGATGGAATTATGGATGCGGGCGACAACAAAATTACAGGTAGCGACCGACTTGTACTTGGTAACCCAATACCACGTTACACTTATTCATTGGATGCATACATGGCCTACAAAGGTTTCGACTTTTCCCTATTCTTCCAAGGAGTTGGCAAACGCGATGGCTACGTATCAGGTTGGTTGGCTTACCCTTTTGCCAATGCTTCAACAGTTTTGGAACAACACCTGGACCGTTGGTACGAAGCCAACCCCAATCCAAATGCTGCGTATCCCCGTTTATCGATCAACCAGCAATCAAATAATACGCAGGCATCTACCTTCTGGAAAGTTAGTGCGGCCTATATGCGCTTGAAAAATATTCAGGTGGGATATACTTTGCCAAGCCAGCTTTTGAAAAAGATGATTATTTCCAATGTTAGGCTTTTTGCAAGCGGAACCAACCTCTTTACTTCAAGCAAAATGCCAATGGGTATGGATCCCGAATCTCCCGAAACTGTGCAAAACAGTTATCCACTGATTTCGACTTATACTTTTGGAGTGGAAGTTAAATTTTAATGATACTTATATAGATAATAAATTGATAACAATATGAAGAAGAACTTAATATATATAGGTTTGATAGTGTTGTTGCTGGTTACTGGTTGTGACAAAGCACTGGAACGCTATCCGTTGGATGTCCCTTCCGCAGAGACATTCTACACGAACGAAACAGAGATTCAGGGTGGAGTGAATGCTTGCTACTCCTTTGTGGTAGCGGGTGGTAATGGCTATTTAGTACCTGAATACAGTTGGGATGCACTGTCTGATGTTGTTTTTATCAGGGGTGGAGGTTTTGCACAGAATATTTTGCAGTCGGTATTGGACTTTAAAGAAGGACATTTTAGAAGTTTGTGGCTCAGTATGTACCAGGGAATTGCACGTTGTAACCTGATGCTTGAAAAGATCGATGCTAATAAGGATAAGATTACTGCCGATAAAGTTAAACAGTTCCAAGGTGAAGTTTACTTCCTTCGTGCCTATTATTACCTGCGTTTAACCAATATGTTTGGTGACGTTGTTTATCTCGACAAACCAGTTACATCTGTGGCTGATGGAAAAGCAGTTACCCGTACTGCCAAAGCAGACGTATTGAAGAAAATCTATGCAGATTTTGATAAATCGGCAGAATTATTGGCCGCTTCTACTATTAAAACGCTTGGCCGTGTAACTTGGGGCGCTGCGATGTCTTACAAAGCACGTGCTGCCATTCAAAACAATGATTGGACCATTGCGGCTGCAGCGGCAAAAGTAGTCATTGACTCAAAAAAATACGCAATTATGCCGAGCTATGCAACATTATTTACCGAGGCTGTTCTCAACAGTGCCGCCAATACTGAGCAAATTCTTACCCAAAATCATTTAGTAACTGCAAATAATGCAACATCGTTTGCACAATTTACAAGTCCCCGTTCAGTATCCGGAGGGTACACAACCATCGTTCCTACTCAAAACATGTTGGATTCGTACCTCTGTACAGACGGTCTCGACATCAGCAAATCCCCATCGTACGACAAGACTAAACCTTACGACAAACGCGACCCGCGGATGAAATATTCATTTGTCCTTCCTGGTGATTTGTGGAATGGGTTTATTTATGATACTCGTAAAGACAAACCCAATACATTGAATGCTGCTGGAGCTTCAGTAAAAAACCTGGATAGCTATAACACCACTGAATTCACCTCTTTTACTGGTTATTTGGTGCGTAAATATTATGACTTCAAATATATGGCAAAACTGACACAATGCGAGAATCCGTTTATGCTGTGTCGTTATGCAGAGGTTTTATTGACCTACGCTGAAGCAAAGATTGAGCTGAATCAGATTGATGCAGATTGTTTGGCTGCTATTAATCAGGTACGTGGAAGAGCTGACGTGAACATGCCCACAGTGGCTGCGCTAAGTCAGGCCGAAATGAGAAGGATCGTACGCACCGAACGCAAAGTTGAACTTTGGAACGAAAACCTTCGTTATCAGGATCTTCTCCGCTGGAAACGTGCCGAAGTATTGTTGACGAAGCCAATCTTGGGAAGGCCAGTATTGGGAGAGTACAGTTCCTATCCAGCCGTTACCTTTGACGAATATGGAGACCCGGTTTACAATACCGCTTCTTATGTACCGCATCCATCGACAGACTACCGGATCCTAATTTTGACAAACTTCAACAAGAGCCGCGATTATTTGTGGCCTATCCCTGAAACAGAATTAAGTTTAAATCCGGGTTTGGGACAAAACCCAGGTTGGTAATCTTTTATTTTGGAGACTTAGTTTTTTGTTCACTTAGTTTGTCGGAAGGCTGGTTCATTTTGACCAGCCTTTCTTATAAAAAAAGATTTCTATATGAAATGGCAGCAATTGGATGCTGAAATCTGGCTGATCGTAAAATGATAAAACTAAATATCAAATTTTTATGGAACATTTATTGTTATTGTTCATGACCTTATGTTGGGTAATAAGTGGTTGTGCACAAAAAAACACTGTTTTACAAGAAAAACCTAAGCTTTCTGAATGGCAATTAGTTTGGAGTGATGACTTTGATTATCCAAATACGCAACTTGATGCGAAATGGAATTCACAAAACGGACCGAATACCCATATCCTGTGCAGTCGCTGGCGTGAAAATGCAGTTGTCGAAAATGGTATTC
>CAILKW010000447.1 GCA_903834845.1 uncultured Bacteroidia bacterium | reverse complement strand
TCATGGACAGGCACATGGACTATGCTTTTCGGTACCCGATGGAGTTGGTTTACCACATTCGCTACAAAACATTTTTAAAGAAATAAATAACGATCTGAGTATTCCAATTCCAAAATCAGGAAATCTGGAACGCTGGGCAGAACAAGGTGTATTTTTACTTAACTCAACACTTACTGTCAGGGCACATCTGGCCGGGTCGCACCAGAAAAAAGGATGGGAAACTTTCACTGACAGAGTGATTTATTTGCTTGCAGAATCTTCAAATAATCTCGTGTTTCTGCTTTGGGGAGCTTATGCCCAGCGAAAGGGTGAACTGATAAATACAAGTAAACATCTGGTATTAAAATCAGTTCATCCCTCACCACTATCATCTCACCGCGGCTTTTTCGATAACCATCAGTTCAGCAAAGCCAATGAATACCTTATAAGGCATGGTAAAAAGCCCATTAATTGGTGATTAACAAGCTATGCAATTTTATTCAACATCATGATGACTAATTCTTTAGTCAGAATTTTGCCAAAAGCAGCACCTGCTGCCACAAGATGTGGAGTTTTCAGGTGAACATCAAGATGTTCTTTACTTTGCCAGTTTTCGATAAAGGTAAATTTGCCGGGATTTGAGGTGTCCTGATAAAGCTCGTAAGCGATACAACCTTCTTCTTTTCTGGTTGGTTCGATCAATCCAAGACAAATTGATTTTAGTTCTTCAGCTCGGTCTGCTGAAGTTTCGGCAATTGCCACAACATTTAAAGTGTTAACGTTCATTAATTTTGGTTTTTGTGTACATGATATTAATGTTGAAGTCGTTGGCACTATAGCTGCCAATATTGCAGCTCCGGTAGTGCATTTAAGAAAATTTCGTCTGTCAATAGCCATAATTTAAAATTTAGATTAAACGTATAAAATATATTTCTCAGCTTCTAAAATCTGATCGGGTTTTCCGAGATCCATCCATAACGAAGAATTGTCGGCGTAGCCATAAATTTGATGGTCAACGGCCAGCCTAAGGTAGAGAGGAATCAGCGGAAATTTTCCGGTTTCGGTTATCAACCTGAATATTTTAGGTTCGATTAACTGAATTCCGCTAAATGCCAATAAGTTACAATCAATCATATTACGTGATGCGATTTCTTCACCGGTTTTGATGTTTTTCCAGCCGGTGAGTTGCATCGTATCATCAAAAGCAAGATAGCGTGTCGTTTTGCGATTGCGAACTGCTAGAGTAGCCAATCCTCCCCGTTCTTCGTGATACTTCCGAAATAGCTGTAAATCAATGTTACTCATCACATCTACATTATATACCAAAAAAGGCTCATCTCCATCCAGCAAAGCTGCTGCTTTCAAAATGCCGCCACCTGTATCCAAAAGTTGGTCACGTTCATCAGAAATAGTTATTGTCAACCCAAAATTTTTATGCTTTTCCAAGTATTCAATAATCTGGTTGCCAAAATGATGTATATTGATTACCAATTCATTATAACCTGCACTACTCAATCTTTCAACAACTGATTGAAGTAAAGTCTTACCTGCTATTTCAACAAGAGCTTTAGGCTTATTGAGTGTTAACGGGTGAAGCCTTGTACCAAGTCCGGCAGCGAAGATCATTGCTTTCATATCATATTTCTTTAGGCTTACAAACCTGTTTCTCCTTCACTGCTTTACGTCCACATTTTTTACATTCATATTTTGGGACTTCAGGTTTTTCGTAATCTTTTTTTTCGCAATTTTTTTTTGACATTCAGTGTGAATTATAAGACTTTGTTTTTAAATTGGACTTGTTTTTAATATTTCAATTCTCTTGTTCGCGATGGTGAATAACAACCCGAACTGAATATTTGTTTCTCAGGTATGCACCTAATCTTTCGGCACAATAAACTGAGCGATGCTGTCCTCCGGTACAACCAAAACCTACCGAAAGGTGTATGAATCCACGTTCCATATACTTTTCAACTGTTCTTTCCACAACACTATATACAGGTTTGAGGAAATCAGCCATTTCCGAATCTTCTTCAAAAAACCTGATAACAGCCTCATCTTTACCGGTTAGCTTTTTATAACGATCGTATTTACCCGGATTCCTTACAGAGCGACAATCGAATACAAATCCGCCTCCATTCCCCGAAAGGTCAACCGGATAACCTTTTTTATATGAAAAACTTGTAACGTCAATTGTCAGTTTAGCCTGCTTCGACGCCACTTTTTTCAATATTTCGGAGTCAGAAAGTGATTTTAAGACCTTTATCAGTTCGGGCAATTTAACAGGCAAATCAATTTCGCCCATAACTATCTCCAAATTATCGAGTGCAAAGGGGATACTCTTAAGAAAGTGTTCTTTCTTCTCGTAAAAACCCCTGAAGCCATAAGCTCCCATTGCCTGCATCATCCGGATTAACACGTAGCCGTAAAAATATTGCCTGAATTCGTTTCTGTCAACAGGATGGATTTTCTCCAGCTCATCAAGATAATCTTCCATAAGCTCTTCTCGTATTTTCTGGGGAATATCAGCCTTTGAATCGTATAGCAGCGAAGCGAGATCGTATTGAAGTGCCCCTTGCCTTCCTCCCTGATAATCAATAAACCAGGGTTCATTATTCACCAGCATTATATTACGGCTTTGGAAATCACGAAACATGAAAAAGTGACTTTCCGCTTTTAGTAGGTAATCGGTAAAAGTGGTAAAATCGTCTTCGAGAAATTGTTCGTTGAACGGTATTTTTGCAAGTTTTAGGAAATAGTACTTAAAATAGTTTAGATCCCACATCATTGACTGTCGGTCGAATACTTTTCGGGGATAACAGAAATCATAGTTTAGTCCTTTTCCGGCAACAATCTGTATTTTAGGCAAAACCCTGACTACTTTACGGTATATCTGAATAATTTTATCCGAAAAGCCCTCTGTTTCTCTCACTTCGCTCAAAAAGCTGAAAAGGGTTTCATTTCCGAGGTCTTCCTGCAAATAAATACCTGATGATAGTTGATAATCAAAGATTTGAGGAACATTAATACCATTTTTTCTGAAATGATTCGAGAATTCGATAAATGCATTATTCTCCTTTTCATCCTCATTCCAGGTACCAATAGCTTTAAAATGCGGGCTGGTCAACCGTACGTATTCACGGTACGATCCCGAAGG
>CAILKW010000446.1 GCA_903834845.1 uncultured Bacteroidia bacterium | reverse complement strand
TATAGTGTTGGTTTGATCAGCAGGTTTGAACCATCAGGAGTAAAGGCAGCAACCATTATTGATCAGGCAACCATTTCATTCCCCAATTTTATCACCGAACCCACAAAAAAGACATTTGAAATACCCGTAACTGTTTCAACAATCCAAGGCATTAAGGCACTGGATATGAAGTACTCAATCAATGCAAATTACATCAAATTTCTTGGTATTAATAAAGATAAAATTCCTGAAGGAATCACTATTGAAACAGGGTTTAATATAACAAAGGGTGAAATAATCATTTCGATGGCGTCGGCTTACGATTTGAGATTGAACAATCAACAGTTCGTACTTGAATTTGAATTTTTAGATTCAAGCAGTTTATGCGAGTCTCGGTTCAACCTTACAACTGCAATGGCCAATGATAATATAATCACAAATTTACCCGGCTACGCAACCATCAGTAATAGGAATATTATTTCGAGAATAGAAACTCGATCGGGGTTAAATGAACCATTAATAGTATCTGATTTCGATGGAATTCATATAAAAATGGTATCCGAAAAGGCAAGTCAGAACCTGCATGTTCAACTGTTTGATTTGGCCGGGAAAAAACTATATATGAAATCATTAAATATTATAGATCAAGGTCTTCAATATATTAATATACCAAAATCTGATGTTCGTGCCTCTGCAAGTGGGATGTACATATTGTATTTAAAGGCTGATGATTTCAGCTTTACCAAGAAACTTCTGATAAAATAGACGTTTTAGATGAAACCGCATTAATGCCGGATATATTTATCAATTGAAACTATTTCAGGCACTTATGTATTACTGGAAAGAAAACCAGACACTAAAATAAAATTTATACAGATGAACAAATTTATCAGATATACAATTGCCTCCTGCATACTGACATTGTGCATTACAGTAGATTTTGAAAACGCGGTTGCCGCACAATCAACCATAGGATTCAGCATACAAGGAGCAACAGTTTTAGAAAAAGACACCTTCACCATAGCTATCACTGCTGATAGCCTTCTTACAGGGAAGGATGTGTATTCATTCCGTTTTGGCCTCTCGTACAATGCCGACTACATTGAATTTCTGAATATTGATTCAGTCGGAACAGTTTTAAAAGGATGGGGAATCCCAACATTTAACAACAAAACCAGAGGTAAAATTATTATTGCCGGAGCAGGTTCCTCAAAACTCACAGGTAGCGGAAATATGTTTTATCTCCGGTTTAAAGCCATTCGCGGAGGCGGAACGTACATTGAAAATCTTTCAGGTGAAAGTTCACTTAACGAAGGGACACCGTTAATGACGATGAAAACTGCCTATATTCAGGCTGGTACTCGCTCCTTACCTGATATATATCCCGATGATATCCAATTATTTGTGGGAGATGAAGCCCAAATGTATGTGAATGGAGGAACAACACCTTATGTCTTTACTACATCAGACACAGCCATTGCAGTTATAAGTAATCAGACTAAGGTAAAAGCCAAGAGTCCGGGTTTTACTAAAGCATTTGTAACCGATAAGTCGGGCCAAAAATCGTATATGACCGGAAATATTGACGTAAGAGCAATAAAACTTAGTGTTATGCGGAGTACGTCATGGCCTAATGATACTTTTTATTTACCGGTAAAAATCGAAGTTGCCCCGGGTACAAAAGTTTACTCCGGATATTTTGAACTCACCTTTAACGGAAATGTTCAGGGAATTAAAGGAAGTGCAAAAGTGGGTGATTTTGACATTTCAATTCAAAACAACGCTGCAACCAATATTGTAAAAGTCTCATTTGCTTCCAGTTCAGGTTTTACAGGAAGCGGCGTTCTTTGCTACTTAGGATTCAAGGCTATAAATAGCGGCAACCATTATTTTTATTTACAAAACCCACAATTCAACCAAAATCTTAGTGCTTTTATGTACTATGAATATGTTGAAGTTTACAGCCTGCCAACCCTGAATATATCACCAAATACAGGAACAATAATGTGGGGAGCGACTGAAAAAATTACTGTAACAAACGGAACTCCACCAATTACATATAAAGTTTCAAATCAGAATCTTGCATCAATAGATGTGCAGGGCAACCTTAAAGGTTTATCCGGTGGTAAAGTTAATGTTACTGCAACCGACTTCCATGGAGCAACCAAAACAAGTGGAGTTTTCACAATTCTCGACAACCAGTTTACGATTATAAATACTGATGGCGTACTTGATGCGGTTACTCGTGTACCGATATCATCATCCCTTCTTCCGCCGGGGAAAGCAGTCTTTGATTTCGATGGGATAATCACTTTTGTGGAAAATGAACTCGATTTTATTGGAATAGATCCCGTAAATTCAGGCATGATGACTAACTATGTCAAAACAGGTAACTCTGTTCATATTGTTGGGGCTACAGGTACTGGTATTCAATCCGGAATAATATGTTATTTAAAATTTCAACTGAAGAACACCGTAGCATTAAATGGAAAGTCAACAATTACACTTAATTCGCTTACAGCCAACGAATCAACCCTTTATTCCAGTATTTCGGGTGGACAAATTACACGCGTCCAACAATTAAGTTATCGGCCAATTGCCAAAGCAGGCTTAAATAAAACCGTACAAGAAGGTGAATTGGTTCAACTTGATGGCTCCGAATCGTATGATGAAGATGGTAATCCTATTACCTTTTCATGGAAAGCACCGGCAGGAATTCATCTGAATGACAGCACTTTAATAAAACCAACATTCACTGCTCCCGATGTAAAGGTAAATACAGTCTATACTTTTACATTAGTGGTTAATGATGGTACTTCCAATTCGGATCCTTCAAATGTTACAATCACAGTTTTGCAGGTCAATAAACGCCCAGTCGCAAATGCAGGACCAGACAAAAGTTACACAGAGGGAACTTCAGTGTCTCTTGATGGCAGCCTGTCTTCCGATCCCGATCAGGATGTTATTTCCTACAAATGGACATCTTTAGATGGAATTATTCTTTTTGATGCGCTAAGCTCATCACCATCGTTCATTGCACCACAGGTAAATGCCGATAGAATTTATCGGTTCAAACTTGAAGTATCTGACGTTGTACTAACATCTCTTGCTGATACTGTTGAAATAAAGGTTTTGCAAGTCAATAAAAAACCGGTAGCTTTTGCCGGTGGTGACCAAATAGTAAATGAAGGAACATTAGTTCAATTAGATGGATCATTATCGTCAGACGCAGACAATGAGCCTATTACTTACAAATGGATTGTGCCTGCTGTGGTAACTCTTTCGTCTGCAACAGCAAGTAAACCTACATTTACAGCACCGATGGTTCACCGCGATTCGGTTCTTACTATTTCACTTGTAGTAAATGATGGTCATATTGATTCGGATACCGATAAAGTATTTATTAACGTAAAAAACCTTAATATTCTAAGCACTGAAGCGCAAATTTTGAATGTAGAGGTTGTTGGTGCAGATTCTACAAAGGTTGATCAACTTTCGTCTCAGGTATTTCTTTATATGCCTTACGGATACGATATCAGGTCATTATCACCAACTTTCGTGCTCTCGCCAAAAGCTACCATTAACCCTGCCAGTGGATCAACAAGGAATTTTACTTCGCCGGTTTCATATATTGTAACTGCTGAAGATGGAAGTACAACAAGAACTTATTCGATCAAAGTCTTTGTTCCGACAGTTACGCTCAAGAGAACTCTCTCAGCAGGTTGGAACTGGATTTCGTTAAGTGTAACCCCTCCCGATTTCAAAGTTGGTTCTGTAATGGGAAGCCTTTCTCTAACCAATCTTGATTATATTAAATCGGCAATTACTTCAACAGTTTACTATAATCCCTCCGGTTGGTTCGGCGATTTGATTAATCTTCCTCAATTAGAATTGCTGATGTTCAAAAAATCAGTTTCCGAGGTTTTCACATTGACAGGGAAAGAAATCAATCCAACATTGACATCTATACCTGTTTCGGCAGGCTGGAACCGAATCGGATATATACTAAAAGGCAATGCGGCAATTGGTGGAGCGTTCGATGAATCAACTCTTCCATTGGGCGAAATTCTGCTAAAAAGCAAGGAGGCTTCTGCCATTTATTATCCGGGTACAGGTTGGATTGGAGATCTTGATTCACTGAAAGTTCTGAACGGATACATGATGAAAACCACATCTAACAGCGATATTAAATACAAGGCTTCAGGTGCAAAACTTAAATCGGCCAATCAATCGCTTTTTTCACGTGATGAATTGTATAACACCTATAAAATAATACCCTCGGGATTCGAGTATTCGGCTAATATGATAGGTGAAATGGTGAATCAGAACGGTGAAAATGTAATCAGTAAAGGAGATCTTTTGATTGCTTATTCGCAAAACACGCCACGAGGTGTTACCGAAGCCATTTTTGTTCCTGCACTCAACCGTTATGTTTTTGTCCTTACCATGTTTTCAAATTCGAATAAGGAGAAACTAAACTTCAAAGTAAAATCACTTGTAAATGATTTTGAAAAATCACTTACTGATGAACTTATATTTAGCTCCGATGAAGTTTACGGACAGGCAATGAATCCGTACCCGCTTCATTTGGCCACTTCAACCGCTATAGTTGATGTCAACCGCGATGGATCAATTTTCGTTTATCCGAATCCCTTAAGTGATGAACTTACTATACGGTCAGACGATAAAATTCAGTCAGTTACTTTATCAGGCGCAATCGGGCATAATATTCTTAATCGGAAAGGGATTTCTGTAAATACCTTACTGATCAGCACCGGAAATCTGATTCCCGGAATGTATATCTTGAAAGTTGAAACATCAAAAGGTGTCATAATCAGGAAACTGATTAAATGATTCATTAACAAGAAAAAGTCGATCGATTATGAAAATATCTATCAATTACAATAGTCAACTGCTATATTGTGGAATTCATGAAGAATTCAGGTTAAGCAGATGGAGTTTTAAAGGAGTCAGAAATAAATTGTTTCAAATTGTTTCATTAGTCTTTCTCCTGTTTTTGCCTTCAGCCTTAAGTGCTACTTTGACACTTCCCGCTATTCCGAGCAACAGTAGTCTGGCCAAACGATTTGAACTTAGTACAGAAATGATTTTCAGGGTAAAAGTAGGTGAAACCTTTTTACCCAGCGGAGCATTAATTGCAAGTATTAACGGCGAAATCAGAGGTGCACAAACGGCTTCCGTGCTATTCCCGGGAACCGGAAATAATGTTTATAAATTGCTTGTTTTTAACGATAAAGCTGCCGGAGATATAATCCGTTTTAAATATTATGATATATTCACAGATAAAATCTATGACATTCAGGAGCAAATTGAGTTTATTCCAAATCAGATTCCCGATTATGCCAATCCGGTTATTCTAACAGCTTTTTGTCAACCACTTGATAAAGTTACCGGACTGATTCCCGAAAATGGGAAGGAAAACCTGAACAATACTCTTGACTTATTCTGGCAGCCTTCGCCAAACACGACTTCCTATAATCTGTATTTATGGGAAGATGGTGCTGCTGTTCCAGTAACACCTTATTATGCTAACATTTACTATACTTCAACCAGAGTTTACAACCTAAAATATGGTCAATTGTATCGCTGGAAAATCGCATCCAATAACGACTGTTCCTCGGTTGAAAGTTCAGTACAGACATTTAGAATCAGACAGCTTCCTGATCTGACGGTTCTTAATATTCAGGCACCGGCAAATATCGAATCCGGAAGTAACTTTGTTGTTAGTTTTAATGTAAAGAACATTGGTGTTGGCAATACTGCCGGAGCTCAATGGTACGATGCTGTTTATATATCAAGCGATCAGACTTTCAGCAACGATGATAAACTGTTGTCAACTAATGTGAATATTAAACAATTGGAACGTGATAGTGCTTACTTGCAATCAATTACTGTTGCTCTTCCTAATGAATACACAGGCGACTATTATTTCTTCGTCAAGACCGATTATTATAACTCAGTTGACGAACAGTTGGAAGATAACAACATGATAAAAGGGGTAAATGTTACGCACGTTGCTTTAAAGTCACTTCCCGATATTTTGGTAAAAGACATTTTGGCCGAAAAGATTTACAAAGGCGATTCGATAACTGTTAGCTGGAAAGTTGAAAACATTGGAGGAGTACCTGCTGTTGGCGGATGGCTCGAAAGAATCTCTTTAATTCCGGTTTCAGGACCCAAGCTGACAATTGAACCAAATTTTGAATATAAATTGCCTTTGGCGAACGGAGCGACAATTTTCCGCACCGGAAAAATCAAAATACCTGATATTCTAAGGTTTTCAGGTGAGGCAAATATTGAAGTAGAATTGATTCCATACCCTGAACTTCAGGAACATGCGGCAAACAAAGCCAATAATAAAGCAATATCAGCCGGGAGAATATCTGTTGAAAATGTGCTTTTTTTGGATTTGCAGACAAATTCTGTACTCGAAGGTACTCCCTATCCGCTTCGTTGCATAGTTACCCGAAGCGGTGATTATCTGGCAGATCTGACAGTTTCATTGGCAGTCTCGCTTGATGGCCAAATTACTATCCCTGTATCCGTAATTATTCCTTCAAATCAGTCATCCTTTGTTTTTAACCTCCTCACTATAAATAATGTAATTCTCGAAGGATCAAGAAATGTAGAAATTACAGCAAGTGCTGCGTCTTACATTAATACATCAAAAACAATCACTATTCTTGATGATGAGGT
>CAILKW010000445.1 GCA_903834845.1 uncultured Bacteroidia bacterium | reverse complement strand
GTAACCGCTGGATGCGTCTCAGGCGGAAATCCGGAGAAGCTTATCCGCATTCCGGATCTGGCCGGTTTTGAGAAAACAGAGGTCGTTATTCCAAGAAGTTCCCGAAATGCCTACGATCATGCGATACGAAATATCGGAGTTGAAATTGTTACTGTTGATACGATGGAAGAATTAGAGAAAGCTTTGAATCCACGTACTGCGATGATTTATCTGATGGCTGGTTCCGAGTCCTTGCCTGGACAGAAATTTGCATTGGAAAACATTACAAGACTGGCAAATCCCAAGGGGATTCCTACATTAGTTGACGCAGCAGCCGAAGACCTTACAATTCCCAATGTCCATTTGGAGCAGGGTGCCACTATAGTGGCCTATAGCGGAGGAAAAGCCTTATGCGGTCCGCAGTGTGCGGGGTTGCTGTTAGGCAAAAAAGATTTGCTGATGTCAGCCTGGCAAGCCAGTTCGCCTCATCATGGCACCGGTAGGGACAATAAAGTTGGGAAGGAGGAGATGATGGGAATGTTGGCAGCTGTTGAGTCGTGGGTAACACGCGATCATGTTGAAAAAATGAAAACCTGGCATACCTATCTTGAAACAATTTCTAACCGCGTTTTATCTGTTAGTGGTGTAAAAACAACTGTTAATGAGCCTGAAGGTCTGTCTAATCACAGTCCATCATTATCGATCTCCTGGAATTCCGGGAAGTTTAATATAAACGGGACCGAAGTGGCTGAGGAGTTGGCCTCTAAACAACCAAGGATTGCTGTTCACAGTAATTACGGTGATGAATCTGGAAACACCTCTGTAACAATTTCTTCCGGTCAGATGCAGCCAGGTAACGATATGATAGTAGCAGACCGGATTGTCAGCATATTATCTCAGAAAAATGCAAAAGCATTGGATATGAACCCTCCGTCAGTAAACATTTCAGGCCAGTGGGATGTTGATATAGAATATTATAGCAGCAGAAGCCGTCATTCTTTTTTTATTGAGCAGGACGGCAACTGGATAAAGGGTTCGCACAATGGAGATTTTTCCATGCGCGAAATGGTTGGTACGATTGAAGGTTACCAGATAAAACTAAGCAGTTCCGACAGGCATATTGCAGATAATATACTTTTTATTTTCTCGGGGACTGTTTCGGAGGATACCATTTCAGGTCAGATCTATATGGGTGAATATATTAATGCCAAATTCAAGGCAACGCGGCACAACCAAAAGGCAGTACGTAGAATGATAAAATATCCAAAGGGGCAGCCATTGGCAACCTGACAATACATTTCTTTTATCAATTGCCTATAATTCAATGACATAGACGATGTTTTTTAATATCAAGACAATGAAAAGATGAAAAGACGTGATTTTATAAAAGTTTCCTCTGCAGCAGGACTAATTTCTCTGGCAAAACCTGGTTATAGTGCATTGAATCAGCTATCTTCAACCGGAGAAACCGGGTTTGACCTTCATCCTTTTATTAAAGCACACCCCGAAGCTGTGTTTATAAATCTGACTTCTATTAAGGAAAAGAGCGATGCTCAAGGAATTCACGATAGTGCTTCAGTGCTTGCTAAAGAGATGTTTGTTAAAACTTCAAATGGAGAGGGGTTTTCAAATTCAACAAAAATAACGTGTAAACCTAACTGGACATGTAGCGGACCTATTGACAGCGCAGATTCGCTTGCAAATGCCGGCATAACTACCGATCTGAATTTCATTGAGGGATTTTTAAAGTCAGTTAAGGAAAAGGGTCCTTTGAATTTCTATTTAAGAGAATGTGCCTGCCCTTTTTACTGGAAAGATAATGGTTATTCACAGATGGCTGAGAGAAATAATTTTGATCTGAGAGACCTTAGTTCAAATGATTTCTGGGATTTGGGAAAGGATGATATCATTTTCAAAAAAGTGGATGGGGTTGTTTTTAAAGAGGTTGCGTTTATGGCACCAATGACTGCACCAGATACTTTTCTGATTAACATCGCGAAATTCAAATCCCATCAAATGGGTATTACTGCCTCTGTTAAAAACCTTCAGGGAATCACAGCTAAAAGATTTCACCAATTTTGCGGGGGAAATTACAGTATTTTCAAAAGCTATGATAAGCGGTATCATCCATTCTTTCAGCCTGATTATATTGAGAAAGTAGATGAACTTCACAAAAGACATTTATTAGGAGGAATCCCCCGCTGGAATACCCGCATGGAAAAACCCCCTTACGGCGGCGGTTTATTTATGGAACATTGGATTCAGAGAATGATTGATTCTTACAGTGTTACTCCAACCGGAATAAATATAGTTGAAGGCATTTACGGTCACGATGGCGATGGATTCGCCGGCGGACCCCATGATGAGAAAGCGATGGATTTTATGAGCAACAATGTAATTTTCGGAAAAGATGCCTTCAGAGTAGATATTATTACACATTGGCTTGCAGGACATGAACCGGGTAATTTTGGACTCTTTCATATTGCCATAGAGCGTGGAGTTTCAAATGTTTTGAATCCTATGGATATTCCGGTTTATCTTTGGAACAACGGACGTGCAAAATTAGTAAAACTCAATACATTAAAAAGGACACCACTTCTTACTAATTATCTTCGTAAAAATGCTGATGGTCAAAATGAAGATAAATACCATTTATGCGATGAACCCTTTGACTATACTTCTTGGAAAAAAGGTGCATTAAACCGAAGTGAGACTCCTTCTATTCAGGCTCTTGGTACTGATTCAAGCGGCAAGGTTGTCATGGAGGTTGCTATTCCTGAAAAGGGTGATGTTTTTGTGGATATCCTGAATCGTCACGGTGAAGTTGTATGGCGTTTGGAGGCTAACAATCTTGAACCGGGAAAGCATCAGGTGGTTTGGGATGGATTCTCACAACCCGGACTTTATAATATGTATATAAAGGGAATGGGCTGGGATGCTGAGCGACAAATGGTTATCTATACATGATTTAAAATTACTATGGCTTATCGCAAAACAATTGGAGTGGCTATTCCATTCAGATCATATACTATTTTCCCTGCCCTTACAGTCATTTCACATTCTAATCTGTTATCGGCTTGTATCTTATATCCTGTTTTATCCCAAAACCCAAAATTACCTTTGTCCATTTTCAGTATTGCAACATCTGCTTCTGATCCAATTGAGAGATTTCCTAAATCCTCTCTATGAATTGCAAGAGCAGGATTCGATGTTGTTGATTTTATAACCTCAGGTAAATCCATACCCATGGCAAGAAAGTTTGACATGATATTCAATAAGTTCTTCATGGCACTGTTCATGCTTCCTGTATGAAGGTCAGTACTTATCGTATTAGGATAAAAGCCGCTTTTAATGGCTGGGAGTGCTTGGGAAAAGTTGAAGCTTCCACCGCCAAAGCCTACATCAAAAAGTATCCCTCTTTTTTGAGCTTCCCACACAAAAGGTTTCACTTTTTTCAATTGTTCATCCACAATTGTTTCTCTTATATTTCCGTCGAGCAAGGCGAATACGTGCGTGTAAATGTCTCCGGGGCGAAGGTGTTTCATAAACAATTCTTCAATGGGAAGTGGTGGAGTTGCTGAACCAAAATCAATCATGACAGGTAGGTGAGCAATATTTCCGGCTTCTACAGTTCTGTCAACCGGAGTCCATTCAGCACCCGAATAATGAGCCAGTTTAATTCCTACAATATAATTTTTGTACTGACTGGCCACAAGTGCTGTTAATTTTGGATCCATATCATTGATATCCTGCTCATAAGCACCACCTCTCATCCCTTCCCCAACAATATTCAACAATGCAAGTACGCGAGTCTGAGCGTTATCAATGACATTTTTCTTGAATATAGGAAAAGTTTTCCATCCGGCACCTCCAACATCAACTATCGTGGTAATACCTAAACGAAATGTGAATCCATCTGGAGGCAAAGCAGATAAGCCATTACTAAGACCATGATCAGGCTCGGTGCCTGCAAAAACATGCGCATGCATATCTATCAATCCCGGGGTAACGAACAATCCCACAGCATTGACAACCTGAACAGCCAGTTTTGCATCAATGTTTTTTGCTTTCAAAACAATCTTTCCATCTTTGATTGCGACATCCATTAATTCATTTATGTTATTTTGGGGATCTATCAGATGACCACCTTTTATCACAATATTGTAGGTTTGTGCCTGAAGCATTCCGGCTGTCAAAACCAGAATACAAACTGCGAAAAATATTTTTTTCATTTTGCGATGTTAAGTTGTTTGGATAATATTTGTTTATAGAATAACTAATAGTAAATGTAATCAAATCAATATTAATCATTTAAATTGAAAAAACAGTTTTTTTCGGATATTTTAATAACCACAAGATACACCCAGATTGCTTTAAGTTTCAAAGTTAAAAACAAAGTTTCTTCTTCTTTAAGAGCCTTAATTAAAAACCTTGTATAAAACCCCTGTGTCCCTTGTGGTTATTATATTTATTTTGAAAAAGCGAAAGTTTTAACGGAGCTAAATGTAAGCTATACAATCCATTTCAACAAGTGAATCGCCCGGTACACCTCCTTTTGCTACTGCAATAGTACTGCGTACAGGAGGAGTTTTACCAAAACGGCCTTTGTAAACCTCATTCATCCCTTTGTAATCAGCAATATCATTCAGGTAAACGGTAACCTTCAACACTTTTTCCATTGATGAACCCGCCTTTATTAGTTCATTTTCGAGCTCTTTCAGTACGATTTCAGTATGGGCTGCAATAGTAAAAGGTGCAACATGAGCTCCTTTTCCTGCAATAAATACCATGTTTCCAAGTTTTGTGTGACCCGAAAACAAAGGAACATCATCAGGGGCACTAACACTGCCTGCCTCTTTTACTTCAGAAGCATTAACCTTTGTACCTGATAACAATCCAATTCCCGTTATACCTGCGATTGAAGCAATCAAACTTTTCAATACTGTTCTTCTTTGTGTTTTCATTGTAGTTAAATTTAAAATATAAATAATTAATAAATCATTGGTTTTACAAATTATCCTGGGTCTTGCCTACTTGTTGATAAGAAATACCGGATTAGCTCGTCCGTTCAGATCGTAAACAATTTTTCCGGCTTTTATTGTCATTTCACATTCAAACTTTTTATTCGTTTCTAATTTAAATCCGGTATAATCAAACAGACCGAATTTGCCTTCTCTGATCGCCAGTATAGCAATATCTGCTTCTGCACCCACCGAAAGATTTCCCAATTCTTTACGATTAATTACCATAGCTGGCAACCAGGTACTTGCGTTAATAACACTTTTCAGATCCATTCCCATCGCCATAAATTTGGACATTGTCAGGAGCATATCTTTCATGGCACCATTCATACTGCCAATATGAAGGTCGGTACTGACACATTGGGGATAAAACCCGCTTTTAATAGCTGGTATCCCTTGTGAATATGAAAAACTGATTCCGCCGTAACCAACATCGAAAACAATACCTCTCTTTTGTGCCTCCCATACAAATGGTTTCACTTTGCTTGTTTGAGGATCCACGATACACTCTCTGGCACTTGTTAACTGAGCAAAACAATGAGTAAAAATATCTCCAGGCCGTAAATGCTTCAAAAACAACTCTTCTAATGAAAGTGGAG
This sequence comes from uncultured Bacteroidia bacterium, assembly GCA_903834845.1. GTDB lineage: Bacteria > Bacteroidota > Bacteroidia > Bacteroidales > Prolixibacteraceae > JAAFHB01. Next base: position 20,625 of record CAILKW010000445.1, on the reverse strand, counting down.
GGTTGCTTCCCCCAAAATCTATCATCATCGGAATGCCTGCCAATCTTCCCGCTTCAACAGCCCTGTCAACAGGAGTCCAATCCGGCCCGTCATAATGAGCCAGTTTTATTCCGACAATATCTGAAGCATTATTCATAGCATAATCAGCAGTAATTTTAGGATCCATATCTTTGAGATTCTGCTCAAAAGGGCCTCCCCGCATCCCTTCACCAACGATATTCAGAAAAGCCAAAACCCGTGTTTGAGACTTATCAATTGTTTGCCTCTTGAAAGCAGGGAATGTTCGCCATCCTGCACATCCCGCATCAACAATTGTGGTAACACCAACTCGAAAAGTAAACCCATCGGGAGTAACGGCACTGGGGCCATTCATATATTGCTGATCGGCATTGGTTCCCTGATAGAGATGTCCGTGAATATCAATAAGACCAGGTGTGACATACAAACCACTGGCATCAACAACTTGCTTCCCTTCCTTCCTATCAATATCTTTTGCTACCAATACTATTCTGCCATCATTGATGGCAATATCAATTATTCCATCGATATTATTTTTAGGATCAATAAGATGACCACCTTTTATAACGATGTTGTATGTCTGTGCCCTGGCAATACCTGTCACAAGCAACAGCATCAATAAAACAACTATTTGTTTTCTTTTCATGAATCAAAATTTAAAATAGTGGTTATACTGTTGCTTTGGTTAATTCCTCTTTTAACCGTTTTGCAACTATCTTTTCCTGACCAGGTTGCAAATTCCAGGAAGTAATGGTAATGCTGTTATCCTTACCACCCATCACTTCAATTGAAGGTTCTCCTTTCCGGAGTCTTTCCTGAAATTCCTCCTTAGATACCTTAACCTTGTTAATATCCCAGGAAATGACCAATGTAGGTGTACGGTTTGCAACAGGAGGAACAAAAACACTTGTAGTCACTCCATTAACTTTTTTAGCTGCACCCTCCATTATAGCAACACGGTCTTCCCAAATCTTCCACTGCTTATCATGATCAAGATTAATAAATTTTTCAAGAGCTACATACATACCCAAAATTTCCTCCTTGTTTACCTTCATTCCCCTGCCAATATTACCACCTCGCGGAGGGGCATTTAACCTGGCGGCAGCAATCAACTCTTTTTTACCCATTAGTATCCCTGCGCTTTGGGGTCCGCGAATACCTTTCCCTCCCGAAATACAGACAAGGTCAAATCCCATGTCATTAAATTTCCACATGTTTTCAACTGGCGTGGCATCCGCTGCAATATCAATCATGGTGGGTATATGAAGTTTTTTACCGAGTTCTACCCATTCTTTATCTGAAATTTTTCCATCCGGACCGGCATAATTCAGAAACCACATCATTGCAGTACGCTCATTATATGACTTTTCTACGTCTGCTGAGGTTTCTACTTCAATAAGTGTAACACCTGTGTTGGTAAGTGCATGAACATAGCCGCTATTATGCGTTTTTTGTACAAGAACCTCAGATTTCATACCGTCGAGGCGTGGCAGTTGTGCAACCTTTTTTTGATCCATTCCTGTCAAAACTCCTGCTGTTCCCAAGACCAACGCCGACCAGCAACCTGCTGTTACAGTAGCTGCTTCTGCGTGGCACAGTTCAGCAATTTTCGCACCTGCTTTATCCTGCACATCGTCAATCAATGCGAATTCGCCTGCAGTAGATCTTATAGCATCCACTACTTCTTCGTGCATCAGACAACCCGACATAAAAGTATATGTCCCGGCAGCATTGATAAACGTGCGAATACCAAGTTCCTTAAAAAGATTTCGTTTTCCCGGAGGCGGTGCAACGGGTGAAGCCAATAGTGAATTAATGGGTAGTGCACTTCCCATTGCAATTCCGGCTACCGGCCAAACAGACAAATTTCGGAGAGCGTCTCTGCGTTTCATGTTAGCTCGTTTTTTAGTTATTATTATGAATTCAGTTTATTATTTTTGACTCATTTCCCATTCACGACCAGGAATATCTGAATAAAAGCATTCGAGGTTGCCCTGATCCTGAAGAGTAACATAAACTGTACGTCCGTCTTTCCCGCCGAATGTAACATTTGAAGGTCTTTTCCCAATCAGGACTATCTCTCTGAGGATCTGGCCTTCTGGCGAAACTACCACAATAGTGCCTTTACCATAACGGGTTATGTACAAATTTCCTTTAATGTCACAACGCATTCCATCCATGCCGAAATCGGGAAATTCAATCAGTAAATGTTTTTCACCCACTTCACCGGATGGTAAAAGGTTATATGCCCAGACTTTCGGTACCGCATTGACATAAAGTGTTTTTTCATCCGCGCTTACTTCAATACCATTTGTTGCCCCATTTAGGGAATCCAGCAATGAAACTTTTCCGTAGGTGTCTATTCTCCAGATTCGTCCTTTCCCAGACTTAAAATCGGGATCACTGGCATAAATCCGGTTTTTACTGTCAATAGCAATATCATTAGGTTGGTGCATAGAAGACTCATGGGCATAAACGCTCAACTTTTTTGAGGGTATTTCAACCCTAAGTACATTGTGATTTGTATAATCAGCAATGAAAATATTGCCACGGCTGTCAAAACGAATTCCATTACCAATACTTCCATTGGGTAATTCGATAAAAACAGAGGCAATACCTTCGGGCGTAACCTGACCAATTGTACCCTGATGGTGGAAGTTTACAGCATAGACAATTCCTGATTTGTCAACTGCAGGCCCTTCAACTCCCCCGGTAAAGCTATTAATCGGTGTAAATACAATAGATTTGAAAAGTTCACGTGATGTGGACTTTTGTGCTCCTGTTGAAAGGAAAAACCCTACGAGAAGCAGAAAAAGTGATAAATTAAGTGCTGACATATCAAAAAATGGAAAATAAGTGTCTGCATTACTAAGTGAGGCAAATATACGGTAAAAATAGTAACTTACTTTGGTCAATATAATTTATTTTCGTGACGATAGCTGCTTTTAGGTTATTTTGGAATGAAAAGAGCCATAAGCAGTAATTCTCACACAGCAGGATGATCATGGCGAGTTTCCACGAAGGATCGGGGCAGGCTATGTGGCCATTAAAGAACAAATTATAAAAACATGAAACGATTGGCAAAAAGTTCTGAACAAAATATCGGATTATTTACAACAGATTGATTGTTGATGATTCAATCAGGCTGAATGTTTTTGCTCAGTTATATCAGCCTTTTTCTTTCAGATTTACCAATTAACTAATTGGTTTTAAACCTTAGACATCCATAATCCAACAATTGGTAACCCACAAACTTAGCCGTGAACCATGTTTAATTTGGATGGTGGTCGTAAAACTGTTTTTTTACTGAATTTTCATATTACCTATTCTTTGCCTCTCTCACCTGTAAACTGGTCTTCCTTATTTTTGAATAATACATTAAAAGTGGTAAGACTACCGTAAATTCTGGTGATATATTGTTCGAGATCAACCTTTTCCTCGTCAGAAAGGTTACTGGAATTTATACGCTGTTCCATTACACGCACCCTGTCGCGAATCATAACAATTTTATGAAAAAATGTCTCAACCGGAATTTCTTTCTCCTTTAAAGCTTTATCACCCGGATAAAGAATCATTCGTCCTCCAATCCATTTCTGTCCTAAAGGTACGGTTTCCTGAACATCGCTGAAACGGCGCAATACCCTGATAAGGCTTTTTTCCATCTTCTCGTAGGTAATCAGATCCGAAGGAGTTTCCACAACTTCAATAACTTCCAATCCCTGGTAATCACGCATAATCTGCTTTACGCCAAATTCAATAAACCCAATTTCATAAGCGTCCGAACGCACCTGAACGATTACTCCTTTACCCATTTGCGGGTGTTTTACGCGTGAGCCTACTCCTAATATACTATCTGACATGTTTGTAACCTTTAAATTTGTGTATGGTGCAAATGTAGGATTTCTATGTAGATTATTAAATTGATTTTGTTTATTTTTGTAATGGAGCGCTATGAAAAAGTTAAACTTCATCCTGAAAGACTTTTAGATTGGAATGAAGTAAAGAAAACACTATTAACGAAGAAACTGAAAATATTGAAATATTAGCAATAATAAGCACACACAGGAATCCAAAAAATTGGATTGAGAAAACTCATGAATGATATAACGATTCTGCATCAATAATCTTTTAAACCTGAAAAAAATTGAGATTAGACACCCGAAAATACTATTTAAAGGAAACAAAATATATTTCAAACACCCTTACATTTCCAATAAAAAACACTAACATTACCACATTATTTCAAAGCAAAAATATTTAATAATCACATTGTGTAACATTACTAAAAATCAATTAAATGAAAACTATTTTTATCTTTTTTGCATCTGTTTTGGTCTCGTTATCAATAATATCGTGTGGCGTAAAACCAGTGGTTGAACCTGTTAAGAAAACAGATGTCAGTGAATTTCTTGGGCAATGGACTATTGATATTGAGCATGGTACAGTCGGCTGGCTTGAAGTGCGACAGGAAAAAGATTTCCTTGATGCCGAACTTCTTTGGATCGGGGGAAGCGTTGTTCCGGTTGCAAATGTATATATGTCAGGTGACAAGTATTTGATTGTCACACGTACTGATAATGTTGTAAGAACAAAGGATGAAAATAACCTTCCCATCCGTTCACATGTAATAACCAATTGGTTGGAAGTTGAAAAAAAGGGCGACAAAATTGTAGGTTTTCTTATGAATCCGCGCCGCAACGGGAAAGGTGTTGATTCAACTTCTTTTGTCGGTACAAAATTACCTGCTCCACCACCTGCACCCGATATGGCAAAAATTAAATATGGAACTCCTATTACCCTATTTAACGGAAAAGATCTGTCGGGTTGGAGATTGATTAACGAGAAACAGAAGAATGGTTTTTCTGCTCTTAATAGCGTATTGTCAAACAACCCGGTACAAGTTGAGGGAGAAAAACATGTTAGTTATGGAAACATAAGAACCGATCAGGAATTTGAAGATTTCAATCTTAAACTGGAAGTAAATATACCGGCAGGAAGCAACAGTGGTATTTATTTGCGTGGAATGTATGAAATTCAGGTATCAGATTCATATAAAAAGGAACTCAACGCACATAACATGGGTGGTCTTTACAGCAGAATCAAACCAACTGTTAATGCTGAAAAACCTGCAGGAACTTGGCAATCGATGGATATTACCCTTTGCGACCGCCACGTAACCGTGATTTTGAATGGTATAAAAATAATTGATAATCAACCTGTTTACGGGCCGACTGGAGGTGCTATGAAATCGGATGTTTTTACTGCAGGACCTCTTTATCTTCAGGGAGATCATGGAAAAGTTGAATACCGGAATCTTGTACTGACTCCGATTGTTAAGTAACTGGCTTAAATACCGAAGTTTATAGAAATTGTATTTTAAGATATTTCTGTTTGATGCGTTTTGATAATCCGAAAAAACGCAAAATGGTAACTGATAATTGAAAGCCCGTGTCATTTGCATGACTCGGGCTTTTGATTATTCGGTTTCTTGTTACCGGAGTTTTTTTGGTCAATAATATTCTGAAGTTTCACTCACCCATTTAGTTAATTCCGGTATTTCGTTAATATACATTTCTAGATTACTATGCGAATGTACAACCTCAGAATTCACTCGAAAGGTGCTTATCTACTCGTGCGATAGACTATTGAACAGGTCTTTCAATGTCAGTATCCAACTTTGGTAACCCGTCGTGCTCGGATTCGAGTCTGAATTTACTTAAGGCTTCTTGAATTTTCTCCTCCATGTCTAACATTGAATTCGATAATGGAATCTCAACCTGAATTACAATTGACTTTGTTTTTTTTTCAATTATTTGAGTTTTCATAGCAACTATTTTATTGAATTTTCAATGTGTTCAATTGTTTCGTTAATGAATTAATTTCTTCGACAAATCTCTGGCTATTTTAAATTCTGAATCATTATTCCATGCAGGCCAGACTTGGGAATTTGCCAGATCAGTTCCAACGTGAAAGAGTAGTTTTGCATCCTCAACAATACCGCTCAAATCATCGGTTGCAGCATTGTATTCATCAAAAGGACTATGATATATTTTTTTCCAGTACTGATCCAGAATTTTCAATGTTTGTTCCTTACCGTATTTTTCAGCATCAATATAACCTTTTGCATAAATAGCCGGAACTCCTTTTTTCACAAACGGAAACTGATCGGATCTGAAATACATTCCATTTTCGGGATTTGGATCTGGGGCAATGTATCTTCCCTGCTTTTCGGCGGCTTTTCTAACCCACTCATCTAATTCCGATTGTCCAATTCCTGTTAGAGTTACATCTTTGAATTTTCCAAGGAACAACATCACATCGGTATTGATGCACGCCACAGTTTTTGACATCGGGAAAAACGGATGTTCAACATAGTATAAAGAACCAAGTAAGCCTGACTCTTCGCCTGTGACAGAAAGAAATAAAACTGACCTTTCAGGTGCAGACCCATTCATTAAACCACGGGCAATTTCGAGCATCCACGCCACTGCACTGGCATTGTCGGTGGCTCCATTATAAATACTATCGTTGTTCACAGGAGTGCCAACTCCGAGATGATCCCAATGTGCGGTATAAACAACAACTTCATCAGGATATTTGGTTCCACGAATCACTCCGCAAACATTCCGTGAAGTATTGGTCTCAAAACTGCTTTTTATCCAACCTGAAACTTTAACCGGTAATATAATCGGTTTAAAATCTTTCTTAACTGCCATCGCTTTTGCTTCATCAAAGCTCATTCCACAAGCAGAAAATAACTGCTCGGCTGCGGTTTTAGAAATCCATCCTTCGAAAGCACATCTATCCTGATAAGCGTTTTCGGGTTTCAAATATAATTTGGTTGTCTCGCCATTGTTACGAACTACCTGCCAAGGATATCCTGCCGGTCCTGTTTCATGGATAATCAGACAACCTGTTGCTCCTTTGCGGGCAGCTTCTTCAAATTTATAAGTCCAGCGACCGTAATAGGTCATAGTGTTTCCTTTGAAATAGGTGTCTGATGTTCCGTAGCCGGGATCGTTCACAAAAACCAGTAGGGTCTTACCCTTCATTTCTATTCCCTGAAAATCATCTCTCCCATATTCCGGAGCAGTGATCCCAAAACCTGCATAAACAAGCTCTGACTGATCTAGTGACAATTCTTCATCCATTCTTCTCGAAAAACTCACATAATCAATTAGTTTCTGAAATTTTAAAGGGCCTTTCGGCGTATTGAAATTGAGATTATCCGATATTTTGGAGTTTACTGCAAGCAAAGGAACCTCCTGAAAAAAACTTCCGTTATTGGCAGGCTCAAGGCCAATTTCCTGCATCTGTTGTGCAATATATTCGACTGTTATGTTTTCGGTTGAGGACAGTGGCATACGACCCATATAGCGATCGGAGGAAAGTTCGGCGATGTGTTTCTCGATGTTTTTGTATTGAATGGACTTTTCACCCGAATTCATATTTACTGATGAACAGGAAAAAACAAAAAAGAGAATAAAAATAAACAGGAAATTTTTCATTATTATGGCGTATTAATTTATTTTACAATCATTTATAAAATATTCAATAGGGTTCAATTATTCAGTTACAACTTCCCCTTTTAACAAGCTGAAGACTTTCAGATCGAAAAAAAGATCGTGATATCGTTCTCCGCTTCTTTCTATTCCCTCGAAAATAAATCCTAAACGGGTTGCAACATTTGCGCTCGCAATATTACCGACAGCACACCGGATAGAAATTCTGTTCATCCCCATTTTCTCAAAAGCAAGTCCTATAAGTATATGACAAGACTTTACGATTATTCCATTCCCAGTTTTGTCGCTAATCAGCCAATAACCAATCTCAGTCTTTTCGTTGACTCTGTCTGTATTATAAAACCCAATTAATCCGGCAAAATCACCTTTAAACCAGATAGTATAAACTTCATTGAGCGACTTTACCCGATTCTCAACTACAGTCTGGATAAATACTTCAGTATCTTTTATTTCTTTTGTAAAATCAACAAAAGGCAACCAGACTCCCAAATGGGAACGGTTTTGATCAATTGCATTAAAAATTGTGGCAGCATCTGCGGTATTGATCCGTTCGAGTAATATCTCATTTGACACAACGATACTTTGCATTTCTTTCAAAGTGTAAAAAAACCCGAACTTCAATTGTTCGGGTTTCTATTTTAAAGTAAAAACTATGCGATCTATTCAAGAACTGCAGCTATGCCAGGGAGGACACGTCCTTCAAGGTATTCGAGCATTGCACCACCAGCAGTTGAAATGTATGATACTTTGTCGGCAATACCAAACTTATTGACCGCTGCAACTGAATCACCACCACCAACAAGCGAGAAAGCTCCGTTGCTTGTAGCTTCAACTATCGCGTCACCAATTGCTTTTGTACCCGTAGCGAATTTCTCCATTTCAAATACACCGACCGGACCATTCCAAAGAATCGTCTGCGATTCACCAATCACTTTCTTAAATAACACAATGGTTTCAGGTCCAACGTCAAGACCAGACCAGCCATCGCTGATGTTATTTGAAGGTACAACCATTGTATTTGCGGTTTCGGAAAAAGCATCTGCCTGAATAACATCAACCGCCAAAATAATTTTTACCCCCTTTTGTTCGGCCTTCTTTAAAATGTCAAGGGCCATTGGCATAAAATCATCTTCACAAAGTGAGCCCCCTATTTTACCACCCTGAGCTTTCATAAAAGTATAGGTCATACCTCCACCAATAATCAGATTATCAACACTATTCAATAGATTTTCAATAATGGTAATCTTTGATGATACTTTTGAACCACCCATAATTGCAGTGAAAGGACGCTTTGGTGCTTTGAGAACTTTGTCAAGGCTTTTGACCTCACTATCAACCAGATAACCAAATAATTTATCATTTGGAAAGAATTGAGCCATTACAGCAGTTGAGGCATGAGCACGATGAGCAGTTCCGAAAGCATCGTTTACCCAGCAATCTCCATTTTGGGCCAATTGTTTGGCAAATTCAACGTTACCACCCTCCTCTTCGGGATGGAAACGGAGGTTTTCAAGTACCAGCACTTCACCGGCTTTAAGTGAATCGGCAATTTCTTTTGTGGCATCACCGATGCAATCAGGAGCCATTTTTACTTCGATTCCACCAAGCAGTTCCGAAAGATGCGGAACCAAATGTCGCATCGAAAACTTATCTTCAGGACCTTTTTTAGGACGACCGAGGTGCGACATGATTATTGCTGCGCCACCATTTTCAATCACTTGTCGGATTGTAGGAAGTGCTGCTGTCATACGTGTATCATCGGTAATCACGAACTTTTCATCAAGAGGGACATTGAAGTCAACACGGATCAGGGCTTTTTTGCCCGAAAAGTCATAATTTTCAATCGTTTGCATATTTTGCTGAATTTAATATTTTGTTTCACAAAGATAGATAAAAAGTGTTTTACACCATCAAAGTGAATCAGTTTTTTAATCAATTTGGTTCTTTATTGACAAATCACAATATTTTTTCAAAACATTTCGTAAAAGAACCTCTATTTTTCTATTTTTGAAGTTTTAATGGTTGGGCAGAATTGAAGATTGCCACTTACCTTTTGCAACAAATTTTATATTCACGGGATGCAATTTAAAGACGTTATCGGACAAGATATCATAAAGAAACGACTGATTCAGGCCGTTGAAGAAGATAGGATACCTCATGCTCAATTGTTGGTTGGTCCGCCGGGTAATGGTAAAATTGCCTTGGCTTTGGCTTTTGCTCAATATATTAACTGTTCAAATAAACAATATAATGATTCGTGTGGAGTTTGCAGTTCGTGCAGAAAATACTCGAAATTGATCCATCCTGATCTCCATTTTACTATTCCAGTTATAAAAACTACTGCCATAAGCAATCCCACAAGCAGTGATTACATGACGAAATGGCGACAATATTTCGGAGAGAATCCATATCCTCAATATGAAAAATGGATGCAACTTATTGCCGATGAGAATAAACAAGGGGTAATTTACGTTGATGAGGCTAAAGATTTGATACATAAGCTTAATCAAAAATCTTATGAGGCAGAATATAAGGTTTCGATAATATGGTTACCTGAAACTATGCACACCACATGTGCCAATAAAATACTGAAAATTCTTGAAGAGCCCCCAACAAAGACTATTTTTATCCTTATTTCAGAGGCTGAAGAGAGACTTTTAAGTACAATACGGTCTCGCTGTCAATTTATTCGTGTCCCGAAAATTGCTGACAATGATCTGCAGGAAGCATTGTCAGAAATTCATGAATCGAAAAACAATGACCCTGCAATAATTGCAAGACTTGCACGGGGAAACTATTTTCTGGCACTTGAGTTTTTACAGAACGATGAACTAAGGAAATACAATTTTCAACAATTCACTTTGATTATGCGAAACGGATACGGACGGAAATTACAAGAGATCCTCACTTGGTCTGAAGAAATATCGAATATCGGAAGAGTAAGGCAAATGGGCTTTTTGAAATATTGTGGCGAATTTCTACGTGAAAATTTTCTTTTAAACCTCAAAGAGCCCGAATTAATATATATGGATGATCAGGAAAATGACTTTTCACAAAAATTTGCTCGTTTTATTAATGAGAAAAACGTCATCCATTTGTTTCGGGAGTTCGATAAAGCTTTTACAGACATTTCAAAGAATGGTAATGCCAAACTTATTTTCACCGATCTTGGTTTAAAGGTTTCGAAGTTGATAAGGCTGTAAAAAATCACTATTTTTGTGAAAATTCTTTTTTCCTGTCTGTACCATTTTGGAACCGACAGTCTAAATATATCTATAACAACTATATGAACACTCAGGATAAAACAGCGCGAGGCTGTCCCACCAACGATCGTGTGGGAAGTTGCGCTAAACTAAATGTTTACGACTGGCTTTCGGATGTTAAAAGCACTATCAATACTGAAGATATTGTTGAAGTCCGCTTCAAAAATACTCGTAAAGATTACTATCAGAATGTAAATGGATTAAGCCTTAAACCAGGTGATATGGTTGCTGTAGAGGCGAGCCCTGGTCACGATATTGGTATGGTTTCGCTTATTGGTGATCTCGTACTCAAACAAATGAAACGACATAAGGCAACCATGGTTGACGGTGTTTTAAGGAAAATATACCGGATAGCTAAAGCCGTTGATCTTCAGAAATGGGAAGAAGCAATCAATATTGAACATGCTACCATGCTTAAAGCCCGAAAATTAGCTGAAGAACTCAAATTGAATATGAAGATCGGAGATGTCGAATTTCAGGGTGATAAAACAAAAGCTATTTTCTATTATATTGCTGATGAACGTGTTGATTTTCGTCAACTGATTAAGCTTTATGCAGATACCTTTCGAATTCGCATAGAGATGCGCCAGATTGGAGCAAGACAGGAAGCTGCCAGAATTGGTGGAATTGGTCCTTGCGGACGTGAACTTTGTTGCAGCTCCTGGATTTCCAACTTTGTTTCAGTAACAACCAATGCAGCAAGATATCAGGAAATATCGCTTAACCCACAAAAACTGGCTGGACAATGTGGTAAACTAAAATGCTGTCTGAATTATGAGTTGGATTGTTACATTGATGCTCAGAAAAACTTTCCGCCAACAAATATTCCTATCGAAACTGAAAAAGGAAACTACAATTATTTGAAGGCTGACATTTTTAAAGGAATTTTTTGGTATGTCAAGGAGAATAATCAACCTGGAGGTATGTTGGCAGTATCGGTTGATAAGGTAAGGGAGATTCAACTTCTGAACAAAAGTGGCAAAAAAATTGCGCAATTAACAAGTGAAAACCTAGTAGTTGCTGAAGCGGAAGGGCATACATATCACAATACGGTTGGAGAAGAAAGCATTGAAAGGTTTGATCAGACAACAAAAAATCGCAGGAAAAAAAGACGTAAACCGGTTTTAACACGTAAACCAAATTCAGGTAATGACAGTAATGAAAATCAGTTTTCACCCGAAGAATAATTTATTGTTGCTCTTTTCACTGGCTTTAGCAGGTGCTTTTATAACCTCATGTTACAAAAAAGCAATCTTCGAAGATTATCGCAGTTTAAAGCACGCAGAGTGGCATCAGGATTCGCTTATGGTTTTTGATTTCAATATCCCGGATCCTAAAAAAGTATATGACCTTTCGTTTACCGTTCGTAATGACGGGCGATATGCTTACAGTAATCTGTGGATTTTTGTTTCAATTGCGCCACCTTCAGGTAAAGAGCTGACAGACACATTAGAAATCACACTTGCAAAACCTTCAGGACAATGGCTGGGTAGCGGATTGGGATATCTTTATGAAAAAAAATATCCCTATAAACAGACCATTTTTTTTCCTGAGATAGGTAAATATATTGTCTCTGTAAGGCAGGGTATGCGTACCCAAACGGGAATACTAAAAGGGATTCACGATTTTGGAATCGTACTTGAAAAATCTTTTCAATAAAAAATAATTATTTGGCATGAGTAAAAACAAACTGGCCAAGTTTGCAGATTTAAATACTTTTGGACATGTTATTCAGATTTCGTACAGCGCTTTAATAAATGAAGGTTTTATTTTAAGAGGATTTTGGAACAGCGAATTTTTTAAAAATGATCACCCAATTGTTCTTGAACTTGGTTGCGGAAAAGGTGAATATACAGTTGGTCTTGCCAAGCTCTTTCCAAACAAAAATTTCATAGGAATAGATATTAAAGGTTCACGCATGTGGTCGGGAGCAAAAGAGGTTCATCAGAATGAACTTAAGAATAGTGGTTTTGTACGAACCAACATTGAACTCTTGCCGCTTTTTTTTGCTCCAGAAGAAGTCTCCGAAATCTGGATTACTTTTCCCGATCCGCAAATGAGAAAAACCAGGAAAAGGCTCACTTCTATGCGTTTTATTAGTGAATATTGTAAATTTCTTAAACCTGGAGGGGTTATTCATTTAAAGACAGATAGTGATTTTTTTTATCAATACACTTTTGCTACAATAAACGAAAATAAATTTAATTTACAGGTGAATACTGAAGATTTATACTCATCAGGAATGGCAGACGAAATTTTGAGTATCAGTACAAGTTACGAGCAACAATGGCTTGAAAGAGGTAAGAAAATCAAGTACTTGAGATATATCCCCCATGATAGGGGTCTTGTGGAACCCGAAGTGGATATAACTTTTGATGATTACAGAAGTTATGGGAGAAATCAAATCAATAGAGATAACATATCAACAAAAGAAAACTAAAATAATGGCAGTTACACCAAAAAACATAACAGACATCCTACGTAATATTATTTTTCCGGGATCTAAGGATAATGTAGTTGATCTTGAAATGGTTCAGGAAATAAGAACAGCAGGTAGCCGAATCACTTTCACGCTTGTTTTTCAACGCGATGACGATCCTAATATACAGGTGGTTTCGCAAGCTTGCGCTGTTGAAATTGAGAAAACCTTAGGAACTGAATACGACATAACAATAACACCAAAAGGGATTCACAGAATGAAAGCACCTGTTTTGCCTGGTGTTAAGAATATCATAGCTATTGCATCGGGAAAAGGTGGAGTAGGAAAATCAACCATAGCTGTTAACCTTGCTGTAGCATTAGCGAAAACAGGGGCAAAAGTTGGTTTGATTGATGCTGATATATTCGGCCCTTCGATACCATTAATGTTTGGAGAGGAAGAAGCACACCCCTTAATTGAGAAAGTTGACGGTCGTGATATGATAGTTCCGATTGAAAAATTCGGTGTAAAAATCCTTTCGATCGGATTCTTTGGCAATAAGGAAAATGCACTTATCTGGCGTGGGCCGGTGGCTTCAAATGCAATTAAACAATTGATAGTTCAAGGATTATGGGAGGAACTGGATTATATGCTAATTGATCTTCCTCCAGGCACAAGCGACATTCATTTAACTATTGTTCAAACACTTCCTGTAACAGGGAGTGTTATTGTAACAACTCCTCAGGATGTTGCTTTGGCAGATGTTATTAAAGGTGTTTCCATGTTTAAAAGCAAATCAATCGAAGTTCCTGTTCTTGGAATAGTTGAAAATATGTCGTGGTTTACACCCGAAGAGTTGCCTGAAAACAAATATTATATTTTTGGAAAAGACGGAGGAAAGAATCTCGCTCAATATATGGGAATACCTTTTTTGGGTCAAATTCCCATTGTGATGAGTATTCGAGAAGGAGGTGATCTGGGAATACCTGTTGCTTGGAGAGAAGAAAGTGTCGCAGCAAATCCATTTAAAGAATTGGCAACCAATGTAATTCAGCAGTTGGAGTTAAGAAACGAAAATTTAAAACCAACAGAACGTGTTCGAGTTAAAAAAAGATGATGTAAATTCATTTCTCTTTGTATCTTTACCGTAGTTGTTTTGTCGGTCAAAAACCGGCATTCATCGTGTTAAACACAATTAATTAAGTTAAGATTTTTGAAACAGACTTTAAGAAATATTCTGCTTCTTCTCTGGTTAACCGGGTTTTTTGTAGGTTGTTCTACAAAAAAGAACACTATGCCGTCACGAGCTATACACAATTTGTCGGCCCGTTACAATGTATTCTTCAATGCCAAAGAGAACTTAAAAGCCGGACTTCAACGTATAGATAAAACCGTATCCGATGATTATACCCGTACATTGCCGATTTTCAAATGCACTTTGCCTGAAGCTGCTACAGTTGCAACTTCTGAAATGGATTTGGCCATTACTAAGTGTAATAAACTGATATTGCTTCATTCCATTACAAAAAGCCCTCAACGAAAACCTAACAATTCAGAAAGTTATAAAAAATTTGCATCTAAAGGCGAGTATAACAACTGGGTTGATGACAGCTACCTTATGATGGGTAAAGCCAACTATTATAATCACGATTTTCACCGGGCTATCGAGAATTTCAATTACGTTATCCGGAAATATCCAGATAAACCTACACGATTCGATGCCTTTCTATGGATGGCCAGATCATATATTGAAACAGGCGATAATGCACTCGCACTCGAAATATTTAATTCACTTTCACGCGATGCCGCTTTTCCAAAGCGTCTTAAACAAGAACTAAGTCTCGTTCAGGCTCATTATTATTTAAAAGACAATCAGCCGGACTTTGCCATTGATTATTTGAAAACAGCTTTACAATCTTCGCTTCCGCGAACAGAAAAGCTCAGGATAAATTATATTCTGGCGCAACTTCTGGCATTGACCAACAAACCGGATGAAGCAGCGAAGCAATATTTGCGAGTTATTAAAATGCGACCCTCCTATGAAATGGCTTTTAACGCCAAAATATCAAGGATGGAAATTGCAGGGATTGATGATAAAGAAATCGAACATCAATTACAGAAGATGCTTGATAATGAAATTAATGCTGATTATCGTGATCGGATTTACTATGCAAAAGCCGAAATTGCCATAAAAGAGGGCAGAAAGCGTGATGCAATTGCTGATTTTAAAAATTCGGTACTTTTCAGCACTTCAAACCAAAAACAACGGGCACTATCAAGCATTAGCGTTGCAAGAATTCTTTTTGAGGAAAATGAATATCTGCAAGCTTCATGTTATTACGACACGGCTGTATCAGTTATTGATGCCAATTATCCTGGATATGCCGAAATTATTATCCGTGCAACAGGATTGAAAAGATTGGCTGATAATCTTACCACTATCAATCGTGAAGACAGCCTTCAAAAGATCGCCAGGATGACAGATCAAGAACGGAAAGCTATTATTAGTAAAATAATAACAGATTTGCAGCAAAAAGAAGCTGCCCTTGCAAGTGCAGATAATTCGCAAATGGCTGATCAGAATTATTTCAGATCACAGCAATACAGAACACAAACAGGTTCAAGCAATAATCAGAATCTCTGGTATTTTTACAATCCACCTACTGTAGGTATCGGAAAATCCGAATTTCAAAAAATCTGGGGTAAGAGAAAGCTTGAAGATAACTGGAGGCGTAAAAATAAGCTGTTATCATCTGAAAGCGACTCAGAAGAAACGGCTGATTCTGAATTAAAAAACAACACTCCCGAAACCAAAAAGAAAGCAAGCGATCCCAAAACGCCGGAATTTTATCTTCAGGATATTCCGTTGACAGATTCACTTATGATGGTATCTACCGAAATGATAAAAAGTGCATTCTTTAGCGCAGGAAGAATTTATCGAACCGATTTCAGTGATTTAAAACGTTCCATTGAAACACTCGAAGAGTTGAATAGACGATTTAAAGGAAGCATTTATGAGTTACCTGCCTTTTTTGAACTATTTCAACTGAACAAAGAAAATGGTAATGAAACGAGATCTGCTGAATATAAAGATAAAATTATTAGTCAATGCCCTGATTCAAAGTATGCAAAGTATCTTCTTAACCCTAATTATTTTACTGAGATTGAGGAGAGAAAGGTAGTAATTGAAAAAAAATATGGCGAAGCTTTGCGTGCATTCCGATCATTCGACTTTTCTAAAGCTCGTGAAATTGCTTTAGTTACGATGGCAATGAGTCCCGACAGTAGCCTTCTTTCAAAAGTGAAATTCATTGAAGTTGTTTCAAATGGAGCAGCTATCGAGAAATCGGCCTTTGCAAACACACTTGATCAATACATAAAAGAGTTTTCGCAAAGCAAGACAGCAGTTATTGCTCAGAATATTAAAGATCTAATCGCTAATAATACTTTAACAGATTATAAGCAACTCTTGGCAAAAGGCTATATCAAAGAAGAGATTGTTAACGAAGAGATGAAAGGGAATAAAAATCATTCAAATGATGAATTCGGAGGGAAATTTTCGTATGATGAGAATATGTTCCATTATTATGTTATTGCCTTTTCGAAAGAGGCAAAAGTTGATGTGAGTCGCTTAATTTATGATATAGCAAATTACAATTTAGACTATTACACATCTACTGATTTTGATATTGAGCCAATAAATCTGGATACCAAAACACAATTGGTTGTGGTGAGGAGTATCCCTAATAAAGAAGAAAGTCTGATTTATTTCAGGTCAATTATGAGAAAACGTCAGGTTTTCCAATCTTTAAAAGGGATAGAATATGTGAACTTTGTTGCATCTTCTTCCAATTACAGGACAATTATCGCAGAGAAAGAATACCTTGACTATATCCTCTTTTTTACTAAAAACTATAGTACGTACATTGGTTCAGATATTCCTTCCGATCAATTGCCAAATCCACAGGAGTTGCTTTCAAAAGTGCGTAAAGAGCAAGACCCGGTTGAAAAGGGAAAATTTGTTCTAATTCAACCTCAAACGGTAAAAGATACTACCAAACAAGTGAGTCCGGAAATTATTAACCCTTCGGTTGTAAAAAATGCAGTTGCCAAACCTGATTATCAGGGGCCATATATTCAAAAACAAAGTAAGGATAATTGCTATACATTGATTTTTCTGAAAAAACAAAATGATGAATCCAAACTTGTCAAAGCATTTGAAATATTTAATCAGTCCAATTTCGGGTCACCAGCAATAAAAGTTACTGTTGAATCGCTTGATGACAATAGAAGCATATTGATTGTAAGTGATTTAGGCGAAATGACTTCCGCACAGGCTTATATGCAAAAATTAGTATCCGATCCATCGTTGTCTTCACTTATAAAAGGTAATACTTTCAGAAATTTTGTTATCAGCATTGAAAACCTTAAAATTTTCAAAAAGGAAAAAAATCTGTTACAGTATATGGAGTTTTTCAATCAACCAAAATAGTGAGTTTTATTTCGTGATTTACAAGACTTTGGTTGCTATCAATCTTTTGTTGTTCACCAAAAATTTCCGGACTAAACTCCAAGCATCTTCTGAATTGCTACTTTTTCATTATCTGTAAGTGAATCAATTGATTTCATCGCGTTTTGAATTTTTGTTTTGAAATTCCAACAAGTCATCTGCCTTAATGCTAAACGTCTTGCAAACTCATAAGTCGAAACTTCCTCTGTTCCTTTGCAAACATTATAAGCGATAAAGAATGCTTTGTGTATCGGGAATTTGCAGTTATGGAAAATTGTCCCTGCCGTTGCTGATTCCTCTGATTTACATTTTGTACATCGTTGAGAATGAAGAGATTTTCCTGAACAGGAATTTGTATTTCCACATTTTCGGCATATAAAACCATCTGCCCATTTGAGATTTGCCAAAAATTCAAGGCAACTTTCGTCGCTTTCAAAAAGCTTAGACAGTTCTGCGCTCGAAATATTTTTATTGAAGATCAAATCCATAATTCATTTTTAAAGGACAAAAATATAAAAAGTAGTGATATTAAAAAGATTTAAGTGATACTAATGTGATTTACATTGAAATTTTATTTATTTTTGCGTTGTCAAATAATAATATTTTTAAAAATGAGTGAATCATGTAAAATTAAAAACAGACCCAAAGGCTGGTCGGCATTGCTGAAATCGTGGTATTTTTGGAAGCCAATCGTAGGGTTCTCGATAGGGGCAGTGGCGGGATTGTTGTATTACCATTATTATGGCTCTGCTTCCGGAAGTTCAACTGTTACAAGCGATCCTTACTCAAACGCATTTTTTGGAGGATTAATAGGTTTTATTGCTGTGAAAAGACCGTGTTGCGCTTGTTAGTATTGAATACTAAAAGAGAAAATGATTACTTTTATACTTTTAAACCTCAAAGAATGGATTTCTCAGCCATAAATATAAGGTATGGTGGATTAGCAGATTCCGACTGTTGCCTGTCGTGCGGTGGTGCCATTAATTTCGCAAAGCCCAAAGCTGGTGAAGTTTGTGTTGATTTGGGTAGCGGTCGTGGAACAGATGCTTTGCGTATGACAGAAGAGGTAGGTGAATCGGGATTTGTATATGGTATTGATATTTCGGACAATATGATTGAAAAGGCTCGACAAAATGCTTCAAAATTTGAAATAAAGAATGTCAGGTTTTTGTGTTGTGAACTTGAAAAGATTGACTTGGCTGACGGGATAGCTGATCTCGTAATCTCGAACTGCACAATTAATCATGCCACAGACAAAGAGGCAGTCTGGGGAGAAATCTTCCGGATATTGAAAAAAGGCGGGAGGTTTGTAGTAAGCGATATCTATTCTACAATTCCTATTGAGTCTGAGTTTCGCAACGATCCGGTTGCTGTTGCGGAATGTTGGGCAGGTGCAGTTACCCGAAATGAATACCTCATTACTTTAGTAAAAAACGGTTTTACCGGAATAGAAATCATTGAGGAATCGAAACCTTATAAAAAAGGAAAAGCAGAGGTAGCAAGCCTTACTGTTGCAGGGAAAAAGCCTGCAGGAGGATGCTGCCGTCAAAGATAAACCTTCCGGAAATCAAAAGTTTGGAAGGCTATAACAACAATTCGTTTAACAAATTAAAACAAATTATTTACGGATGAAAAGTCTTATTAAGAAAAAAGAGGAGCCTAAGGCAGTTAAAATTGCACAATGTTGCGCAAAAACCTCGAGGACGGTTGTTGGATGTCATGACTAATTCATGATATTTGATGGGAAGTGCCTGACTTTAACAATCGGCACTTCCCTGATTCAAATTGATTTTGTATGAAATATTCAGAACAGAATATATTTTCAAAGGTAAAAGATAGCGAAAACTATTTCATAGTAAATCTATTAACCGAAAATGCCGATTTGCTTGGTCCTTTGGAAGCGATAAAACTTGAGCTAATAGTTAACGGACTTGAAACTGATAAGGAATTTGTGGAAGAAATGGTTCAGAGAGGCTATTTGTCAGAATCTGAAACAGAAAGGAGACTTTTTAGGTCGAAGTATTTCAATGCTCTTGATGACCGTGATCATGATGAAATTCAACTTTTTTTTATTCTTAATTACAGTTGCAATTTCGGATGTACTTACTGTTATCAGGACGAATATTTGAATTCGGGCGTTACTCAAGGTAAAGACCTCACAGATGCCTTTTTCAGTTATCTTCAAACTGAATTTGCAACACGGAAAAAATATATCACCATTTTTGGAGGTGAGCCATTAATTAACAATCAGCATCAGAAAGAGCAAATAGCCTATTTACTTCAAAAAGCTAATCAGGCAAAACTTGAGGTTAGTATAGTTACGAACGGTTACAACCTTGAAGAATACTTAGATATATTAAAAACAGGAAGTATCCGCGAAATTCAAATCACCATAGATGGAACAGCACCTGTTCACGACAACCGCAGAACACTGAAAGGTGGCGGAAAAACTTTTGATAAAATAGTAAGTGGTGTTGATGCATGTCTATCTAACGGACTTCCAGTGAATCTCAGGATGGTAATTGATAAAGACAATATTGATAACCTTCCAGAATTTGCTCAATTTGCCATAAACAAAGGGTGGACTTCCAATCCATTATTTAAAACTCAGATTGGAAGAAATTATGAACTTCATCATTGCCAGTCAACACCAGATAAACTTTTCAGTCGTGTATCGCTTTACGAAAAGCTGTATGATCTGATTAAGCTATACCCTGAAATTCAGGAATTTTACAAACCAGCCTACTCCATTTCTAAGTATTTGGCTGAGAATGGCAAACTTCCAAATCCTCTTTTCGATGCTTGTCCTGCATGTAAAACTGAATGGGCATTCGATTATACAGGGAAAATTTATTCATGTACAGCGACAGTAGGCAAAGTTGATGAATCTCT
>CAILKW010000444.1 GCA_903834845.1 uncultured Bacteroidia bacterium | reverse complement strand
ATATTCAGCATTTCGAAATAACCTTGTAATAAACCATCCTCTCCGGGAGTTCCGTGAATAATAATGTATGCGAAATCAAATTGACATTTATTCCCATCTATGGTAAATGAAAAATCCGACTTGTCAATGTCTGACAATTTAGTATCCCCATCGGAAACGATCCATTCCATACCTCTAATTGTAACCAACCATGGGTTAAATAAATTCAAATCAATTGCCTTTAATACATTAGCTCCACTTTTAACCGACACAATGTATTCCGATGAGTCGCCCCCTGCTACTATCGCAATATTCTTTTTATTCATAAATTTCAAATATCTATAATTCTCTGTTTGATATATAATTGCGCCACTTTTCAACCAACTGTTCAAAGTTGTCGGGCAAATTGGAATCGAATATCATCTCTTCTTTAGTCACAGGATGAACAAAGCCCAGAATTTTGGCATGAAGTGCCTGTCCTGGAATCATTGCGAAGCAATTATCAACGAATTGCTTATACTTTGCAAATGTTGTCCCTTTCAAAATCACATTTCCTCCGTATATATCATCATTAAAAAGAGGATGACCTATATATTTCAAATGAACCCTAATCTGATGAGTTCGACCGGTTTCCAAAACGCACTCTACAAGATTGACATATCCCAATCTTTCTAATACACGATAATGTGTAACTGCCGGTTTACCGCTTGCTCCATCAGGGTAAACTGTATAAACCTGACGGTTCTTGGTACTTCTTCCAATATTTCCATCTATTGTTCCTTCATCTGTAGCAAGATTTCCCCATACCATTGCAACATATTTTCGTTTGGTTGTCTTATTAAAAAACTGAAGCGCCAGATTCAGCTTGGCTAATTCTGTTTTTGCAACCACAATTAATCCTGATGTATTCTTGTCAATTCGATGCACCAATCCGGGTCGGGGATCGTTGCCTCCATACAATTCCAAGTTCTGGTATTTAAAAACCAATCCGTTAACAAGTGTTCCACTGTAATTTCCATGACCCGGATGTACCACCAAACCGGCAGGTTTATTGATAACCATCAACTCTTCATCTTCATAAATGATATTTAGGGGTATATCTTCTGGGATAACCTTTAGCTCACGCCGGGGGTAATCCATCATAATAGTCACCAGCTCGCCAGGTTTTACACGGTAATTCGATTTGACAGGAACTCCGTTTACAAGTATGCTTCCGGCATCAGCAGCTGTCTGAATACGGTTTCGTGAAGTTCCTTCAAGCCTGTTGGCTAAGAATTTATCAATTCGCAATAACCCTTGTCCGGGATCGGCTATGAATCTGAAATGCTCAAATTGACCTGTTTCTTCGCCTGAATCATCCAAATCATCCAAGTCATCTTCGTTTATAATAAGGTTCTTCAATTGTCTTCTTATATTAATATATTTCTGAATTGGAGGTTCCGGTTTTTCGGTATAGCCATAAATCAATTGATAATCCGGGAGCCACAAGTGTTGTGGAATCAGATTGAGGTATTTGCTTTCCTATTATCGCATTCAGGGTATCTTCAGAAGTAAGGATGGCAGTATCGTAGTTAACAGAGCCTGTTGATAATGATCTGACTGAAAGAATTTTTTTTGCTACGGGCAAAGTAAGTCCAGTAAGGTCAGGTATAGTTGTTTCGCCATCTTTCATATTTTTCCCAACTACAAGCCCAATTGTAGAACCGTTATCCAATCTCAAACCCGGTTGAACCGTTTGCCCCATATATTTTTGTTCCAACACAAGATCATCAAATTCGGAGGGGCGTAAAACAATTTCTCCCAATGCAAAGCCTTTTGACTCCAACAGCACCCTTGCCTGACGCAAAGATATATCTGTAAGTTTGGGAACTTCAACCTGTTCAGGTAAAAATGACGCAATCGTGAGATAGATAAGTCGTTTTGGTTTGATTTTATGACCTGATACAGGATTCTGAATTACCACAGTTCCAGGCTGTATTTCTTTCCGAAAAATTGAATCCTCAATTACAAACCTGAGGTCGTTTTTATTTACAATTGCCTCTACTTGTTTAATAGTCAACCCTTTAAAATCAGGTGTAGGAATATTTTCCCCTTTGTTCGTGTAAACAGAGAGCATAATCATTGTAAACCATATCAATACAATGGTTAATAAGACAGTATATCCCAGATTTTTGAAGAAAATTTTACTGGTTAGAAATTCTTTTAGCCTCATACAAAATGTTTCAAATAATTTTCATAGGAACAAAATTAATCAGAATATCCTTATGATGTTATAAATAGTATCTCGTTCGGCAGGGATTTTACCTGCCCCTTTTATCATTGCGATTAATTCATCGGTCGAAGCAGATGGTTTTTGTTCATCTGAGCCAGCCATTGAATAGATTTTTGTTGAATCGTCAATAGTGCCGTCAAGGTCATCAACACCAAAGTTGAGAGAAAGCTGAGCCACTTGTTTTCCTATCATCGGCCAATAAGCTTTCAGATGAGGAATATTATCAAGAAATATTCTTGACACTGCATAATTTCGTAAATCTTCAATGGTAGTGGTCTCTTTGATATGAGAGAAAGAGTTGTTATAATGCTTGAATTTCAATGGAATAAATGCGTTAAATCCTTTGGTTTCATCTTGAAGAATACGAAGTCGTTCCAAATGTTCAATTCTGTGTCTGTAGTTTTCGATTAAACCATATAGCATTGTAGCGTTAGTTGGAATCGAAAGATGGTGGGCTATTTTATGAATACGAAGCCATTCGTTGGAACCGGTTTTGTCGGGACAAATTTTCTGTCGTATTTGTTCATCGAATATTTCAGCACCGCCGCCGGGCATCGAACCAAGTCCTGAATCTTTGAGTAATTGAAGTCCATCTTCAATTGATAAACCGGCTTGCCTGCACATCGAATCAATTTCAACAGCGGTAAAAGCTTTAACATGGATGGTAGGAAAACAATCTTTTACTGCCTTGAGCATATCAGCATAATAGTAAACATCTCTGTCGGGGTGAACTCCTCCCACGATGTGAACTTCGGTTGCTCCTTTATTCTTATATGACGAAACTATTTCTTTTACATCCTCAATTCCGTACTCCCAGCAACCATCTTCACCCTTGCGGCGACGGTAAGAGCAGAAAGCACAATGATTTACACAAATATTGGTTGGTTCGATATGAAAATTACGATTAAAAAAAACATGGTTATTGCTTACTCTTCGAGATACAGTTTCTGCCAATAATGACAGAAACGGCAAAGTGCCTTCTCTGAAGAGCATGTTTCCATCGTCAAGGGTAATCCTTTCATTTGAAAGCACCTTCTCTGCCACTTGTAGTAGTTTAGGTGCAATTCCTGTTATTTGCATTAATGATAAAAGTGAACCATTCATATCCGACAAGTTTAAGCGATGCTGAATGAGATGTTTCGGAAATTAATTATTGAAAAATTATCGGGAAAAACACAAAAGGTAAAGAACGTTGTTCTTTACCTTTTATATGAAATTGTTGAATAACAATCTTTTATCTCTTATGCTGCGGTTCGTCCGAAACGCTAAGCTTTTTACGTCCTTTGGCGCGACGGGCTTGTAAAACTTTACGTCCGTTTGCGGTTGACATTCTTTCACGGAATCCGTGTTTGTTTCTTCTCTTTCTGTTCGAAGGTTGAAATGTTCTTTTCATCTCGGAAAAATATTTTATTAATTACTATGATACTTCTATATTTTGGCGTGCAAAAATAAGTCTTTTTTCCTTTATGTCAAAACAAAAAATCATTTGTAGCAAATATTTTTTGAACGATTATCTGTTTACGGGAAGATAGACTATTTTTTTTGTTTCGAAATAAGGTTCAATAAAGAACTTTGCAATTTCGATTATTTCTGCAACTCGTTTATAATCTTTTACTTCATCCTGAAAATCACCACCTTTTAAATAAATTATTCCATTAGGAAGTGAGTTTTGCGGCTTGCGGGAAATATTTTTTTTCACTAAACCAACAAAGGCTGGAAATGCAGTTACAGCTCGGGAAACCACAAAATCAAATTCTTCTTTCACATCTTCAACTCTTGTGTGAATGGCTGTAACATTTTTAAGATCAAGTTCTTCAACAACGGCTTGCACAACTTTGATTTTTTTTCCTGTTGAATCAATTAAAACAAACCTACTTTCGGGAAACAATATTGCAAGGGGAATACCCGGAAAACCACCTCCTGTTCCGACATCTAAAATTCGACTTCCGGTTCTGAAACTGACAATTTTGGCAATAGCGAGCGAGTGCAAAATATGCTTTTCGTACAATGAATCTATATCTTTTCGGGAAATAACATTGATTTTGCTGTTCCAGTCACGATATACTGAATCCATTCTTTCGAAACGGGTGATTTGTTCTGAAGTTAAATTGGGAAAATATTTTAGGATATTTTGCATAAAAAAACAATTGAAAGATAAATTAATCGATCATTTCCGCATTTTTGAGGATGTCAAAAAGCATTTCCCGCGAACGGAAAAGTTGCACTTTCACAGTTCCCAATGGCAGATTTAACTCCTCTGCAATTTCAGAATACGAATATTCCTTAAAATAACGTAATTCGAGAAGTGTTCGGTATCGGGGCTTTAATGATGATACAGCCTTGTGTAATAGTTTTGAATTTTGTTCCTTTATAAATGCTTCTTCGGGCGAATCGTCATCAGATCGTATGTTGTAATTGTATTCAATTCCGATGCTCTCGTCGTTCCCGACTATTGGCTCAAGCGGAACAGTAACTGCCCTTTTCTTACGTAAAAAATCAATTGCATTATTCGAAGCAATACGGAAAAGCCAGGTACTAAAGGCAAAGTTTGGTTCATATTGGTGGATATTTGTGAATGCCTTTCCGAACGCTTCAATGGTGAGATCATCGGCGTCCGTTTTATTATTTACCATTTTAAGAAGCATAAAATAAATCGCATCTTTATAACGCTTCATAAGTTGGGCATAAGCTTTTTGATCTCCGGAACCGGCGGCGATTACGAGCTCAACATCACGTTTGGCGTTTTCCGACAGATTTGGGTTTATTTCCATTTGCGCTTCTGACCATTAAAAAACTGATTTAAAGATACAATTCTGTTGAAAAGTGGAACTACAGATCTGAATAATATCAATCCGGGGAAATGGTTTTTTTCACCAAGTCGTTTCATTGCAACAATTCCCCAGACTAATTCATGGATAATTTTAAAAACCCAGACTGCTGCCACCCAAAGCCTCCAAGGTGACAAAACGAGAAGTGCAATCATCGAAATATCAAAGACAATCCGGCTATTGTAATTAACCCATAAATAAACACGCTGACCAACAGTGAATTTTTTTCTAAGCAACAACTGTTTCTTTTTAAAGTTCATTCCATCATACCAGTCGCTATCGCCTGTATAAGTACAGGTTGTTGAACGATTAAGAAGGTAAACTGAATTTTCTCGATTTGATATCTTATTGAGGTATAATTCATTTTCACTAAAAGGAGAATCAAGAACCGCTGCAAAACCTCGGCGATTAAGAAAATTTTCACGTTTGTAGGCAACATTCATATCGGTAACCGGCATAGATAATCCGAGATATCGGGCTGATCCGTAAAGGAGAAACGAATCAAAATTTTCATATCTGATAAATACCCGCATCAATCCGCTTTGATTGGCATATTTCACAAAACCAAATACTGCCTCCGTTTTTGGATGCAACTCATCTGCGAAAGATTTTAACCATGTTTTACCTGTTATCCTGCACAAAGGGTTTAAAAACACAAGCCATTCTTTTGAGGCTGCTCTTATACCAATGGTAATCGCTAAAGCATTTGGGAAATCGGTCTCCTGTATTATACGGCTGGTTTTAAGTTTATTAGTTTGCAATTTTAGTTCTGCAAGGTACCACTCTGATCCATCGGAAGAACAATCATCAACAACTACGACCTCAAAATCGGGATAATCCTGCTCAAGAAGTGTCGGTATTAATTCTCTAAGGTTTTCTTCATAATTTCTTGAAGGAATGATAATTGAAAAGGAGGGATAAGAAGCTGGCTTATGTTTCTTTCTACCGCTTAAAGTGAAGGTAGCCATCATAAGTTGATAAAACAGCTGTATAATAAACATCAAAACAAATACAATCAGCAAAGCTAATTCCGTACTACCAAATGTGAAACCACTAATTTCAATCATAATAATATTATCGAAGTGGTCAAAATTACAAATTGGCATCCGAACTATCGAATTTTTTCACGAATTTTTCACGAATTTTTCGCCTTTTCTGATATTCTTTCATAATGACTATCTTTACGCCGCGAAATTTTGAAAATGAAATTTGAACTTCAATACACAACCCCCTTGTCAAAGGCACGGGCAGGTAAAATAGAAACATCTCATGGTGTGATACTTACACCGATATTTATGCCTGTTGGTACAATAGGTTCGGTTAAAGGTGTCCATTTTAAAGATCTGAAAGAAGATGTTAAAGCACAGATAATTCTTGGTAATACCTATCATTTGTATTTACGTCCAGGAGTCGAAATCATTGAAAAGGTGGGAGGACTACACCATTTTAATGGTTGGGAGCGACCAATTTTAACAGATAGTGGCGGATTTCAGGTCTTTTCACTTGGTGCTATTCGTAAAATGTCG
Organism: uncultured Bacteroidia bacterium; assembly: GCA_903834845.1. Classification (GTDB taxonomy): domain Bacteria; phylum Bacteroidota; class Bacteroidia; order Bacteroidales; family Prolixibacteraceae; genus JAAFHB01. The sequence continues at coordinate 10,336 of CAILKW010000444.1, read as the reverse complement.
GAAGAAGGTGTAAAATTTCAGTCGCACATTGATGGCTCACGTCATCTTTTTACTCCAGAAAATGTTATTGATATTCAGCGGTCTATCGGAGCAGATATTATTATGGCCTTTGATGAATGCACTCCTGGAAATGCTGATTACGATTATGCCAGAAAATCACTTGAATTGACACAACGATGGCTTGAAAGGTGTATAAAAAGGTTTGAAGAAACTGCTCCAAAGTATGGTTTTGATCAATCTTTATTTCCTATTGTTCAGGGATGTGTGTATCCCGATCTTCGAAAAAGGGCCGCTGAGCATGTCACTTCTTTTAATAGCGATGGATATGCAATAGGCGGACTTTCGGTAGGAGAAAAGGAAGAGGATATGTATGAAATGATTGAAGTTGTCAATGAAGTGCTCCCTGAAAATAAACCCCGATACCTGATGGGAGTGGGCACTCCTATTAATATCCTTGAGGGAATTGACCGTGGAATAGACATGTTCGATTGCGTTATGCCAACAAGAAACGGGAGAAATGGAATGTTGTTTACACGTAACGGAATCATAAATATCAAAAATAACAAATGGCGTGATGACTTTTCGCCGATTGATTCTGAGGGGACATCTTTTGTTGATCATCATTATTCAAAAGCTTATCTTCGTCACCTATTTCAGGCCAAGGAGATGCTTGGTGCTCAAATTGGCAGTCTGCATAATCTTGCCTTTTACCTTTGGCTTGTTGGTGAAGCGCGTCATCAGATTATGACTGGCACTTTTAAGGAATGGAAGGAAAAGATGGTTAAACAAGTTGGAAAGCGTTTGTAATAAAGAAGCTTATCATTTAAAAATAAAATTAAGAAGAATGGTCACAAAATACATTAAAAGGATCGATCAGTACATTATTAAAAAATATCTGGGTACATTCTTTCTTGCTATTACTTTGATAATCAGCATTTCTATTATTTTTGATATTTCTGAAAATATTGATGATTTTATCAGCAGAAAAGCTCCTTTACATGCAATTGCCATAGATTATTATCTGAATTTTATCCCATATTTTGCCAATTTATTCAGTGCTTTATTTACTTTTATTGCGGTGATATTCTTCACCAGCAAAATGGCCTACAATTCCGAAATTATTGCAATTCTTGCAAGCGGTGTATCTTACAACCGATTGATGCGACCATATATGATTGCCTCTGGCATTATTGCAGCAATGTCATGGATATTAGGAAATTTTATAATCCCCGTATCTACCGAAGCCCGCGTAAATTTTAGAAACACTTATATCAAATTTGAATATATTAACAACGATAAAAACATCCACCGTCAGCTCGAACCCGGTTTATTTGTTTATATGCAGAACTATAACAATAAATATGATGTAGGCTACAAGTTTTCAATCGATCAGTTTAAAGATCGGAAACTTATTTCAAAACTTATTGCTGAGAGTATTAAATGGGACAGAGATAAAAAGAAATGGGTTATTCAGAATTACTATATTCGCGACATGAGTGGGCCTCAGGAAATTATTACAACAGGTACAGCCATTGATACTACCTTGAGGATGTTGCCGGGCGATTTTGGTCAGCAGTTTAATAAAGAGGAAACCATGGATTTCTGGAAAATAAACGATTATATCGAAGACCTGAAATTGCGTGGTGTTGATAATGTTGCACGCTATGAACAGGAAAAATACCGTAGAACAGCTGGCCCGATAAGTACTTTCATATTATCGGTTATAGGTGTTTCATTGGCTTCGCGCAGGATGAGGGGAGGTATGGGACTGCATTTAGGACTCGGTCTGCTGCTAAGCTTTTCATATATAATGTTTATGCAGGTTTCTACAATCTTTTCTATTAAGGTAGGATTTAATACACTTCTGGCCGTTTGGCTTCCCAATATTATATATTCATTCATTGCAATTGGTCTGTACAGATGGGCATCAAAATAATATGAATATTTAACCTGAATAGTCTATTCTTTGATTCTTAAAGAATTAGTAAAGTAAATTTTCAAATTTAATGTTGATAATATTAAATTTTGTACTTTTGCAGTCAGGTTTTTTAACCAAATAGAGTTTATCTCTGAAAAAAACAATGAATTAGTAATTAAAAAACGCACTTATGTCATTTAAGAGAACTATCCTTGACCTCCGAAAAAGAAAAAAGGAGGCACAGCAGGGAGGTGGCGAGAAAGCCATTGAAAAGCAGGTTGCAATGGGCAAAAAAACTGCCCGCGAAAGGATAAAAGCCATTCTGGACGAAAATTCTTTTCACGAATACGATCTTTTCGTTGAACACACAGGTCGTGATTTCGACATGGAAAAGAAGGTATTACACGGTGATGGTGTAATTATCGGAACCGGAACTATGTACAATCAACCTGTTGCTATATATGCTCAGGATTTTACTGTTGCAGGAGGATCGCTCGGTTTAATGCACGCTCGTAAGATTACTAAAATTATGGATCACGCATTGAAGATGCGGGTACCATTGATAGGGATCAACGACTCCGGTGGTGCACGTATTCAGGAGGGTGTAAACTCGCTGGCTGGATATGGTGAGATATTTTATCGCAATACTAATGCATCAGGTGTAATACCCCAGATTTCAGTTATCCTTGGACCATGCGCCGGTGGTGCTGTTTACTCACCTGCACTTACCGATTTTGTATTTGTGGTTGAGAATATTTCGAAAATGTTTATTACCGGACCAAGCGTGATCAAAACAGTTCTTGGCGAGGAGATTTCGATGGAAGAGCTTGGCGGTGCAATGGTACATAGTGAAATTACGGGAAATGCTCATTTCTTTGCTAAAAGTGAAGACGAATGTTTCGCACAAATCAAAAAGCTGATTACATTTATTCCATGGAATAATGCTCAAAAAGCTCTCAAATTTCCTGTACAGGAACCCGTTATAAAGAAAAGTATTGACGAGATAGTTCCTGTAGATCCACATCACCCGTATGATATTCGTGATATAATTAAAGCTGTATCAGATAGTTCAGACTTTTTCGAGATCATGGAATATTTTGCACGTAACATTGTCATTGGATTCGGGCGTATTCACGGTAATACAGTCGGTTTTGTTGCCAATCAACCAATGTATTTGGCCGGAGTACTCGACTGCGACAGTTCCGACAAGGCTGCCCGTTTTATCCGATACTGCGATGCTTTTAATATACCTATTGTCACACTTGAGGATATGCCGGGGTACTTACCTGGTGTAGATCAGGAGCATGCTGGAGTTATCAGACACGGAGCAAAACTATTGTATGCTTATAGTGAAGCCACAGTTCCAAAAGTTACGGTAATTATTCGGAAAGCTTATGGTGGAGGTTATATTGCAATGAATTCCCGACACTTGGGTGCAGATTTTGTATTTGCATGGCCTACTGCCGAAATTGCCGTAATGGGTCCCGAAGGGGCTGCAAATATTGTATTCAAGAAAGAGATTGATGATGCAGAAAATCCTACCGAAATGCGTAAGCAGAAAATCAAAGAATACAAAGATAAATTTGCAAATCCTTTTGTTGCTGCTTCGAAAGGATACATAGATGAGGTAATAGAACCATCCGAAACAAGAGCCAGACTTATTCATTCACTTGAAATTTCTGCAAGTAAAGTTGATCCTCGTCCTGCCAGAAAACATGGAATTCCGCCATTTTGATGCTAATATCTTGAAATAAGTTTATTATGGAAGAAAATAATACAAAATATCAGGTTTTTACTGTTAACAATGCCAGATATCTGACATTGACTACTAAAAAATTTGATAATCGAAAAATATGGCAAAAGCTCGATCCCAAAGAGATTTGTTCCATCATCCCTGGCTCTGTGGTTGATATTTTTGCCCAACCAGGTCAGAAATTTAAAGCTGGAGAAGTTGTTTTGATACTTGACGCAATGAAGATGTACACAAAAGTGACAATGCCTATGGATGGCGTAATCAAAAGTGTCAACGTTGCAAAAGGTGACAGGGTACCCAAAGATATGGTGATGATCTCAATTGAATAAAAAGAAAAGGGCTGCAATTTGCAGCCCTTTTCTTTTTTCCTCAATTCCTACCTACTTTATTAAGGTAACATCTTTGTATTTGTTTTGAATGTCATTTTTAGTTTGTTCCATCCGATCCATAGTTTTAACACAATGAATTCCTTTATTTTTCATCGCCTTATTTCTGCTTATATGAGTTTCGGGGAATTTCCCGTCTTTGACAAGAACAATCCTGATTGACAACGCCAGAACGGCAGTTGTGACTAAAGCAATGGTTATTAATACAACTTTTAATGTGATCATCATCTGTATATTTAAGCTTGCAAAGTTAGCAGCAATTTTCAACTCTTTTGTCTAAATTTCGAAAAATATTCAGAATTTCTGCCAATTGAATATTATTTTCTGTTTGAATACCAATATATTGCAGTAACAGGATTGATTCAGTTTTTAGGTTGACACGTTTAAAATAAATTTCATGCGCATAATTCAGGTATTTGATAATCCAAAATGCGTTTAATGAATGAAACAATCTTTTTTCAAAAACCTTTTTGTTTGAACAATTATCTCTCAACGAAAGTAGCTCATTGACCGTTTGCGATTGTTTACAAAAAGATTGTAATGAGGGACTCACATTTCTGAAAAACTCCTCTATCTCAGCCACTTCCATTTGCCAAAACTGTGAAGCATGAGTGAATAGCAGCTTTAAACTTATAAATGACTCAAATGAATACGTTAAATCCAACTCGGTGCTGCCCTCGATCCATTTTTTTATCGCAGCTCCCGTTCCGAAAGGTACCCTGTCGGATTGACGAGATGCCGGAAAAACCGTCGTAGAACTGATATTCCCATAAGATCCAAGTATTACCAACTTATGCAGAAAATAAAAATCTTCACCTGCTTTTCGTCTGTTCATACCACCCTGTTTGGCATAAGCTGAAGCTTTAAAGGCAAAGCTTGATCCTACCGTATGGATAGCATGAGGATAGCCACACCATTGCATTGCATTTCTGAAGTAGCGCATGTGTATTTCATAACGAAGAATTCCCTCAGAAATTGATTCGTTATAATCATGATTATCAAATGAATGTTCAAAATGAATTGTGAAGAAGTTGAACGAAGGATTGTTGTCAAAGGCGGTTTCAATAGCCTGAAAATAATTTGGCTGTACTGTACTGTCGGCATCAAGCGAAACAATTATTCCATCAGAATACTTGTTCTTAACCATCTGACGGACTGCTTCATCCATGCCAATCTTTCGCGCCCAGCCAACACCGGCCCATTTTCGTGGAAGAGCGTGAGCATAAATTCGTTGCACATCGAAAAACAAATCCTTATGTAGATGTTGCCATTGAGAGATAGTATTCAATGTTGCATTATTTTGCTCAACCGCTGCATCTGATGTGTCATCGGCATCGTTAACAACAACTAAGACCGATATTGAAGTCCCTGAATAACAACAATATGAGAGAGAATTTAAAGTAGTAACAACATCCGGCTCGTTGTAGCACGGGATAACTATAAATATTGATGCACACTTTTCTGTCCGGTCAGGAAATTTGGAGTATTTGTCGTTCTGCTGTAGTATATACTGTTCAAGAATATCCATACCAGAATAAATAGCACTGAGTCGTTTTGTTGATAAACTCAGTGCTATTTTTTTTTATTTTAAAAGAGATTTGTACCTGTCATTTAAACCTTGCGTAACCTCTTTAGTAATATTATATTGTGGTGAACCCTCAAGCATGCTTGAACTGTTGATAATTATATCGTATTTTTTTACTTCATTGTAGCTCTTCAGAAAGGAAGAGATACTGTCAACAATTTGCTGATTGATCTGCCCCTGCATCTCGGTTAATTTTTGAGTGAGGTCATAATCAAGCTTTTGGATTTCCTGCTGAATACCAACCAGACGTTCTTGTTCCTGCCGGGCGCGATCCTCGGTTAAAAATCCACCACGTTGTACTTTTTCCTGAAAATTTGCTGCATCTCTCTCAAATTTGATACGTTTATCGGTGTACTCTTTTCTGAATGTCTCCTTTTTCTCAGAAAATTCAGCGTTAAGTTTTTTTGCAAGTTCATAAGTAAAAAGCATTGAATCCATTTTTACATACGCTATTGACAATGTATTACCTGATCCTTTTACCGAATCAGATTGAATCGATTTGTCTTTACCATTTGTGGTGAAAAAGATAATGTAAAGACCTGCTACTGCAAGTGCCAAAACAATGTTCACGATAGTCGAGTTCTTCATAAAAAGCATTTATGTTTTATTCCCTGTAAAAAAATTGTGCGACAAATATAATTGAAAAGTCCAAGCTAAAAACTACATGTTTTATTTTTGTGTTTGTACACTAACTTTTCATCCGGTAAAAATATGAAAAATGATCATACGTATTGATAAACATCATAGATCAATGGGTTTCAAAGGCCTATTTTTACAAAGTTTAACTATAATTGAATTTCATTGATAATCGCAGGAAAAAATGATCAATAAACTGATTGCAAAAATGCTCCCATTCTTCCCGGAAAGAATAATTTGGATTTTTTCGAAACGCTATATTTCCGGTAAACTCTTAAGCGATGCTCTTGCCGAGTCGCGAAAATTGAACCAAAATGGAGTAGTTGTTACCGTTGATCTGCTTGGTGAGTATATTAAAAATTTGTCGGAAGCCGATCGTTATAAAGAGCAATATATTGAATTAATAAAAAGATTTACCGAGGAAAAAGTTGACGGTAATTTTTCTGTAAAGCCATCAATGTTCGGACTTTTAATTGACAAAGAGATTTGCTACCTTAATTTACGCGATATTGTTGAAGTAGCCGACAGGTGTAACTCCTTTATCAAAATTGATATGGAAGACTCGGAATGTACATCAAATGAAATAGAAATTTTCAGGCGATTAAAGACCGAATTTCCTTCACGTGTCGGTTTGGTTGTACAGGCATATATGCGCCGTACTCTCGATGATGTTAAAAGTCTTTTGGATTTACATAACACTGAAACTCCTTTAAATTTTCGGCTTTGCAAGGGAATATATATCGAAGAAGAGCGTATAGCCTACAAAGGTTATCAGGAAATTAGAGATCATTATGTCGAAGATTTGCGCTTTATGCTGATGAATAAAATTTATGTAGGAATAGCAACACATGATAAATACTTATTAGATAAAGCTTATGAAATAATTGACGAGCTTAATGTTTCAAAAGATAAATATGAATTCCAGATGCTTTTTGGAGTAGCACCCAAATTAAGGCAGTCAATAATAAACCGTGGACATCGTTTACGGGTTTACGTCCCTTACGGAAAGCAGTGGTTCGGGTATTCAACACGTCGTCTTAAAGAAAATCCAAATATGGTCTGGGATATCATTAAGGCAATGTTTGTGAGTCGGTAATTAATGGTTAATTCTTTAATTGTTAATGCTTTAATGGTTAATTCTTTAATTTTTAATTGACAGCTTAATCGCCATAATACCTTGTTTTTGAATTGTAACACATTCTAATTATCGCCAATTGCAGCCTATGGGCTAACAATAGTATCGGATATAGCCTCTGTCTGAAGCAATATTCGTTGCATAGCTTTGAAATGCTCCAACAAAAATCTACTCTCGTTATTTGTAATCATCTCCTTGTCTGTACTGTTGGGAGTTGGAATGGGCGATCCGTAGAGCATTCGATATGTACGATAACTTTGTATTGAAACGCCGACAGAGTTTTCGGGAGTAACTAACATCCCTTTGTATTCGGTACGCATTTGATTAGCGCGTATAGCCTTTTTTACATTCATATCGGCATCGTAAACCTTTGGCAATTGTGTCAAACCTTTGGCAACCGCATCGTTAACGTTTTTTTGAGCAATATCCTTTGCTTTTTGATCAGTCTGAACAGGCACAATTATTATTGATGAAGATACCATCCGCGGCAAAATGATGATTTCAGCTAATCTTACGGTGTCTTCCTGCATAAAAATCCCCATAACATATTCTGCCGAATTAAGTGTGTCGGGCACAATGAGCCGTGTTGGATGGAATCCAATGTAAGAAAAATCTATTGTATCACCCGGAAACCCATTGAAGGAAAAGCGACCCGATTCATTTGACGAAAAACTATTTTTGTTATTAATTCTGAAATTAACATTGGGTAAGGACAATTGTGTTTTACTCTCGTAAGTAATACCAGTGATAAATACAGGTTTGACAACTGTTTCAGGGTTGTTCTGGCTCTTCGCCCTGTATTCTAACCCAGTAAAAATCAACAGTATTATTATTAGTCGCTTCACGTAAATACTTTTCATGGTGGTTTGTATTATTAAGGTAATTGTTTTGTTTAAATCTGCGTTGTGTGTTCATTCAAAATTAGTGTTTTTTTATTCATTATTGTTATTTTATAACAAAATATTTCGAGGTTAAGTTCAGAATAATTTTCAGTTTTAAAAGAACCACCTTTTACTATTAACATGTTTAATAACATCAAAAAAAAACCATCCATGTTTAAATAAAAGATTAAGTTTGCAGAACGGATCAGAACAGTGAAATTTTTGTTTTTTCAATGAATAAATTCAGTTTTAAACCAATTTCAGACTCTGGAGTGTCAAAGGTACAACAGCTTGTTGATGCTCTGATCCGTTCCATCAATTTTAAGATGCTTCGCGAAGGTGAGGCGTTGCCGTCGGTTAATGATTTGATGAAAGAATCGGGTTTATCGCGCGATACAGTTTTCAAAAGCTATGCTGAACTGAAAAGACGCGGTATAGTTGAAGCAATCCCGAACAAGGGGTATTTTGTGACCCGCTCGCAAAAACAAGTATTCCTTTTTCTCGATACCTTCAAGGCTTATAAAGAGGTGCTTTACAATTCCTTCAAGCAGAATTTGCCCCGTAATGTGATGGTTGATATTAACTTCCACCATTATAATTTCGACCTGTTCGAATCCATTATTCGCAACAGTATAGGGAAGTTCAATTCTTATATTATCATGAATTTCAATCATCCCGGTATTCCAGAAATTGTAGGTGAAATTGACACAGATAAGCTGCTTTTTATTGACTGGCAAATCCATTCAGGTATAGGTCAGGCCAAAGTTTACCAGGATTTTGGTGAATCGGTTTATCGCTGTTTAACTTCAGGATGGCATTTACTCAGAAAATACGACGAAGTGGTTTGCGTTTATCCGGAATACACCTTTCATCCAATCGAATCGGTTGAAAATGTAAACCGTTTTTGCGATGATAATAAGCTGAAATTTAGTATCATATATGATACTGCAGAGCTTGATATTCAAATTGGGAAAGTTTATATGGTTTTTGAAGATATTGATCTGGCAACTATTCTGGAACAGGCTAACAGTAAAAAATTCAGGCTTCGTGATGATTTTGGCATTCTGTCGTACAACGATACTCCAATGAAAAAGTTCATTGCTGAGGGTATCACCGTAATTTCGACAGATTTCAAACTTATGGGGCAAAAAGCTGCTGAATTTGCTTTAACCAATTCAACACTCGATTTCCTTGTTCCAACCGAGTTGATTATTCGGGAATCACTTTAATATTCATGACACAACAGAACAGTTTTACTTATAAATTTTAAAATAAAAAAACCAATATGTATCTATTAGGAATTGATATCGGAAGCTCGTCAGTAAAGGCTTCGATCATGAACGGCGAAACGGGTGAGATCGCCGGATCATCGTTTTACCCTAAAAACGAAATGGCCATAGTTGCCAAACAATCAGGCTGGGCGGAACAGCAACCCGAACTCTGGTGGGAAAATCTTAAACTTGCTATTCTCGAAGCTAAGTCTCTATCCAGAATATCCGGCAACGACATTATTGCGGTAGGAATCTCATACCAGATGCACGGACTTGTCATTGTTGATAAACAGCAGAATGTACTTCGTCCTTCTATTATTTGGTGCGACAGCCGGGCTACCGAAATCGGAAATAAGGCTTTCAATGAAATTGGAAATGAGCAGTGCCTTAATGTTTTGCTAAATTCACCTGGCAATTTTACTGCCTCGAAACTTAAATGGGTGAAGGAAAACGAACCCTCGTTGTATGATAAGATAGATAAAATAATGCTGCCGGGAGATTACATTGCTATGCGATTGACCGGTGAAATCAGGACTACGGCTTCGGGATTGTCGGAGGGGATGTTTTGGGATTTCCGAAAGAACGAAGTATCAGATCTTGTTCTGGAATACTACGGTTTTTGCAAGGAGTTGATTCCTGAACTCGTTGATACTTTTGGAATTCAGGGTTTTGTTTCGGCAACAATTGCCGTTGAACTTGGATTAAAACCTGGTATTCCGGTTTCGTACAGAGCAGGCGATCAGCCAAATAATGCATTGTCGCTCAATGTTT
>CAILKW010000443.1 GCA_903834845.1 uncultured Bacteroidia bacterium | reverse complement strand
GCTGCAAAATAGAAATAAAAACAAAAGGCGATGAGTTATTTGGAGTTTAAAAACAGGATGTTCTCATTAGGGTGTTTTAATATCCATCAGGTTTATGCATGGCAGCCTGGCTTCGACAGGAATAACTTTGTCCGTTGGTCTAAAAATGGCCTTCTAATTCGCCTGCGACAAGGCTATTATACATTTCCTGAATACAAAGGAAAATCTGATTTTACGCTCTACTTTGCCAACCGTATTTATCGTCCATCCTACGTGAGCCTGCACACGGCTCTGTCGTTTTACGGGATGATCCCGGAGGCAGTAGTTCAGATAACAAGCGTAACATCTTTGAAAACTGCAAGTTTTACCAATAACTTTGGGGAGTACGATTACAAAAGCATCAAGCAAGATTTAATGTTTGGATATAACCTCAAGCCAATTGCTGACGGAAAAACGCTTCAACTTGCCAGACCTGAAAAGGCACTGCTCGATCTGCTCTACCTATATCCATTCTATAACACTAGAAAAGAACTTGAGGATTTGCGGTTAGATGAGGACTTTTTGCAGGATGACCTTGACAGGAAAATTCTCGAAGAATACACACTGAAATATAAAAACAAAGCCCTTGAAAACAGGGTGCAAATAATGATAAATACCTACGGCTTATGACGCAATGTTTCTGCTTGCACAAACCAAACCGGATTACTTATTTCTTGCCGAAAAACATGGTATTCACAACCTTGGTGAACTCAAGGCCTCGACGGTGGAAATACTGAAAATGGTTGATCTAAACAATAAGAAGAAAGACTTTGAACACCTGTTATTCAACAAAAAGAACAGCGAACACATTCTATCGGTCGCTGATTTTTTTCGGGAAATGAAATAACTACATTGTTTTTATTGCTTGTACTCAACACAAGTTGCATTTAAATTTTATAAGATATTATAATACATCATATCACTCACTATCAGAGTTTTTCAATATCTTCTATTGATAATCCTGTATATTCAACAATTTTATCAATAGGTTCTCCTTTTCCTTTCATTTTTTTTGCGATTATTCGGGCTTTGATTAATTCACCTTGTGGTATTCCTTTTTCAATTCCTTTTTCAATTCCTTTTTCAATTCCTTCCTCAATAAAAACCTGCTCAAACCTTCTTACTTTTTCCCTATAATTCTCATAATCATCTATGTATTCCCAATCTGCCTGTACAAATGTTTCGGTGTTGATCCTTTTTATTATCTCAACAAATATTTGATCTTTCAGGTATTCATCGAACCAGCCTTTTTCGTTCAGTTTATTTCTTGTCTTGTCGGCCAACTCGAACCAAGGCAGGTATTTGCTGAACTTTTTATTCCTGATGATATTAGGTTGGAAAGCATAAATCAATTTGTTCTTTTGCAAGAAATCAAGTTTCCTTGTCCGGTTATCTATTATCCCGAGACACTTTGCACGTTCGGCAAGCAATTCGAGCATATTTTCTTCTCTCCATAAATTTTTGTTGCGCAGAAAGTCATGGACAGTTTCGCTTGTCATTGTGAACGACACAAAATCGTCTGTGAAGTTTAGGTCATCGTCCGCCAGCCAGATCAATGTGATAACCGGCACCAATTTATCATAGTCTTTGATATCCTTTTTCTTGTTTTCTTCCAAATCAATGCTCTTGTCAGGCATTTTTTCCAATTGCAAAACGGTGTTCATCGAATGATACATATAAAACCGTTTGACGATGTCGGTCTTGAACCACTGCTGCATGTCTATGATCACAAAGTTGCCGCCTATTCTACACCTGTAGTCAAATTCTACCGCTGAGGCATCATCGGTAATTTTACGCTTTGTAGGGAGTTCTTCAAGCTCGTCTATTTTGATGTCAAAAAAGTCTTCGAGAAAGCGTTGGGCTATCCTTGTATCAGAGAACACCTTTTTAAAGTACCTGTCGTAATTCAGTGGAGCTAAATACATTGAAGAATATTTTTAATTATATGATGCAAAGTTAATCAATTTTTTGCCGGATAAATTTTTTAGTCTATATTTATTCAGCGAACCAGTAAATCTTTGTTTCCCTCTGTTCCAAATAAATGCTTGAAACGATATTCGGTTTATGGATTGATATATTTACTCATGATGCTTCGTTTTAAAGTACAAAAGTAAAACAATTTTTTCATGGATTTTTGTAAAAAAAGCGGAACATAGATTCTGCTTTTCCTGCTCATTTCCTTGTTCCAAATTTTCAATTGTCTAAATTTCCAAGATTTATCAGTCCTATAACCTAACCTCAAGGTCATTCTCTCACCAAATCTTTGCCATTTCAATAAAGCATGGAATCTATTCAGATTAAAAGTATTAGCTGAAATACAAAAATTGTGGTAAAATATGCTAAAATAGCATTATATGTAGGTAAAATTGCGAGAAGGAAAAAGTAAAAACTTTGTTACGTTTGTTCTTGTATTAATTTATTAAAAAACTAACTGTATGAAGGAATTTGCTTCGATTGATTGGATTGTTTTTATTGGATATGCTTCCATCATTGTTTTCACAGGATTATGGGT
>CAILKW010000442.1 GCA_903834845.1 uncultured Bacteroidia bacterium | reverse complement strand
GTACCCTTCTTACAAACAATTTCTTACGAAGATTTGATTTTATTGACTTGCCTGAATCACTTGATTGGTTTGATGTACCTATTTCAAAGAAATCCAGAGCATTAGGTTTTAAAAATTATATTTCAAAAGATTTACCTGTTTTGCACCAACCGCATGGAAGTCGTCCCTGGAAAATGCTTAAGTACAAAAATCCATTTTTATATTATTTGAAAAAAATTATTTTCCGGCGCGATCGGATCTGAAAATTTGTTTGAGAATTGATTTCATTAATTCACGTTTTTCGACTTGTGCACCACCTTTACAGTTAATTTCAACAATCATTTTTGCTGCTAATTCAGGATTCTCGTTCCTCAATAGAGCATATTCGCGACCAATTAATCCAAGTGTCGGTGTGTCAACATTAAGACGACAAAAATTGCTCAACCCTTTTTCGTAACTAACAGGACCGAAAAACATCCTGTTCAAGTCCACCACGCTAAACTGATATTGCCCGTTAGTCTTGGTAATCAAGGTATTTCCAGGTGAATAGTCTAAGTGAAAAATTCCATTTGTATGTAACTTTTCGTATGTAAATTTCACCCATTGCCGTAAGACTTCCTCTCTAAGTTCAACATGAGAGTCTAAAACCTGGCGAAGTGTAAAATTGTAATTAAGATGCAGTGAAATGTAGTAGCTTTTTGTTAATAACCCATTTTTAGTACATCTGACATAACCTACAGCACTTGGAGTTGGAATACCAAGTATAAGAAACTTTCGTGCATAAGTATATGATCGTTCAGCTTTTGAACCTCTTAGGTAAACATAAACAAATCGGTTAATCAAATTTGGAATCTTAAATGCTTTTACATTTAGGTGATAATTTCCAACATTGAATACTTTAACCTCATTCCTGAGCTTAAAAATAGTTTTTCCTGAACTTGAAAATTCTGATGGTAATTGACTTATCCACGATTCTAACTCCCTGAATTCAGGTGCAACTTCATATTTTACTTTCTTAATCATTTTTTGGAATAAAGCCTGCTTCATTAAAGAACAAAACTAACAATTATTGATTCATAAACCCTTGTTCCTTCAAAACCTCAAGCAACATATTTGAAAAGGCAATATTATCGTTTTTTTTGTATCGTATATCTGTAAATACTTGTGCTAATGAATCTTTATTGTTTTCTTCCACAAATTTTTTGTTCTCCTGCCGGTTTTCCTTTTCACGATAAGCATTAATAATATCTTTATCAGTGTAATCATTGTAAACCTCCTGATGTACAATAATATCCAGCGGCAACCTATCAATTTGATCAGGATCTTCGTCAGGCCAGCCTATTGTCAGGGTAGTAATTGGGACAACTCCTTTAGGAAGTTTCAAAACATCAATAATCCTTGACGCAAGATAAGTTGTAGTACCAAGATAACAAACCCCAAGTCCTTCACTTTCAGCGGCTATCGTAACATTTTGAGCCACAAGCAGGGCATCAATAGCAGCTGTAACGAATGACAGGAAATTATCGTATCCCGGTTCTGCATTGCTCAATTTACACCATTTGTTGAAACGGTTAAAATCGGCGCAAAAAGTGAGTACCAAAGGGGCATTCATCACCATTGACTGGTTAAAATGACATGGAGCCAACGCTTTTTTTCCTGCTTCACCACGAGTAACAATAATGCTGTATAACTGCATATTACCGGTTGTGGAGGCTCTGCATCCGGCTTGTAAAATTGTATTTATTGTAACATCCTCAGGAAGAACATCTTTGTATTTCCGTATCGTTTTGTGTGCCAACAGTTGCTCAATCATTTTTCAGTTGTTTTTAAGCAGCAAAGATAGAAAACCAATTAAGCAAAAAAAAAGTTTGCCTGTATGAAATATTCAAACCTTTATTATATTTGCAAAATGAAAACAAAACTGGTCATTTCTATTTTTTTATTGGCAGCTGCAATGTTGTTTATGAGTTGTGCCGGCTGTAGATGCGGTTTTACACCTCCGAAAGCCAAAACAGGTTCGGTTTGGATGAAACGATAATCGGTCATATCTTAACTTTTTAAACGGTAAGTTAACAATTTGTAAAGAACCGTCCATTTAAGGATTCTTTGTTTGACAGGTTCAATTTGAATTGTTAACTTTGCGTTGAAATTTAAAATTGGTTCGGTTCACTCTATAATTCTCAAAACGAATAAATTATGTCTAAAATTAAAATTGGTATTAATGGTTTCGGTCGTATTGGCCGATTGGTTTTCAGGGCTGCTGTTGACAGAGGAGATGTTGAAGTTGTTGGCATCAATGACATTATTGATGTTGAGTATATGGCTTATATGTTGAAATACGACTCAACTCATGGCCCATTCTCAGGAACAGTATCTGTTGAAAACGGTGCATTGGTAGTTAACGGAAATAAAATTCGCGTTACCGCGGAAAGAAATCCGGCTGACCTTAAATGGGGCGATGTTGGTGCTGAATATGTTGTAGAATCAACTGGTCTTTTTCTTGAAAAATCGAAATGTCAGGCACATTTAGATGCTGGTGCAAAGAAGGTTATCATGTCGGCTCCTTCAAAGGATGATACACCAATGTTTGTAATGGGTGTAAATCATGATAAATACACTTCAGATATGGATTTTGTATCCAATGCTTCATGTACAACTAATTGTCTTGCTCCAATAGCCAAGGTGCTGCACGATAATTTTGGAATTATCGAAGCTTTGATGACGACAGTTCATGCAACAACTGCAACTCAGAAAACAGTTGACTCTCCTTCTGCTAAAGACTGGCGTGGTGGACGTGGTGCAGCTCAGAATATTATTCCTTCTTCAACGGGTGCTGCAAAGGCTGTTGGAAAAGTTATCCCTGAATTAAACGGAAAACTTACAGGTATGGCTTTCCGAGTACCAACTCCTGATGTATCAGTAGTTGACCTTACATGCCGTTTGGAAAAACCGGCTCCTTACAAAGCAATTTGTGCTGCAATGAAAGCTGCTTCAGAAGGTGAATTGAAAGGTATTCTTGGATACACTGAAGATCAGGTCGTTTCAACTGATTTCCTTACTGATGCACGTACGTCAATCTTTGATGCTGGTGCTGGTATTGGTCTGAATGATCATTTTGCCAAAGTTGTTTCATGGTACGACAACGAATGGGGATATTCAAACAAAGTAGTTGATCTGGTTGCACACATGTACTCAGTTGATCACAAGTAATTTGATCTTAATGTTCAAATAAAATATAAAACCCTGTCAGACCAAGTCTGACAGGGTTTTTTTTTGATTCATTTGGCTCACTGATTTTTACCACCCAAACAAGTTATTAGTTTCCTTATTTCAATTTCAAATCCCTTCTCCGCCTTGATTGTTTGTTTGCTCTTTTTTCCCTTTTATTACGTCAAGCGACTCATCAACCTGATCACCAATTTTCAAACCGGCATCTTTAACTTTTTTCAATAATTCATTAGCCTGATCCTCGGTTTTCTCCCGGAAGGCATCGAATTTGGCACTCATTTCGCCACTTTGAAATTCAGTGGCTTTTTCCTCAATGAAATCCTCAACCTTACCAAAAAAATTCGAAACTTTGACAAAAGTATCGCTGCTCATAGCCTTACTTATTGTTTCGGCAAAAAGATCTTCTGCTTTGTCAGCGAAATCTTTGCTTTTTTCAATCAATTCTTCAGCCTTATCAGAAATCTCATTTCCAGGCTTGTCACCAATGTTTTTGCTTTCGTCTTCCATTGTTTGAAAATTTTAAATTGTTTTAAGCCACTAAATTATAAATAAGTTTGCAAAAATCATAATGTGTATCTTTGACGATTAAAATTTTAGCTTTTGAGTGAGAACAGAATTTGCAGATTATTCGGTATAAAGTATCCGATTGTGCAAGGCGGAATGGTTTGGTGTTCGGGTTGGCGGCTTGCCTCAGCCGTGAGTAATTGTGGCGGATTAGGTTTAATTGG
>CAILKW010000441.1 GCA_903834845.1 uncultured Bacteroidia bacterium | reverse complement strand
GAAGACGGCATACGAGATCACTTCGAGTGACTGGAGTTCAGACGTGTGCTCTTCCGATCTCTGTACGATAAAGCGATGTTCTTTGAGAAACAGGTTCGCGACCGTCATATCCGTACTGGATTTAATGCTACTGTTTCAGGAATGGTAAACGGAGATGTGACAACAGGAAGTATGGAAGATTCGGATAATGACGGATTATGGACCTCAATGTATCTGGCAGGTGAAACCTTCAGATATGCAGTTACCAAATCAGACGAAGCATTACAAAATGTCCGCGAATCACTTGACGCAATGGAACGGCTTTATACCATAAATCAGATTCCCGGTTTTCCGTCAAGGTCATTCGAAAGGCGTGGTTATAAATTTCATGACGAGGCATGGCGCAGAGCTGAAGATCCTGAGTGGGACTGGAAATCAACCACAAGTAGCGATGAAGCAATCGGTCATATTTTTGCTTTCGGGGCGATTGCAGAGCTTATACCTGAACCGGAATTTCGCAATAAAGCAATTATGCTGATTGATACCCTCATGTCGCATGTCGTTAAGAACAATTTTTACATGATAGACTGGAATGGTAAACCAACAAGATGGGGCAGATGGCATCCAGATTATGTAAATGCACGTCCCAAAATGGTAGGCGACCGCAAGATTAATTCTTCAAATATTATAGGAATGTTGCAAACTGCTTATCATTTCACAAAAAAGGAAAAATACAAGGAAGCAGCATTATATCTGATTACAAAGCATGGTTATCTTGAAAACCTGATGAAGCCAATGAATGAAATCGGTTATGCTTCTGCTGATGCTGACGAATTAAGTAAAGAATTGTCGTCTGAATGGAATCACTCCGATGATGAAATGTATTACTGTGGATATTGGGGTCTTTATCGTTATGCGTTAAACGATACTCTGAAAGCGAAGTATAAGGAAGCAATTATGGATCATTGGAAAATTGAACGTCCTGAAAAGGAGGGTCTATGGAATATAATGACTGCAATTTCGGGTGCCAAAGAAATTGATTTAAAGGAAGCTATTTGGTATTTGCAGGAATATCCTTTGGATTTAGTGGAATGGTCTGTGAAAAACAGTCACCGGAGGGATATTGAAAAGATTGAGCCAAATTTCAGAGGACAAACAATCAATGAAGTTCTTCCTCCTGATGAGATGCGTATTGCAAGGCATAATTCCAACCTTTTCGACCTTGATGGGAATAGTGGTGGTCGTGCAGAGTCAAGTGCCGGAGATATTTGGTTATTGCCTTACTGGATTGGCCGATACCTTGGAGTTATCAGTGAACCTGCAAATTAACAACTATAATTATGAAAACAATAAAATCAAACCCGAGCTGGCAGTATAGTACTATTTTTCTGGTTGGAATTTCTCTGTCGATAGGCTGGGGAATCAGGGGCAATTTTGGCCATGAGTATGGAGCTGCATTCGCCGGTTGTCTTGCAGCTATTACGGTAGCTCTCTTATCAGGACGTGAAGACTGGCGGCATAGAGTACCCTATTTTGCATTTTTTGGTGCTTTAGGATGGGGGTTTGGTGCTTCACAATCTTATATGCAGGTGCTTTCATATACCGAAAGCGGACATGCTGTTTCACAATGGTATGGATATATGGCGACTTTTTTCATTGGATTTTTGTGGGCAGGATTAGGCGGTGCCGGGACTGCCTTCCCCGCTGTAGCATCAAGGGAACGTATTGTAAATATTTTCAAACCTCTGTTTTTTATTTTTGGTGCATGGCTATTATTAGACATTATCGAAGATCCTGTCGCCCGTCTATTACAGGAGGGAGTTAATTTTGACGATACATGGTCACGTCACAAAAATCCATTATATTGGTTTGATTCTGACTATCTTCCTGCCTTCTTTGCACTTCTTGGAGTTGGGGTTTACGATTTGTACGAACGTCATGGAATACGTGACAGATTATATCTTCCGGTTTTTGCAATTGCCGGAGCTTTTTCAGGCTGGACGATTCAATTTCTCTTAAGAATTGCAGGTCTCGACAATAATCTTGCCTCTGCTTTAACTTATCTTCAGGGTGATATAACGTATATTAATCCGGCTACCGGTCAAAAAGCATACGAGGCTTCCAATTTACTCAATAACTGGCCGCAATGGTTTGGTGATTATCCTCAACATATTGGCTGGGTTATAGGATTAGTACTTGGTATTACCGTCTATTTCCTTTTATTCGGAAAATTCAGAAACGGAGCTTCGTTATTTGTCTATATGGCAGGCGGCTGGCTTCTTTCATTTTTGGCCCTTCCTGTTCTTGGAAGCTTGTTGTTTTCTCAATATGGCGGAATTCGTATGACACCGCCACGAGCCGATGACTGGGCTGGCATTACCGGGGTTTTTATCGGTACAAGTATATGGATGTGGCGTAATAATCTGCGTCCCGTTGCTGTTGCATCACTAATAAGCGCAACAATTGGAGGTCTCGGCTTTGCAGGTATGCAATGGCTAAAACAACTTATGATGTCGTTTGGAAATCCGCGTATTTTAGAATCAAAAGGAATTTTGCCCGGAAGTGAAGCTTTTAATCATATAATTTCTTTGTGGGAAAAGTGGCAGGGTCAAAACTGGCATAGTTTTCTTGAGCAGAGCTACGGTTTTGTGAATGGTATCGCCATTGCTGTTGCACTCGGGTTTTTAGCATCATGGATAAAACTGCATAATGATAAAGAATCGCTAATCGGGCAAGAGCAGGAAAGTGGAAGATGGACAAGAGCTTTCTCTGCCTTGTTTGTCATGCTTGGTTTGACCTATTTCAATGTCTTTAAAAATGTTGATGTTTGGAGCAGCCAGCTAAATTCAAAAGTATGGACAAGATTAATCACACAAGCTGACGGAACAACTCAAAACTTACCCGCAACCTGGGACTTCCCTTATATCGGTAGATTACCGGGAATTGACTTTCTTAATGCAACTCCGTCAGGATGGTTTAATCTGACATGGCTTTTATTGGTTGTGGCGTGCATTATTATTGTTACTCGTCATTATCGTTCACCTTTGGCAATTATTCCGCAAAGTTCACTCGCCAAAGGGCAGCTTATTTTCCTTATCCTCCTTTGGACTATGGTTGTTGCAAATTTCGAACGTGCTTTAACAGGATGGGATTCCAGTCGTTTACTCACTGAATGGGTGATTTTTGTGAACGCAATTATTGCAACAGTTCTCGTGCTTTTATTGCCTCGTGAAAAGGAAAATGTTCTGATCAGCGAAGTAGAAAATTACAAGCCGCTCTACAAACGATTATGGATTAAAGCAGTTGCTGCCCTAATTATTTCAAGCGTGTTTTTTCTGGTTACAAATAGAATGATTTATCAGTATCCGGCAAGTGATAAGCTGAAAAATTCAAAATATCATACCAGATTTGGACCGGATGCAAGCTGGAAGACAAAACCAAATCTGAAGAACGCAGAACATAAATAAAGCAAAATGAGCACAAATCTATCGTCAATACTTTTCGTTTATACATTTTTATTTTTTTTGACAGGAAGTTTGGTAGGCTGTTCTCAAAAGGATAAAACGGTAAAAGATGTCATGGATAGTACCATAGCCAATTTGTACAAGACATTGTCGGCTAAGGAATTGTCAGCGTTGGATAATGAAAAAGTTATGGCTCTGTTTTCTGATGACGAAAAACAAGTACTAAACAAATGCCACTGGATGTTCGACGTAAATGTCCCGGTAGTTGTATCCGTCATGCGCAGTACACAACAAGCGATTGCACCATTTTGGTTATCTGAAAGAGGTTTTGTCAAAGCAGAAATGACCATGAAAAATGAGCAGACAACTTACGAAGTATGGCAAAAGTCGTTTGATGCAGGCAGGGTTGGTCTTGGAGTTAATGGATTTGAGAACTACACTCTTCATTATTTTGTTTCAGTTGTTCCTCAAAATAAAAATGATCAATTGAAACTAAGCAATTTTTTTCCTGAAAATCAATATATTGGTATTTTGGAGGATAGCTCTTTTACCTATCACGACTGGAATGAATTGGTATTAACCGATGTTCCGGCTCAATTGAAAGGTCAAAAATTACTGACAACAGTCAGGGGTCGCGGGGTTGAAACTCATTTAATTGGCGCTTTCAGAAAAACCGACTATCCTTCTTCCAAAGTGCCTGACCAAATCATGTTAACCTGGAGTTCCGATCCTTCAAATAGTATTGATATTCAGTGGCGTACTGATACAACTATAAAAACCGGAATATTGAAATACAGGATAAAAGGGAGTGCTGATGTTCTTTCTGTTAACGCCGTGAAAAATATGATGGAAGACCGTGTCTTGATGAATGATCGTTATATCAATCGGTTTAATGCCGAAATCAGAAATTTGAAACCTGGGACTAATTATGAGTATCAGATTGCTCCGAAAACAGATTGGTCCGAAAAATACACTTTTTCAACTCCGTCAACTGATGATCAATTTTCGTTCGTTTGGTTTGGCGATACTCATCATTCTCCCAAATTTGGAGAGATCATTAATTTGGCTGAAAAGACTCATCCCGATGCCGCATTTTACTCTATTGCCGGAGATATGATTAGTGATGGTTTGCATCGTAATCAGTGGGATGATCTTTTTGAATTCTCAAAAACTGTTATTTGCCGAAAACCTTTGATGTCAGCACTTGGAAACCACGATAACAGGAGTGGTTTGGGTGCAGCGATGTATCGGGAACTTTTCAGTTATCCCATGAATGGACCTGAAGGTGTGGAAAAAGAGCATACTTATTCATTCAGGTATAAAAATGCTTTGTTCCTGATGATTGACGTTACCTCTCCAATTGATGTGCAAACTTCGTGGATTGAGAAACAACTTTCCAACCCTGACGCGCTTTGGAAATTTGTGATGTTTCATTTTCCACCTTACAACTGGGAAGAACCCTATTTCGACATTCAAAAAGCATGGATACCCATCTTCGATAAGTACCATGTTGATATGGTGATGAATGGGCATATCCATTATTATATGCGATCGAAACCGATGAAAGGGGGACAGGTTGTTTCTTCGTACAATGATGGAACTGCTTATATTATCTCTATCGGTATTCCTACAAAAAATCATAAGATTTCAGACGAACTTTATGCTGCGACCCGTAATACTGAGGGTCATCTTTATCAATATGTGACAATTAAGGGTAAGGAACTGGCATTTAAATCAATTAATTTTGAGAATAAGATTATTGATTCATTCAATATTAAAAAGTAGGTATGAGAAAAATGAACCGGTCACAAATTGTGACCGGTCTGCTATATTGAAACATTGCTCTTTAAATCCTATGTCATTTACTGCAAAAGGTGGGTCTATGCTTTCGTCGGTGTAGGGTTCGAAAAATCAATTATGATGAATATCGAAATTATACGTACATTTGCTCATTAAAGGTTAATGTTAAGGGAAAATGAAGAGTTGATAAGGGAAATTCTAAAATTGATAAAAACAAATTTTAATAGTATGAAATCACTTTTTGTAGTTTGGGTAACTTTATTATTTAATGTTACTGTTTTTGCGCAAACGTTTAAAGACCAGTTAATTCCTTTGGAGCTTAGTGATGTTAAAGTTGGAGGAGAAATTGGAAGAAGAATTCAGGTAACGGTAGATAATAATCTGCTGAAGATTAATGTGGATAAAGATTTTCTGGCACCGTTTAAGCAGAAAATCAGCAAAAAATCCGATTATATTGGATTGGGTAAGTTGATTGATGCCACAGTAAAACTGGCATCATACACAGGTGATGAAAGAGTTATGTCACTAAAAAAACACCTCGTTGATGAAACAATTAAAACACAGGAGGCTGATGGTTACTGCGGTTTAATGTCGCCTGAAAACCGAATGACTATGCTTTGGGACATTCACGAAATGGGGTATATTATTTTCGGCCTTACTAATGATTACAAATTGTTTGGAAATCAACAATCCCTTTCTGCTGCACGAAAAGCAGCAGACTATATCATTAAAAACTGGTCCTTACTGCCTGAAGGCTGGCAGGATAAAACAAACGTAGCACTTCATGTAGCAATCACCGGCATTGACCGCACTATGCTGACACTCTACAATGTAACTAATGAAAAAAGGTATCTTGATTTCTGTCTGAAACAGCACAACCTAAAATTATGGGATAAAGAAATAGTTATTGGCAGACGTAACCTGATTGAGGGACATATCTATGGTTATATGGCAGCCACACTCGCCCAGTTGGAGCTGTATCGCCTTCAGAGTGATGGAAACCTTTTAATCCCTGCAAGGAAAGCAATGAATTTCATTACTGCAAACAATGGATTGACTATCAGCGGTGGAGTTGGTCAATTGGAAATTTGGACTAATGATCAAGATGGGCGCGGCGATCTCGGAGAAACGTGTGCAACAGCTTATCAATTAAGAGTCTATGACAACTTACTTCGGTTAAAAGGCGATTCCAAATATGGCGACATAATGGAAAGAACCATATTCAATGCTTTGTTCGGTGCCCAATCGCCCGATGGGAGACAAATTCGATATTTTACCCCTTTTGAAGGAAACAGAGTATATCACAACACTGATACCTATTGCTGTCCTTGCAACTATCGAAGAATAATTGCAGAGCTTCCGTCAATGATTTATTACAAAACTGAAAATGGAATCACAATTAATCTATACTCCGAATCGAAAGCAAATATCAAACTGAATAATGAACTATCTGTGGCGGTAACTCAGAAAACCGATTATCCGAATTCTGGTAATGTTGTTATTCAGGTGAATCCTTCAAAATCCTCCTCCTTCCCAATAAAGTTTAGAATACCTGCATGGTGTAAAAAGTCTTCAATCTCCATAAACGGAAAACCATCAGGTATTTCCGGTGTTCCGGGAACATTTGCTACTTTAGAAAGAGAATGGAAATCAGGAGATCAGGTAACACTTGAAATGCCAATGGATTGGCGACTTGTGAAGGGGCGCGAGCGTACGGCTGGCCGTGCGGCTGTAATGCGCGGGCCATTGGTATTTTGCCTTAATCCGGTACAGGAAAAATCATTAATAGGCAAAGATGCTTCCGATATAGGCCGAGTTGTAATTAACTTAGCATCAATTGAACCTACTCCTGTTTCTAATCAATCAGTCAGACCGGATGGAATTGGCTGTCAACTGAAAGCCGGATCAAACACCTGGGCAATGGATAATTCAAAGAATATTAACTTGGTGTTAAGTGAGTTTGCCGATCCTGACGGGAAGTGTACATATTTCAGAATCCCGGATTTGAGTGAAGCTGTTGATGATGAATTAATCGGAACCTTGATAGATTAAAGGGTTATCATAAGTATAGCTGGCTTTTTATGGTTTGGTATAAATCGGTAATTTATTGATTATTATGAAAATTCATTTTGCAGTTTTTGTTTTTTTTCTTACTCAGGTAATTGGAGTGGTAAATGCCCAAGCATTGAAGGTGCCGGGGGTAGTAGTAAACCATATTCCCGCTTCAACCAAAATTTACATCGGCTCACCAAGTATCTGTATTCTTCCAAACGGCAATTATGTAGCATCACATGACCATTTCGGGCCGGGAAGCACAGAGTTTCAGCAGGCACTTACGGCTGTTTATCAATCCAAAGACAAGGGAAAAACTTGGGCGAAAATATCAGAAATCAAAGGACAGTTTTGGTCTAATCTCTTTGTTCATCAAAATGTATTATACATCATGGGAACATGGAAACATCATGGTAATTTCATTATTCGCCGTTCAACCGATGGTGGCATAACATGGAGTGAACCTACTGACAACCTTAACGGCTTGTTACTTGAAGGCGAATACCATACAGCCCCTGTGCCTGTAGTTGTTTTTAAAAAACGAATTTGGCGCGCTCTCGAATCTGCCCAGTCCAATACTACAGCCTGGGGTAAGCGTTACGGCGCAATGATGATTTCAGCTCCGATAGATTCTGATCTATTAAATGCTGCAAGTTGGTCTGCAACTAATAAACTATCTTACGATTCAACTTATTTGGAAGGAAAATTTGGCGGTTGGCTCGAAGGGAATGTTGTCGTTACACCTGACGGGAAACTGATAGATTTCTTAAGAGTAGCTACTTCCGAAAAAGGACGTGACCTTGCTGCATTTGTGAATATCAGTGATGATGGTTTATCCGCTTCTTTTGATCCTACCACAGGTTTTATGGATTTTGTTGGCGGAGCAAAGAAGTTTTCAATCCGGTACGATAAAAAATCCAAACGTTATTGGACAATTGCCAACATGATTACCTCAGAGTTTTCAAGCCTTGCGGCAGGTTCGGTTCGTAATACGCTGGTTTTGAATAGTTCCACTGATCTAAAAAGTTGGACTGTAAACAAAGTATTACTTAGTCATCCTGATGTTAAAACACATGGTTTCCAATACATTGATTGGCAGTTTGAGGGGAAAGATATTATCTTTTTGTCGCGAACAGCTTTTGATGACGAAAACGGCGGAGCGAACAATTACCACGATGCTAATTTCCTTACATTCCACAGAATTACAAATTTTAGAAAATTGACAAAATGAAACTCCCCCTCATCCGATCCTTCATTATTGGCCTATTTTTCGGTATTGCATTGCAAAACATTGCGATAGCTCAAACAGACAATCCGGTTGATCATGTAAACCCGTTTCTCGGAACCGACTTTTTCGGGCATACTTTTCCGGGAGCCTCCCTGCCGTTTGCGATGGTTCACCTAAGCCCGGATATGAATAACCAAGGCTGGACATATTGTGCCGGGTATATCTATTCCGAAAGTTCCATAATGGGATTCAGCCATACACATTGGAGCGGTGTCGGAATGGTGAACGGCGGCGAAGTTTTGCTGATGCCGACAGTGGGGCAAAAATTGCAAACTGTTCCCGGTTCACTCGAAAATCCTGATGAAGGTTATCGTTCGAGATTTGACCATGCAGATGAGATTGCCTCTCCCGGATACTATTCTGTGCTATTGAAAGACTATAACGTTAAAGCGGAATTGACTTCAACGCAAAGAGCGGGATTCCATCGTTATACGTTTCCAAAAAGCGAAAATTCAAGAATAATATTGGATTTGGGTCATCAAATAGGAAATAACACTTCAACGGATTTATCGGAATTGAAAATATTGAATAACAACCGGATAGAAGGAATAAAAAGTGCCGGATTAGGCAAAGTCTATTTTGTTGCAGAATTCAGCAAACCTTTTGCCTATTACGGTACTTTCGATAATGATCTTAAAACGCCTGAATCAGGTGGTAGTGTATGGCCCTATAAAAATGGCGAAACCGGTAAAAATATTGGCGCGTTTGTCAGTTTCAGAACCACCGAGAAGGAACAGATAATGGTGAAAGTCGGGATCTCCTATACAAGTGTGGATGGTGCACGCAAAAATCTGAATGTTGAGATACCAGATTGGGATTTTGATGCAATCAGAAATAATGCACGTAAAATATGGGAAAAAGAGTTGTCAAAGATTAGTATTGAAGGTGCTACGAAAGATCAGAAAGAGATTTTCTATACTTCAATGTATCACTCATTACTCTCACAATATATTTCGCAGGACGTTGACGGTAAATATTTTGGATCAGACAAGAAAGTACACGAAGCAAAGGGTTATGATTTTTACGGATCTTTCTCATGCTGGGATACATACCGCACACAACATCCTCTTTTAACAATTATTGCCCCTGATCATGTTAATGATTTTATAAAGTCAATTGTTGCGAAAACAAAGGATTACGGATGGCTTCCTGCCCAGCATTTTTTAAATATTTTTGGAGAAGCCATGGTTGGAGATCATCTTATTCCGATAGTCGTTGATGCCTATATGAAAGGATACAGAGATTTTGATGTAAATTTCCTCTACGATGCAATGCGCAAAAAAGCCTTGGAAGAACCCAAGCCCCCGGTGCCAAAATATGCAGGAAGATCAGGACTCAAATTTTATATGGAGCTCGGATATACACCTGTTGACAAAGTAACCGAGTCAGTTCCTAATACAATGGAATTGGCCTACGATGATTGGTGTATTGCTCAGCTTGCCAAAGAATTAGGAAAAAAGGAGGATTACGAGTTATTTCTTGGCCGGGCTTCCAATTATAAAAACTTATGGGATAAGCAAACCAATTTTATGCGACCCAAAAAGGCGGATGGTTCATGGCTTGAGGCATTGAATGGGAGAGAGCAGGAAATCGTAAAAGATGGTGAACATTCTTATTACAAGTATTTTGATCCGCTTTTGGTTGGCAAGAGACCAAACAGGCATTACACTGAATCGAATGCCTGGCAATATATTTGGTCCGTTCAGCACGATGTACAAGGATTGATAAACCTGTTTGGGGGAAATAAAGAGTTTAATGCTAAGTTGGATACTTTTTTTGAAATGAGCCCTAATATCACACCTCCTAAATATGTTGGGGTCGTGGGAACAATTGGGCAATATGTTCAGGGAAATCAACCCTCGCACCATGTCGCCTATCTTTACAACTATGCAGGTGAACCTTGGAAAACTCAGGCGCGGGCAAGGCAGGTGTGTGAAGAGCTTTACAGGATCGGCCCTGGCGGCTTGTGCGGTAACGAAGATATGGGATCACTTTCATCGTGGTATATTCTCAGTGCTTTGGGATTCTTTCCTGTAACACCCGGAAGTACAACATATACTATTGGAAGTCCTTTGTTCCAAAGAGCCACGATTAATTTAGATAAAGGCAAAACATTTGTTATTCAGTCGAACAATAATTCACAAAAAAATAAGTACATCCAATCGGCTGTTTTAAACGGAAAACCTATTAATAGAACCTGGCTTTCGCATAAGGAGATCGTTGATGGAGGATTACTGATTTTCGAAATGGGATCTGAGCCGAACAAAAAATGGGGAAATAAACAGGAGGATGTTCCGCCTTCGATGAGCAGAAAGTGATTGATATAAAACAAAAACACCTGTTATTTCGTTGAATTGATCATACAAATGAAAAATTGATGAAAGAGGCACGAATTCTTGAAATAGACGGGCGTTTTCTTTACTATGCCTTTCTTGCCGGAGGAAATAAAATCCTGCAAAATCAACTGGAAATAAATCGAATCAATGTTTTTCCGATTAACGATAAAGATACCGGAACAAATATGGCTTCAACTATTCGTTCGGTAATAGACAATTTAAGACCTCACAGATCATATAAAACTACTGTAAATAATATTGCCGAAGCAGCATTAATCGGGGCTCGTGGAAATTCGGGGGTTATATTTGCCCAGTTTTTATTTGGAATAAGTCAGGAGACTATTAACAAAAGTGTAATCACAGTATCCGAATTTGCTGACAGCTTAAAGAAATCTATCCCGTATATTTATGAAGCAGTTACAAATCCTGTCGAAGGAACAATGCTTACCGTTATTAAGGATTGGTCCGATTATTTCTCCAGCAAAAAATCAATAATAAGTGATTTTAAAAAAATATTTATCGAATCATTTGTAATCCTTGAAAAATCCTTAATTGAAACAAAATCAAAGTTGAATATTTTAAATCAGTATAATTTTGTTGATGCCGGGGCAAAAGGATTTGTATTATTTATTGAAGGGATTATTGAATTTATTAAGAGTCGGAATATCAGAAATTTTGTGACTGAATCAAGCGGTGATATTTTGCTTATTCATGACGAACACATTGCAGATGAAGATATTAAATATCGTTTCTGCACCGAAGCGATTCTTCGGAAAGTTCAACTAAGCAAATCGGAGCTTCAAAAACGTCTCAATGAATATGGCAATTCTGTTGTAGTGGCCGGTTCGGAAAGTCTTTGCCGCATTCATGTACATACAAATGATCCTGCCTCCCTTTTTTATGAGCTGAAAGATTACAGTTCAATAACTTTCCAAAAAGTTGATGATATGATTCGACAGAGTGAAATTGCTGTCAAACGAAAATGGAATATCGCTTTAGTAACTGACTCTACCTGCGATTTGTCTCAGGAAATTATTGATAATTACCAAATTAATGTCGTTCCTTTAAATATTAGTTTTGGCGATAGTCACTATCTTGATAAAGTGACAATGAAACCGGAACAGTTTTACAGTACCCTTGAATCCAGTTCAGAATTTCCAAAAACATCTCTGATAAACGAGAGTACTTTTACCAATCTGTATTCTCATTTAGCTTCTTATTACGATGCCATTATCGCTATTCATCTTACATGCCAATTCAGCGGAACATATCAAAGTAGTACAAAAGCGGCCGAAAGAATAAAGAACGAATTCAATAAACCGGTAATTGTTATTGATTCCAAGAATTTATCGGGTGCATTAGGTCTGATTGTTTTAAGAATTGCGCAGGCTATTGAAGCTGGTTGGCAGATTGAGACAATTGCAGATGAAGTGAAAACCTGGATTAATGATGCAAAAATCTTTGTCAGTGTTAAAAGTCTGAAATATATGATTAAAGGAGGCAGGGTGTCGAAGCAAAAGGGATTTATCGCTAATTTATTAGGTATTAACCCCATAGTTTCGATGGATAGCAATGGTAAATCTGTATTAATGGGTCAAACATTCAGCCAAAGGGCTAACATAAGTAAAGTGATGAAGCACATCAAAAACATAAGCAGCGAGAAGAAAATATGGAATTATATTGTTTTACACGCACGTAACAGTGCCGGGGCTGAAAAATATACCGAAAAGATGTATCGGTTAACTGGTCGAAAACCTGTTTCAGTAGTTGATATTTCTCCTGTAATTGGTATGAATGTTGGAATTGGAGCAATAGCAGTTTCTTTAATGTTTGATTAATTATCTAATTATGGGCATGATATATATACAAGGATTACTTCTTATTATTTCATTAATGACTTTTTTATGGATTTTAAGCGTTTACCTTAGAAACGTTAGCATTGTTGATCTCTTTTGGGGTTTGGGATTCATAATTGTTAATGCCTTTTATTTTTTTTCATCTGAAGCTATTAACATACGTCAAATTGTGTTGTTTGTAATGGTAGCTATTTGGGGACTTCGACTTTCCATTTATCTTGCCTGGCGAAATATCGGAAAAGGAGAAGATTTTCGATACCGTGAGTTCCGAAGAAAATTTGGTGTGAAAAATTATTGGTGGATAAGCTATTTTCAAACATTTCTACTTCAGGGAATTTTGATGTGGATTATTTCAGTTACTTTATATGGCGTTAGCCTGTCCTCAAATGAAACAAGCCTGAATATTATTGACTTTATAGGCATTTTGATTTGGATGGTCGGTTTTATTTTTGAAGCTGGTGGTGATTTCCAAATGGCGAAATTCAAAATGAATTTACTCAATAAAGGCAAGGTATTAAATACAGGATTTTGGCGTTTTACCCGACATCCAAACTATTTTGGTGATGCTGCTGTTTGGTGGGGATATGGACTACTTTGCATTGCATCAGGTAGCCCTTGGTATATAATAGGTTCAATTATAATGACTTTGCTTATTATTAAAGTTTCGGGTGTAGCTCTGCTCGAACAAACTTTGAAAAATCAAAAACCGGAATACTCTGCCTACATCCAAAAAACCAACTCATTTTTCCCTTGGTTTCCTAAAAAATCGAAAATATGAACTTCTTATATGTAAATTTTTGGCTGATATTATTCATTGTATGGGGTTTGCCTTTGACAATATATCGAAGCAAATTTCGCAAATTGATCTATAAAACTGATAGTTGGACTATAAATATTAAACCTGTTTTTATGAAAGAAATCAAAGGATTATTAGGGAATATTTATCCGGATAATTTGGAATACAGGAAATTCAGAAATTTTTACCGGTTTTATCTCTCAATTTATGTGCTGCTTTTTATTTTCTATTTTAATTTTAAAAGTTATTCACAAACAACAAATACTTACGAAATGGACAAAACAGATGTTGGGAGTACGATTCCCTCCTTCTCGCTGAAAGATCAAAACGGCGATGTTTTTAACATTGATTCGGTAATAGGTAAAAAAAATCTGGTGATTTATTTTTATCCCAAAGACGATAGTCCAGGCTGTACTAAAGAGGCCTGCTCTTTCCGCGATCAGTTTGACGTCTTTACTGAAGCTAATGCCATGATTATAGGCATTAGCGGACAATCAGTTAAAAGCCATAAGGAGTTTGCCGAGAAATACAGGTTAAACTACACTCTTTTAAGTGATGAAGGCAATAAAGTGCGTAAATTGTTTAATGTCCCCACCGATTTGTTTGGATTGCTTCCAGGCCGAGTTACCTACATTGCAAATAAAGAGGGAAAAGTTGTATTCGTTTTTAATTCACAAATAAAAGCAGAAAAGCATATTGATGAAGCATTGCGAATACTGAAAGAACTGAAATGAACTTATGGCCCGAAATATCGCTGGTCTTGGTTGCGTATTTAGTAGGTTCAATACCTTTTGGATATATTTTAACTAAGAAATTTACCGGGAAAAGTATTCTTGGGCTTGGCAGCGGTAATATTGGTTCGACAAATGTAGGACGAATTGCCGGGAAAAAAATAGCTGCATTAACACAGCTTCTTGATATGTTGAAAGGTTTTCTGCCTGTTGCATTGGTTTATCTTCTGCAAGTTATGAATATCTTTCATTTTGAAGAAATCTATATTTACATCGTAGCTTTTGCAACAATTCTGGGGCATGATTTCTCGGTTTTTTTAAATTTCAGAGGTGGAAAAGGGGTAAACACTACTTTAGGTGCGTCATTACTTTTGACTCCATTTTCCGTATTTATTTCCGTGTTTTTTTATTTTGTTGTTAAATGGAAATATAAAACAGTCTCTTTAGGGTCTATTGTTTTATCAATCGTATTACCAGTTTCTGATCTATTGGTCAATAAAATAACTTTTCAATTTTATTATTTATTAGCCTGTGCTGTTCTGATAGTTATATTGCATATTCCAAATATTAAACGATTATTGAACGGCAATGAAAACAGAGTGCAATAAATTCAATTTTCATTGCTTTCTCATTCTTTGAATTGTTATCCATTTTGGGCATCCCTGCTTATCAGGTAGTTGCCAGTCGAGCTTTACGAATAACGGGAATGTTTCCATTTGTAAAACAATATCTGAATTTGCCGGTACAGAATCAAAATTGTAGGTCGTACCTTCAATAATAATATGCCAGCCACCACAACAAATACACATACCTGCGTCAGGCCCAATAATCTCACCAACAGATTTATAATCATTACTATCATCGCTTTGGCAGCAGCATAATCCTATAATTGCGAATATTATAACAACTCTAAGCTTCAT
>CAILKW010000440.1 GCA_903834845.1 uncultured Bacteroidia bacterium | reverse complement strand
GGAAGACGTTTTTAACCTGAAACGTGTTAAGGTTGAGGATTACAAGTATATACAGGTATGGCTCGAAGCTGTTCGACTGTTAAAGGAGTATTACAAAAACGAAATCTATATTCGTGGTAACTGCGATCAGGCTCCCTTTTCGCTCGCAAGTATGATGCGCGGTGCACAAAACTGGATGCTTGATTTAATGCTTGGCTCAGACGAACAACTCGAAGCATTACTCGAATATTGTACCGATGCCTGTTCGCAGTTTATCAGGTTAATGGCTCAAACCGGCTGCGATATGGTTTCAAATGGCGATAGTCCGGCAGGCCCCGAAATGATTTCACCTGAAATGTATCTGAAATTTGCCTTTCCTTACGAAAAGAAAATCGTTGAAACAGCTCATCAGTCAGGTGTAGCTTATGCTCTGCATATTTGCGGCAATACGGATGTTATTCTGGAAAACATGTTGTTGACAAATGCCGATGCTTTTGAGCTGGATTACAAAACCGATATTACCAAAATATTCAACACTTTTCGTAACTCCTCCACCTTCATCGGAAATATTGACCCAAGCGGAGTTTTAGCTTTGGGAACTTTAGATGCTGTTCAGAATAAAACCTTAGAATTGTTGTCCGTTTATCAAAACTCAAACCGGTTTATTCTAAATGCAGGTTGTGCAATTCCTCCGACTACACCACCGGAGAATTTAAAAATAATGATTGATACTGCAAGAAATTTCAGGTAAGACCTATACTTTTACGTTTGCATTAATTCTATTGACATGATGAAAAAATTCTTTATTTCAACGCTTTCCGTGATATTTTTACTGACTTTCCAAAATTCTAAGCTTTTGTTTGCAGGAGATTCTCAAAAAAAGAAACCTAAAACAGTTTCGGTCATTTCTTTCCCTGAAGCGATAGAATGTGTTGTTCAACCTTATTATCGATATCGTCCTGATGGGAAACCAGGCAGAGAAATCACTATAAATTTTCTTGGCCGGAAGTTTTCAGGAAAAGGAACTATTGAAATTGAATGTTCCGGCGAAAAGGAAATGATCGAATTAGATTCAAAAGATGGCATTGACCGGTTTTCGGTTTTGCTGCCTGCCGGTGCAGGAGTAAAAAATGATTCCAAAGCAACAATCACCTTACGTGGTGCAACACAAATACTTATAGGATCAATAATAGTACCCGCACTAATCCAATGGACAGTCTATATTTATCCTCATTCACATGTTGATATTGGCTACACCAATACACAGGCTAACGTTGAAATAATTCATAAGCGTAACTTAATCAACGGTATAGAACTCTCAAAGAAAACTGCCGATTATCCAAAAGATGCACGCTATCTTTGGAATCCTGAGGTTTTATGGCCGGTTGAGAGATATTTGAAAACAGCAACACCGGAGGAAAAAGCCTATATCGTTGATGCTGTAGGAAAGGGTTTCCTCCATCTTGATGCAGGATATATTCACACCAACACAAGCACTTCGGCAGATGAAGAGTTTTTTGAGTTCTTTCGCGAAAGCAAGGAACTGGAAAAGCTAACCGGAAAGAAAATAGAGACATTAGTTCAGGTTGATATTCCGGGAATGTCATGGGGAGTTGTCCCTGTGGCTGCGAAACTTGGAATAAAATACTGCTTTGCCATGAACAATGGTTCAGACAGAGTAGGTCTTTCTACCGAACAGAGTTTTAAACCATTTTGGTGGATAGGTCCTGACGGGAAATCAAAAATTCTGTTTCTCCAGCCGGGAAGCTATACTCCCGGAGCTATTGCAAAAGGTCATGCTTACTGGCCGTTGATGGCCGGTCAAACTGATCCCTCAAAGCTGATTCAGATAGTAAAAACAGATCATCCCCGCGATAATTTCATTGACAAATACCTTAAAGATAAATTACCCGAACTTGAAAAATCAGACTATTACCCTTACGATATTTTTGCAATGTCGTGGGCAATGGCCGACAATACACCTATTGATGCCGACCTTCCCGATGCAGTGAAAAGCTGGAATGAAGAATATGCTTTTCCCCATCTGATAATTGCCAGTGCTACTGATATAATGCGCACTTTTGAGGAAAAATACGGAGATCAGTTGCCGGTTCTGCAGGGTGACTTTACCGAATATTGGACTGATGGACTTGGTACTGCCGCCAAACAAACGGGAATGAACCGTTCATCAAAAGAGCGACTTATACAGACTGAAACACTTTGGACAATGCTACAACCGGGCAAACCTGCCCCACGCTCTGACTTTGACGAAGCCTGGCGAAATGTGATAATGGGTACTGAACACACTTGGTGTTACATGGATCCAAAAAAACAGCCAATTACAAATGACATCCTAAAAGTAAAATTTGGATATTTTCAGGAAGCCGAAGACAGAAGTAAATCTTTGATGGCAGCAGCTTTATCGCCGGTTACTGACAATGAAAGCCCGGTTATAGGTGTTTTCAATACGCTCTCCTGGTCGCGGGGAGGATTGGTTACTATTCCATCCGCTCAAAGCAAAAACTTCGCAAGTGTCTGTGACGAAAAGGGTAAAACTATTTTATCTCAGCAACTTACAACAGGTGAACTTGTATTTATTGCCACAGATGTTCCTGCTTTTGGTTCAAAAAAGTATATTCTTAAAAAGAAAAAGATTACAGAAAAAGGTAATCTTGCGATTAATAATACCCTCAACAACGGAATTGTGCAAATTGTAATTGACCCTCTGACAGGTGATATTTCAAGTTTAACAAGCGGAAAACAGGAATTTGTTGATGCAAAAGCCTTATGCAAACTCAACAGCTTCAGATACCTGAAAGGGGCAGAAACTCCTGAAAAAGCAACTGGGACTTCAAATGTGAAAATATCCATAAGAGAAAATGGTCCTTTGCTGGCAACTATTCTTGTAGAATCTGAAGCAGAAGGTTGTAACAGCCTAACCCGCGAGGTCACCGTCATTGCAGGGCAACCACAGGTTGAAATCAGAAATATTGTTGATAAACTGCCGATTCTAAAAAAAGAAGGAATTCATATTGGTTTTGCCTTCAATATCCCAAATCCAATTACCAGAGTTGATATTCCGTGGGGAATTATGGAACTTGAAACAAATCAGCTTTCCGCTGCTAACCGCAACTGGATAGCCATGCAGCGGTGGCTCGACATATCGAATAGCGACAGGGGAATTACCTGGTGTTCTCTTGATGCACCGGTCTTTGAAACTGGTGACATTACAGCAAATATTTTGGGTGCTGCAACAAATTCACCATTGTGGATTCG
This sequence comes from uncultured Bacteroidia bacterium, assembly GCA_903834845.1. GTDB lineage: Bacteria > Bacteroidota > Bacteroidia > Bacteroidales > Prolixibacteraceae > JAAFHB01. The sequence goes on along the minus strand of CAILKW010000440.1, from coordinate 21,076 downwards.
TAAAACAGAGCCAAGTGCAACGATATATTCCTGGGCATTGAACAACCATTGGCATACAAATTTCCCATTAAGTCAGGAAGGCAAAATTCAATTTCGGTACCGGATTCTTCCGCATAATTCAGCTTACAATGCGGCTTCAGCTAATCGTTTTGGCCTCGAACAGGCTCAGCCGTTAATTGAGGCACAATTAAAGTCCGACTTCAACGGTAAGCCTGTTTTTGCCATTAATGGAAGTGCCTCAGTTATTGCATCAATACTCAAGACAAATAGTGACGGAAAAGCCACACAATTAAGACTTCGGTCTGTTTCAGATAAAGATGAATTGGTTAAAATAGAATGGCCTTTCAGAAAACCTGCATCAGTACGGCAAATTGATTTTGATGTGCCAGAAGGACAAAATAATATTTCGGATGAGGTTCTTGTTCCGGCGATGGGTTTTGTTACCCTTGAGGCCTTATGGTGATTCGTTTTTGTTTTTATCATTAATCATCAATAAATTTGAAATGTTTTTTGAAATGGAAAAATTGTTTGTTTCGCAATGTTGAACCCCTTTGGGGTTCCGGGGGACTGGTTCACCATTTCCCTTATGTTTCACATAAGGCTATTCACGTTCAACCACTTCGTGGTTGTAATATGAACAAAATGCCCAACCCTGAAAAGGGTTGAACGTGAATAGCCACGGATGGAATCCGTGGAAAGGATGGAATCCGTGGAAAGGATAAGAATAAAACGCAAATCCCAACCCTAAAAGGGTTGAACGTGAATAACCATGGATGGAATCCGTGGTAAGGATGGAATCCGTGGTAAGGATAAGAATAAAACGCAACTCGCAACCCTGCAAGGGTTGAACGTGAAAAATTGTTTGTTTGTATTGTTGAACCCCTTTGGGGTTCCCGGGGACTGTTTCACCATGTCCCTTATGTTTCACATAAGGCTATTCACGTTCAACCACTTCGCGGTTGTAATATGAACAAAATACCCAACCCTGAAAAGGGTTGAACGTGAATAGCCACGGATGGAATCCGTGGTAAGGATAAGAATAAAGCGCAAATCTCAACCCTGAAAAGGGTTGAACGTGAATATTATACTAAAATATTTTAAAATTATTTCAATCGGTTTATTAATACATTTCTTTTATGAAATCATTCATTTCTGCTTCATTTAAGGTTCAAGCTCTCTTATTTTTAGCCTGTTTGATCATATCAAACACTTTTTCTGCAATCGGACAACCATCCGTCCCATCGAAAAGCAAGGATTATTCCTATTTCAAAGGCGGAACCGTAAGTGTCGTCCCATCATCTCACCAGGATATCGCCTGGATGGACAGCATAGGCAAATGTATCGAGTTTCGAGACGTGCGAATGATCACACCCGCACTTGAAAGACTAAAAAAGAATTCCACATTTAAGTTTTCAGTCGAAGATGCCCTCAGCCTCAGGGAATATCTTCAACGACATCCCGAATCAATTACAGAGATTCTGAAATATACACGGGAAGGTCGCCTCGAATGGGGTGCCACCTACAAACAACCTTACGAATCAATGTACGATGGTGAATCACTAATCCGCCAAACTTATCTCGGACGCAAATGGCTGAAAAAAACCCTTCCCGGATGCGATTTTAAAACCTACTGGAACGAAGATGTTCCCGGAAGATCGCTGCAAATGGCACAGATACTTTCAAAGTCAGGTATTCCCTATATGCAATTCAGCAGACATCAGCCCGGAATTTACAACTGGTATAGTCCTGACGGAAGCTATATTACCTGCTTTACTCCCGGTCAGTATGACGAAGCCGGAATTCCTGTCCGTAAGGCAAATACAAACATTGATTCACTCACTAATGCTTTCTCAACCATGCTTTCCGAATGGAACGAATATTTCAAAAAACGGAAATTAAATCCTGAGTTCCCGTTTCTCTATTCGCACGACTTTGCAACACCTCCCGATTATGATGCCTTTTTCAAAGATTGGAATTCAAAATCTGCAACTTTAAACCGTCCATTAATCAAATATGCCACCGGAACCGAAATGATCGAAGCTATAGCCAAAGGAAATCCCGATTTCGATAAAATTACCGGAGAGCGTCCTGATGTATGGTTGTATATTCATGGTCCCTCGCATCAGAAAGCACTCAAGGCATCGCGCGAAGGCTCACGACTGCTTGTTAATGCCGAAAAATTTGCCACTTTCGATGCGCTACAGCAAGGTTCATTTAAAAACTACCCGCAAGCCTCGTTTACCACCGCCTGGGAAAATGCCATCTATCCCGACCACGGTTGGGGAGGCAAGCATGGCGACCTGACCGACAGGGCTTTCCGTACTTCTTATGAAAAAGCGAGATCTATCGCTTCCGACATAGTAAACAACTCAGTCAACAATATCGCTTCCCGAATTCAATTCTCAAAATCGGCCATTCCGATAGTAGTGTTTAATCCATTGTCGTGGCAGCGAAGTGATATTGTGAAATTTACCCTCGATGTGGAAGGGAATGAGCAAAACACTTTCAGACTCATTGACGAAAAAGGGATTGAAATACCCTATCAATTAATTGATGAACACCAGATTATCAACAAAAAAGATGAAGTAATCACCTTTTTGTTTGTTGCCGAAAACGTTCCATCCGTTGGATATAAAACCTATTACCTCGAAAAAGGGAAACCGTCAACCCAATCAAATTCTTATAAGGCAACTAACACCACCTGCGAAAACCGTTTTTATAAGGTTGAATTTGCCAATGGTGGCATTAAATCTTTATACGACAAAGAGTTATCGGTAAACTTACTGAAAACCGATAAATTTATGGGTGCCGAATTATTCACCATGCAATCTGTTGGAAATGGAGCCGGAGAATTTACTGATGTTCAACAACCTACAATGGAGGGTTTTGAAAAACTCAGCTCATATAATCAACCCTGGTCACTCGTTTCAAGCGGAGCCTTACGAGATGTATATCAATTCACAAAAGAGATAAAACATGTAACAGTTGAGCAACAGATAATTCTGTATAAAACCATCAAACGGATTGATGTTCACGTTGAATTGAAAGGTTTTGACGGTGAGCGTTATCGCGAATTCCGCCTTGCTTTTCCGGTAAATCAGCTTAAATCTGAAGTGGCTTATGAAGTGCCAATGGGTGTAGTTCGAATTGGAAAAGATGAAATTGCCGGAGCAGCAGGTTTTTCCAAAAAATCACAAATTTACGATACTCCATGTGTGCAGGTTCATCCGCGCGAGGTACAGGATTGGTTCTCAGCCTCCGATGGAAACACCGGAATTACAATAAGTTCCGATGTTGCAGTTTTCGACTGGATGGATCCTACTACCAACCCTGCCGGAAATACCATTCTCCAACCGCTGTTGCTTGCCAGTCGCAAAAGTTGTCATGGAGAAGGGAATTACTACCTGCAACCCGGCGATCACACATACAACTTTTCAATCTATTCACATAAAGGTGATTGGAAGAATGGCTACCGGTTGGGAACACAATCGAACCAACCACTGAAAGCAGTTACAGTGAAGCTAACTTCCGTCAAAGGAGCAATGCCCGAAACGATGAGTTTTATCTCTGTTGAGAACAAAAACGTGGTACTGAGTACAATAAAAAAGTGTGATGACGACAATCAGGTAATTGTCCGTTGTTACGATATGGAGGGTAAAGACTCAGAAGCAAAAATCAGCTTGTTTCAGCCATTTCAAAAGGCAGAGCTTACCAATATGATCGAAGAAGATGGTAAACCAATTCCCGGAAACGGTAAAAGCCTCGGTTTAAAAGTTGGTCATAATGCCATCGAGACCATCAAATTACAAATAAAATAAAATATCTGCTATGAGGAAATTTATCCTGTTATTCATCCTTTTCAATTATTTCGTTTCCGGTGCCGATGCGCAGGTTACTAACGGTGTATTCAAGTGTGAAAATGAAACATTTAACTTGTTAAAGAAGGTTTCGGAATCGGTTTGCTCAAAAGGAGAAATACTATTATCAATAACCACACATCAGGATCTTGGATGGGTTGACGAGGTCGAAAAGTGTATCATTATGCGCGACACACTCTGGATGACACCTTACCTGAAAAGGCTTCGCGAAGACCCCGGATTCAAGATGGACATCGAACAGACTTCCATAATTATTGAATATCTGAACCGCCACCCCGACAAAAAGGGTGAAATTCAGAAAGGATTGGATGAAGGTCGTATTTTGATTGGAGCAACATATACACAGCCTTATGAGGAGATGTTCAGCGGCGAATCGTTGGTCCGGCAGTTATACCTCGGGAAAAAGTGGTTATCCGACAATTTTAACGGTTATCAATCTGATACTTACTATAATTCGGACGTACCGGGCCGCACACTTCAAATGTCGCAGATATTGGCAAAATCGGGTGTAAAGAATATGTTTGTCAGCCGTCACGAAAAAGGGATTTTCAATTGGTACGGTCCCGACAGTTCTAACGTAACCATGTTTTCATCAGGTCATTATATCGAGTTTTATTTGATTCTTGGTAAAAAGAACAGTGAAGCAATAGCAGGAATGGCAAATGAAGTGCTTTTCTGGGACAACTATTACGATGCCAATTCAAAAAAGGTAATTATTCCTGCTTTGTTGAATTATGAATTTATCTGGGATCAGAAACCGGTTAAAAACTGCGACCCCTTTATTCAACTTTGGAATAGCATCCAAACTATTGAAAATGAAAATGGTGAGCGGCTGAAAGTCAGTCTGCCGCCATTCAAATACGGCAATCTGAACAGCTGTTTAAATGTGATTCGCGAAAACTCCGTGAAAATAAAAAGTATTTCGGGTGAGCGTCCAGCAGTTTGGCTTTACATTCATGGGCCGTCACACCATTTCGCCATTTCCGCAAGTCGCGAGGCCGATATCCTCCTACCCGATGCAGAGAAATTTTCAGCTATTAACTCAATGATTGAGGGCAATTTCAGAACGTATAACACTGAAAAGATCAATGAGGCATGGCAGGCAAAGATATTCCCCGATCATGGATGGGGCGGAAAAGGTGGTGAAATTACCGACAGGTTATTCCTGAGTAAATTTGTCAAAGCGAGAACCGATGCTTCGACATTGTTAGATGCTGCACTTCAGCGAATTGCCTCCAAAATTGCATTTAAAGGAACCGATGTTCCGCTTGTGGTCTTTAACGGATTGAACTGGAAACGGAATGATCCGGTAAGCTGTCAATACACATTTAAGAAAGGAGAAGCTTTTGGTGTTGATCTGTTTGATGCAGCCCAAAATCCTGTAAATACCCAACTTACCCATACCCAATATTATGAGGACAATTCATTGAAATCGTGTAACATATCATTTATTGCATCCGAAATTCCTTCTGTCGGGTACGCCACATACTATGTAAAACCAACAAAAGAGATTATAAAAACCAACCAAACGCCCTTTAATCCCGATTTCGAAAACCGGTTCTTTTCTATTCGTTTTGGCAAAGGGGGAATCGAAAAACTATTCGACAAAACTATTGGAAAGGATGTAATTGATGCTTCGAAATTTTCGTTAGGTGAGGTTTTTACTATGCAGTCGGTTGGGAATGGTGCGGGAGAGTTTTCTGATATTCAACAACCTACAATGGAAGGATACGATAAAACAGGAAATTACCCAACTGTCTGGGAAAAAGTATCTGATGGCCCTGTATTTACTTCTTTTAAGTACCGTCAGCCTGTTCTTTATGCTGTGGTTGAAGAGACTATTATTGTCTTTCATCAGATTAAACGTATTGATTTTGAGATTGATGTAAAAAACTGGCAAGGTGTATTGTATCGCGAATTCAGAGCCGCCTTCCCTTTAAACATGCGTTCACCGAAGATTACTTACGAAGTTCCAATGGGAGTAGTCGAAGTTGGCAAAGATGAGTTAAAAGGAGCTGCAGGAAATATTTATAAAACCGATTGCCGTGTTGTACATCCGCGCACAATGGGCGACTGGGTAAATGCCTCCGACGGTCAGTTTGGGGCAACAATCAGTTCAAGTGTAATAGCCTTCGATTATCTCGATCCTACAACCAATCCTACAGCCAAGACTTTGCTGCAACCTATTCTTTTTGCCTCACGCAAAAGTTGTCATGGCGAAGGAAACGACTATATACAGTTGGGAGATCATCATTTCTCATTTTCACTTTATATCCATGAGTCAGGATGGAAAAATGGATTTCGTGAGGGTAAACAGTCTCAAAATATGCTTTATACGGTTCTTGATCCGGTACAGGCACAAAACAGACCTTTGCCAGAAAGCCGGAGTTTTTTCAGTACCAAAGGCGATTTAACCGTTATTTCGGCAATAAAGAAAAGTGAGACAGACGATTCAGTAGTTGCAAGGTTTTACTCCCTTGACAAGAATAAAACCGAAGAAACTGTCACCACCACTTTAAAAATCACTCAGGGAGCCGAGACCAATCTGATTGAAGAACACCCAATTTCTTTAAAATTTGATAATAACGCTATTTATTATACCTCAAAACCATTTTCGATCAGTACTTTGACGATTAAATAGTCATACTTTAACCTTCAAGAAAATTAATTTATGTTGATTCAAGTAAAATAAACGATAGATTATTTGTATCATTGTAGTCAGGTTTAACCTGATATATTAGCTATGAAAAATAAGTATATTTCAACTCAATCTCATAAACTTCTTTCATTTTTCATTGAGAAGAACAGAAACTGCTTTCGATGTTCAGAAGCCTTTTTGTCGTTACCTGAATCAAAAGAAAGTGCTGTCAGAGAATTGTTAAGCGACATGACTAAAAGAGGTCTTTTAATGCGACTAAAGGAGAGTGTTTATTACATTATACCCTACGAGCAGGATTCTGATACCTTTATGCCTGACTGGCATTTATTGGCGGAGTATTTGGTGAATGAAACTGAGCATTATATTGGTTACTATTCAGCTTTACAGATACATAACCTGATTACACAGCCATCGTTAAAAGAGCAAATTGTTGTTTCAAATCAAATACGACCTTCATCCCTTAAAATCAAGAGTATAACGTTTCAATTTATTTACCATAACGAAAATCATTTTTTTGGTACGAAAAAAATATGGATAGATAGTTTTAATAAAGTTCTGTGTTCAGATTTGGAAAAAACTTTTATTGACTGTTTGTTTAATCCCGGTTATGCGGGAGGTATAGTTGAGATTGCAAAGGCATTATACATGTCCAGAAATAAAATAAACTTCGACAAATTGTTAGCTTATTCATTGAATTTCAATTCGCAAGCAGTTATTAAACGACTTGGATTTCTTTTGGAGATTCTTGAAATTAATACCGGAATCGTTAATGAATTACAAAAAATAAAGACGGTCTCTTATGTTTTACTTGACACCGAGTTGCCTAAAACGGGGAAAATGATAAGCAGATGGAGCATACAGCAAAATTTGGAGACAGAAACAATTAAATCTGCAATTTTGACATGATTAAGCCAGGTGAAGTATTTAGTTTGACGCATAATCATTTCTTTAAAAATCACTCAGGCATCCGAGACCAATCTGATTGAAGAACACCCAATCTCTTTAAAATTTGATATCAACACCATTTATTATACCTCAAAACCATTTTCGATCAGTACTTTGACGGTTAAGTAGTGTGGAGACGATTTTCCCGGCTCCGATAGGTTTTAGAGACCAATCGGGGCTTTTTCACCAATTTGCCCAAGCATTAAACGCAATTAACCTTCTGAAATTATTTTTTTACTTTCTCAATTTTTTTCATAAAAAATCTTGTTATTCAGTTTATTATTCTTTCCTTTGCTATTGTAAAAATAAATTTTGAAACAACAATAAATATTGGCAACTGGATGGAAAGTTTACAGAAAAAAGCAGGGTTTAATGATGATTCTGGAGAAATAAACAACTGTGAGCATTTTATATTTTTTATAACCCATTTTAGGGTTACATTAAATAAAACTAAATTGGTTACAGTCAAGCGAAAAAACTGTGATGGAATATAATAAAAATAATTATTAAAATAAATTGCATAATTAATTAAAATTTGTTTAACCTTGGCACTTAATTTTTTTATTCATGACTGAAATCAAATCAATAATAAACGAAAACGAGTTGGCTTTTATTGCCAGATGTGTTCTGGATTACAAAGATATGGAAACTGGCGGGGACTTCTTTGGTCATTGGACAAAAGGAGGACCTAACATTATGTATGTAACTGGACCAGGTAAAAATACCACAAGAACGTCAATTTCATTTTATCAGGACATCCCATATCTACACAAATGTGGGAATATTATACATACTAATTGGGGGCTAGAACATATAGGTTCTTGGCATTCTCATCATAATATTGGGCTTAACTATCCTAGTAGCGGGGATGTAAATACAATGCGTAATTTACTTAATACCCAAACCGTGGACAAATTTTTTATTTCCATTTGTAATATTATATCGTCTGATATTGTCAGTATTAATGGTTTTTTATTTTGTAATACGTTTAAAAACTTTTACAAAGAAACTATGTGGGCAATTTTACCTGATTCTAGTCCATATAGAAAATCTATTGACGAAAAAGCTAGTTTCATCACTTACCCAAAAACAAAAAAAGCCAAATTTAAGGTTGAACAAACCAGGTTATATCCAAATAAAATAGTTGTTCTTTCTGACAAAGTTGATTTACCACAAAATTCATTTTTTAGTACTGAAGAGGGTAGAATGTTTTTGAGGAATGAGTATAATAGATTTAAAGAAAATATAGCGTTTTCAAATGTTGAGTTAATTCAAAATGAAGACAAAACAATTGGCATAACATTTAACTATGATTGTATAGAATATGAGATACGTTTCCCAATTGATTTTTCTAAAGAAAATCCAATTCTTATTCTTGTAAAAAAAGAAGCAGAAAAGGAAATAAAACACCATATTAACGTGACGGGTTCATCAAGAATAAATTTTTTATTACCTTTTGATTTATATTTCGGACTAGACCGAATTTTACAATACCCAATAAAATTAAAATTTAATTAAACATAGATATTATGGGCTGGTCATATGAACAACAAAATCGATTACAAAAAGAAATTGACATCCTTTCTCAATATTTTCCTGCGTTTAGTTATACAAATGTTGGAGGTAGTGTTTGTGTGGAAGGGTGGATGAAAACAAATGCAAGAAACAATTACAAAATTAGAGTTTATGTCCCTAATGATTTACCATATTCAGTTCCTGAAGTCGTTATTACATATCCAAATCCAGTCAAAGATTATTTAGGAAAAAGCCTGATTGATTTTGGAACAAGTTCTGTAATGCACTTATTGAGTCCAAAAGATGGTTATCCTAAAATATGCCATTACCGATCGAGTAATTGGAACGGAAATATTACTTTTTACAAAGTACTCATGAAAGTTAGAATATGGCTAGAGGCACTAGATGGGCATAAAAATACTGGAAAAACTCTTGATTATTATTTAACACATCAAAACGAATAGCAATGGCAAACAACACAAATCCCAAAAAAGTGCAAGAAGAACTTGCAAAGAAAAATCAACAATCATCAGTTAAAAAATTGATGTTTGATCCCAATACAGGTGAGTTGATTGTGCAAGCCCCAACAGAACAGGAGCAAGCACCAAATGCAGTTGTTGTTGATTCGATTTATAAAGACGGTTTTTTTTAAATTTAATCTTCAACTATGAAACCTCTTGTTTTCCTACACGAAGAACAGATCAGGATTTTATTTGAAAATAAAACCCTGACAACAACAAATGGATTTGCTTATTGCATGGATGATGCAAGTGTAATTCATGCCTTTTCTGAAATACCAAAAGTTTTACCTTCGGGGAAAGGAATACGTACGTTATTTTTAATCTATGAATCTAAAGACAAATTAGAGCAATCCCAAATTGACGATTATCACGATAATAGTTTAATTATTTCTTTAACAATCAATGATAATAAACTTATTGCAAAAGCTAAGCTTTTAATAGAAACCAAAATAATAGAGTGTATTGTTAAGTATATTCCAGAAAAATCTGAATTATACTCAAGGAGCAAAGGGCTTTTAGAAACTTCCTTGCTTGAAAAGAAAACAGTAGGTATAGTCGGCTTAGGTAGTGGCGGATCTCCAATTGCTGTTGAATTAGCAAAAGCAGGCATTGGTAATTTTGTATTGATTGACTTTGACAGAATAGAATTATCAAATGTAGCGCGGCATATTTGCGGGATAAACGATTTGGGTAGATATAAAACTTTTGCTGTAAGAGACTGTATTTTATTGAAAAACCCTTATGCCAAAATTAAAACTTATGAGATTGATATAAATGAAAAACCAGTCGAGTGTAATTCTGCATTGTCTGATGTTGACATTATTATATGTGCTTCGGACAATGACAAAAGTCGTTTTTTTCTTAATGATATAGCACTAAAGAATAATTTTCCTGCAATATTTGGAAGAACAATTACTCGGGCAATTGGAGGTGATGTATTTAGAGTACGACCTCATAAGGGTCCATGCTATAATTGCCTTCATTCTCAGAACTTTCGAAACACGGAAGAAGAAATCTCACAAAGAGAAAGACAAGCAAGAAAATTTCTACCAGATTATACAAGCGAAGAAAATCTTGATATGATTGTTCAAGTAGGTTTGGCATCTGATATTGCACCAATCACAAATTTCATGGTAAAACTTGCATTAGTAGAACTTTCGAAAGGGTTTCCATCCGGCATTTCAAGTTTAGAGGAAGATTTAGTTGCCGACTACTATATTTGGGCTAATAGGCGAGAATATGTTTATGACAGTTTGAACAAGCTTGAATATAATTATAACAAACCTTCAATACTTAGGTGGTATGGTGCAAAGGTAGAAAAAGATCCAAATTGTATGGTATGTGGAAATTAAAATATTTTATATGAATATAACTTTACTACAAATAAATTCTCTTGGGCAAATTTCGAATATTGCTTCAAAGAATATTTCTATGATGGATATTATTACTTGGGTTTCATTTGCTACTGGTATAATTTCAATTTCTTTAGGGATTTTCGCAGTGGTTCAATCTTATCATTACTATAAAGTTTCCTCAAAAACAAATGCTAATACAATTCAATTACTTGGCAAACTAAATGACATTGTTACAAGACTTGAAACTGTTAACAGCTTTATTCATGACAAATTTTTGGGAATATTCGGAAATACTATGACGAAAGTTACCAATGCAGCTATTTCAAAGAAGAGTATTACTACAACTGATAATTTGAAAAAGGATTTAGAAAAAACAATAAATGATAGTTCAGATAAAATTGATGGGCAAATTAAAGGTCTCACTGACTCAATTGACAAAAATCAATTGACAATTATTGAAATTAAATCAAGTTTAGAAGTAGTTGCAAATGCTATTCAAGATGTATTCAATAATGTATTAAACAATATTGATGATTTTGATGAAGGATCTGATGAAAAAGAATATCTCAAGACTAAAATACTTGAAAGATGTAATGCAGACGTAAAAGTTACAGTAAAAGACATTATGAATAACACTTCCTCAAAAATATCGATTGAAAATAAAATGGAGATTATTAAAAAATTAAAGAATGAAATCATTATTAATTATGAGGGCAACACTTTATTTGATTCAACAGTTGTGTTTATGGAAAGAGATCTTAACTAGCAATAGTCAGTAAAGTAAACATTATGTCATGTCAATCTTGCCATCTTACTTATATCCGCCTACCTTTGTTAAAAATATTCAAAGATAAGTGAACGAAAACATTACAGAGGCTGGTGAGATTATGGCGCATCAGCAAACAAGTGAGCTTACGGTCTAAACATTTTGTGTTGCCGAGAATTGTAGTCCGGCAATTGGCATAAGCATTTACGGTTTAAAGAAAAACACAGAATATCATGACTTATTCCGGTCTGAATAAAAAAACCGAACATCAACATGAAACGAACAGAGAAGATTCTGAGTTTAGCCAAGCCGAAGACATATAGATAAAGCGTAATTGCCTGTCATAAAATTCGATATTATACTTTGTGGCGTACTTACCAAAGAAAATTCTATTTTAGCGATTAAATGCTTAAATGTTTACCAAAAAAGTGGTTAGAAGCAAAAAATTAAGAACTAATTGTTATTTTAGCGAAATAATTTTAGGTACAAAACGAGTACATAACTGTACCATGTAAGTCCAATATTGGTGAAATAAGGAACGGTGTAATAATGCGATTATGAATATTCAGGACACTATTTATTCAGATTTTTTATCGGAATTGAAAAACAAAATCCGATTGGCTTAATATGAAGCTGCTAAGATTGTTAATACCCAAATCATTCAGTTGTATTGGGAAATTGGCCATCAACTTTCGCTTAAACAAAAAGAAGGTTGGGGTAAATCGGTTGTTGAAAACCTGTCAAAGGATATTCAAAAAGAGTTTCCAGGTATTAAAGGATTTAGTAGTAGAAATATGTGGTATATGGTTCAATTTTATGAGGAATACTGCAGAAACGAAATTCTGCAACCATTGGTTGCAGAAATTAGCTGGACAAAACATTTGGTAATTATGAGCAGGTGTAAAGAATTGCAAGAAAAGCAATTTTACATTCTTGCTACTAAAAAAATGGGCTGGACAAAAGATGTTCTGATACATAAAATTGAACTAAAAACCTTTGAAAGATTTATACTTGGACAAACAAATTTTGAGCAAACATTGCCTGAAAACATTAAAAAGCAAGCTATTTTAGCAATATCGGACGAATATTCGTGGGACTATACTGAATTGGACGATGAACATTCTGAAAAAGAATTGGAAGAAGCACTTGTAAAAAATATAAGAGCTTTTTTAATGGATTTCGGACCGGATTTCTCCTTTATAGGCAACCAATATAGAATTGAAATAGATGGTAAAGAGTATTTCATCGATCTCTTGCTATACAACCGAAACATGCAAAGTCTAATAGCCATCGAGTTAAAAATCGGTGATTTTTTGCCAGAATACAAAGGCAAAATGGAATTTTACCTCAACGTGTTAAACGACACCATAAAACTACCTCACGAAAATCCTGCAGTAGGAATCATAATTTGCAAATCAAAAAGTCGAACCATTGTGGAATATGCTCTGAAAGATAGTACGAAACCCATAGGAATAGCTACTTATAGCATTACAGGCACGTTACCTGAAAAATACAAAATGCAACTGCCCTACACCGAAGCAATTGCTGCAAAATTAAGTAATTTAATAGAACTAAGCTCACGTAAATAACAGGAACAAAGCAAAAAGACAAAGCGTAATTGCCTGTAAAAGAATTCTATGTTATATTTTGTGTCGTACTTACCAATGAAACCGGAGATAAAAGGTTTTAAATTTGCCAAGAATTCTCAAAAGTAAAAATCTTTCCTCCGGTTCTTTACATCAATTTTGCCAACAAATTAACAAACAATTCTTTATCACCAATTTTTTTTTTCGGGAACACACTTTCCAATAAAAGAAGCTTGCAATTCGGTTTTTTATTCTTTCCTTTGTATGTAAGAATGAATTTTGAAACAATACAAAAAGTTTGCAACAGGATGGGAAGTTTACTGGGAAGATTAATGTACACTAATAATTCGGGAGAAATAAACAAAGGTAAAACCGCAATTCCGAAAAAAATAAAAATTTACACTGATTGGTCTTTGAGACCTACGGATAATAGCATGCCTGCATTTCTTCTTTACCCTTGTTTTAAATTGCTTTTTCATAAAGAATTTAATTTTAGCGACAAATCTGAATTTATAGATACGATGAGATTTGAAAGCATAGAAAAAAAATGGAATAAGTATTTTAGTTATGTTTCATCAGTAGATGAAGCTGATTGGATTGTTCTTCCATCAGATTGGAAATATTATGTAGGTGCAAGTATTTTGGAAAAAAGTTTTAATTATATTGAAACAATGACAAAACTAAATAAAAGGATACTAATTCAATACAATTCAGATGATGATTTACAAAATGACATATTCTTGAAAAACAAAAATGTTCATATTCTCCGCACATCACTTAATAAATCAAAATGTAATCCCAACGAACATGTTTTACCTGGTTTTGTTGGTGATCCTCTAAAAATATATAGCAAAAATAAATTGATAATTCATAAAAAATGTCACAATCCGAAAGTAGTTTTCTGTGGTTGGGCAAATGAAATTAAAATGACTATAGAAGAATTAAATAGTTTCAGCAATTTAATTGATAATAATTTTTCTGAGCTAAATTTAAAAGATCAAGCTGATCATATCTATAGATTTAGAGGATCTGTTTTGAATTTTGTGCGTCAAAATAATAAAATTAATTCTGAAATTTTAGTGAGAAATGGTTATTGTGCGGGGATAGATAAAGATAATGATGAAATAGCTTTAAAACGTGTTAGGTTTGAATATTTTAATAATATGACGGCAGGTGATTATGTTATATGTATTAGAGGAAAAGGCAATTATTCTTATAGATTTTATGAAACACTGGCAATGGGGCGTATACCTGTTTTAGTTGATACGGATTGTTCGCTACCATTTCAACCTTTAATTAATTGGAATAAGCATTGCATAATAGTTGATCACCATAATGTGCAAAACATAGGAGAGATTATCCTTGACTATCATTCTATGTTGTCTGAATCTGACTTTAAAAAAATGCAATATATTAATAGAAAATTATGGGAAGACATGTTAGTTCCTGAGAAATTCTTTTACAATTTTTTTAATTTACAAAATTGAATTTATGAATTCGACACATAAGAAAATACGCAAAGACGGTGATAATGAATTACAATACGATCCAATATCTAAAAAGCTTTCTATCCTTAATGCTTTGAATTTTAATGTCTCAGATTTAGAAAGTCCGGTTCGGATTGCTGCTGAAATTACTTCAAGATGTAATCTAAACTGCATATATTGTTCACAAAAAAAATCAATTATAAAAAAAGACTGGCCTTTGGACAATGCGAAAAAATTAATTGATGAAGCAAATAATTCAAAAGTTTTTGAAATTAGTTTTAGAGGAGGTGAAGCCACTCTTCATCCAAACTTTTATGAAATTTGGAATTATTCTGTTAATAAGGATTTTATTTCAACATCATTAACTACCAATGGAATGATTTTATCGAAAGATGTGGTTAATTCCATGCTTGATTCTCCATATTCATCTATAAGTGTTAGTCTAGATGGTTTTGAAGAAGTAAATGCAAAATATAGAAATCACAATCAATATAAGAAGGTTTTAAACTGGCTTTTACCAATATTGCCACATAAAAGGAATCAAATGACAGTACTGTCTACAATTTGTATGGATAGCTATTCTCAGATATTTGATTTTGCATCATTTTTAGCAGATGAAGGATTAAAAAATTTTTCATATATACTTCAAAAACCGCTTGGAAAAAACAAAAAGAATCATCAACATTTTATTTCAATTGAGGAAGTAAATTTCTTAAAAGAGCAGCTTGATTTGATAAAGACAAAACACCCTGATTTCAACCCTGTTATGAACTGTTATTTTTCTAACAATCAAAGTGATATGCAAAATAATATTTCATTACCTGTTTTTACAGAATATTTTTGTGGAGCAGGATTAAAAATAACAGCAGAACAAAATATTGGCATTAGTCAGAGCATCTATTTTGATCAGGAATTTCAAAATTTAATTTATCCTGATGAAACGATTACCCCAAGGTATTTTGGTAGTATTCGAAATATGGAAAATCTAAGTGAACTTTGGTGCCAAAATAAAGATTTGCGTCTTTCACAAGCAAAAATTGCTAAAAAATATTACGATTTTTTTGTAGGAAAGAAACTATTTTATGAATTATAGATAACATTTTTAATATGATGGTAGAATTCTTCACTTTATGTAATCGTCCGATTACGTATTGTTTACATTTTCGCCTTCTATATTTGTTGAAAACATTCAAAGATAAGTGAGCGAATAACATTAACAGAAACTGATGCGATTATAGAGCAGCAGCGAACAAGTGTACTAACTATTCTGGCATTTTGTGGTGCTGGGCATATTATTCCGGCAATCAGCATAAGCATTTTACGGCTAAAAGAAAAACCGGCAACTTCCCAACTTCTTCCGGTCTGTATAGAAAAACCGAACAACAACAAGGAACGAACAGAGAAAATTCTTAGTTTAGCCAAGCCGAAGACATAAATACAAAGCGTAATTGCCTGTCAAAGAATTCGATGTTATACTTTGTGGCGTACTTCAATGACACCGGAGTTAATAAGTTGTAAACCTTTGATTTCGACATGATTATAATGCACTGCTTTGCTGCTGAAACATGCTTTTCATTCGCTTTTGAACGGAATGATTTAAAGTTTCTCAACATTGCAATAGTTTAAGAGTTTATTTCCTACATTTGCATAATTAATCTTTGTTAGGAATTGATTTATTAGTATTGCATGTTAAATATTGAAAAACAAATCGAATATTGGCAAGAAACTGCTGAAAGCAACATCGAAACAGCTTCGATACTTGTCACTGCAGGCAAATACATCGAAGCGATGTTTTTTTGTCATCTTTGCATTGAAAAAATATTGAAAGCATTGGTAGTAAAGCAAATCAAAAATATTCCTCCCAAATCGCACGATTTATTTTATCTATCCACCCTTGCGAAATTGGAGATTACAGATGGACAATCCGATTTAATGCAAATTCTCATGAAATACCAGCTCGAAGGTCGCTATCCGGAATATTATCCCAAAGCTCCTTCGTCTGATAAAATAAATGAATATCTTCATCAAACAAAAAATCTTTTAATATGCTTCAGCAAGATGCTATAAATATTATTCGCAATTATGTTACAAACCTCAATAATGCAGGTATTATAATTTATAAAACCTATTTATTTGGTAGTTACGCCAGAAATCAAGCAAATGAAAACAGCGATATTGATGTTCTTCTTGTTTCCGATGCGTTCGATACCGATGACGATGTGGTATTATCTAAACCTTGGTCACCAAAGTATAGGCAAGATTATCGTATCGAACCTGTTGCAATCGGTAGAAAACAGTTTCAATCAGATACCAACTCTATCATTTTGGAAGTTGTTCGTAACGAAGGTTTGGAAATAAACTAACCACTTGGTTTATACTTATTGAGTAAACCCACTGTTCTATTTCTCATAACACGAGTCAGCCTTCGATAGCAATATATCAGAGGGAATTTTCAATAACCTTCGTGATTTATGCCGAAAGGTGATAGAATAAAGAGTTTTAAAATCTATCTTGTTTCGTTTGAATAAGGTAAAGATCTTACAAATAATAGATATTTGATAGTCAGATAATTCGATGTTATACTTTGTGGCGTACTATCCAAAGAAACCGGAGATAAAAAGTTGTAGATTTGCCAGGTATTCTCAAAAAGCAAAACAGCCTTTCCCCCGGTTCTTTTCATCACTGTAGCCAACACATTACAATATAATTTTCTTCCTCAAATTTTTTCTCCAAGTTCAGCTTCTTTTTACCAATTATTGTATCTTTGTAATAAAAAAAGTCATGATTGCAGTTAAACAACCTCTTTCAAATGTTCAGGTAGAATTATTAAAAATATTTTCTACAAATATCACTGAGCCTGAACTAATAGAGCTCAAAGATTTAATCGCTCAGTTTTATGCAAAAAAATCTATTGAACTCGCAAACTTAGCGTGGAAAGAAAATAATCT
Source organism: uncultured Bacteroidia bacterium (assembly GCA_903834845.1). Lineage (GTDB taxonomy): Bacteria > Bacteroidota > Bacteroidia > Bacteroidales > Prolixibacteraceae > JAAFHB01. Next base: position 3,416 of record CAILKW010000440.1, on the reverse strand, counting down.
TTCAAACGATGTAATGGATGAATGGTTAAATGAAGACTAAGAAGCATTTAAAAATAGTATTGGATACCAATGTTTTATTAGTATCTATTTCAGCGTTTTCAAAATATCACTGGTTATTCAGGTACATAATTGACAAGAAATTTGATTTGTACATAACTAATGAAATTTTGACCGAATACGAAGAAATCATCGGAGAAAAACTATCCTCAGAAACTGCTAATGCTGTGATTAGAACATTGATAGAATTAGATAATGTTTATCCTACTTCAATTTATTTTAAATACTTTTTAATTGAAAATGACTTAGATGATAACAAATTTATTGATTGTTCATTTTCAGGTAATTGCGATTATTTAGTGACAAATGATAAACATTTTAATATTCTAAAAACTATAAATTTCCCGCAAATAAATGTTATAAACCTTGAAGAATTTAAAATAATCATGGAAGACAATACCCAATAATAAACTTCTTATAAACGAATGAATTAATGATCCTGACACTACAATAACAATCTTTACCACTGTCTCCAATTTGTCCACCTAAGGTTATTTTGAATTAAACTTATCAATGTTATCCAAATTACGTATTTAATTTTAGGCCGAAGCATTAAGATTAAGCTTCATCGTTAAAACGGGCTAACGGTCTAAACGATTTGTGTTGCTGAGAATTGTAGTCCTGCAATTGGCGTAAGCATTTATGGTTAAAATAAAAACGTAGAGATTTAGGACTTATTCCGGTCTGAATAGAAAAACCGAACAGCAACAAGAAACCAACAGAGAAAATTCTGAGTTTATCCAAGCCGAAGTCTTACAGGCAATGCTTAATTTCCGGTCAAATAATTCGATCTGGTACTTTGTGGCGTACCAGCTTAATCAAACATGAAGTAAAAATCAAATAATCTAATTTTTTTTCATTGATTAGAAGAATGAATCCTGTAAATCTTTGAACGTATTTCATCCAATGTACCTACAATCAGGTAATATTCGTACTCATAGACAGAGTTTTTATTCAGAATTTCCTTTTTTACCGGAGCGATATACGAGGTGGATCCGCTTGTTGCTTCGCCTCCTGGCTGACCAGCCATTCCTGCCAGAAAATTAGTGCAAATCGGATTATAAACACCTATACCCCATTTATTATCATCAACATAAGCCATCCAATTCTCAGTAACTATGTTATTTAAATAACGTCCCCAGAAACCATTTTCGAGATGTTCTGTCACCGGATTACTTAATGCAGCATTGGTAAAGGGGACATTGCCAAAATACGAAAAGAGATTATCCAAAGCAGAAACAGGATAAACTGCGGGCAGTTCCTGATCATTAAGAATACCTTCCTCATAAATATTATCGGTACGATGACAGGTTAATTTGTTTTTAACTGTTAGCACATTACCCGAAAGCGTAGTCCACTGTTCAATTTCTGCCTCAGCATACATATTATTCATATCCCACAGCATCGGAATACATTTTACATAAAGGGTATTCCCATTTTTTTGAAAATCGAGTATCTTAGCTCTGTTCCTGTGTGAATCGCCTACCTGTATAGGATTCCAACTCCAGGGTGACCAGCTTGGAGACTGACCCTCGGTTTTACGATTGAGACTCTTACCGGCATAATATGATTGTTGTATGTATCGGCCTTCATCAGCAATGTTGACAATACTTCGGTTTGAACCCGACAACGACAGATACGATATGGCACCGCCTCTTGTCAGATCAAGTTTAAGGCATAGTGTATCATTGTCAATAATTGGAGCAACGCTCTGCTGTGCAGACGCATTAAATGCAATCCATGCCACAACTGCAATAAGAATAAGCTTTGTCATTTAAGGCATTTTATTAAAATTTTCATACTTTACCATCCACAAACCATTTTTAGGAAATCCGGGAGCATTACTTTTAGAACCATCCCATCCTGCAGCCATCATTGCTACTGCTGTTAATAATGCTCCGTTTGAAGGGAAATAGGGAAAAGGTCCGCCAGTGGCTAATCCATGCTCGTCGAACTGAAAGCTTGCTGAAGGGTGCATTATCATATCAATAGCTATTTCAGGATTGCCTGTTCGAGCCGCAGCCATGGCAAGCATAGGGAAGTCCCACCCCCAAGTACGATTAAAATTCCAGGTGGATATTACTTTTTCGAGGGTTCTTTTAAAACAGAGAGTGTCAACTCCATCGCCAGGTAACATTCCATAAGTGCCAATTAGCCCCGGATGTTCGAAGTTGAATTTTGTCCAGATGCTGTCAATATTTTCATGAGTAATGTAAAGTCCATCCTTTTGTGGCAGGGGTGATAACTTTTTGAGCACATCATCCCATTTCCTGTCTCTTACCAATCCCAGACGTTCTTTCCAAAGCTGTGCCGTGCGAAGGCCAAAACCCCAGTAACCAAGTTCAAAAGCCGGGTTAGAGGTAATATCCGGTTTAGTATTTTCAGACACAATATACATTGGCGGACCTAAAATATAACGACTGTATGTTTTTTCGTACCAAGCAAAATCCGCCATAAAATCAGCAGTATTGAAAACAACATCGCTCCATTTTTCGAGTGTTTCTTTAGAGGGATGCAGACGATAATCCAATTCGGCAAAATAAATCGGATGTGGTTGTTGCCAGATAAGCATCGCATGAATAGGATGTGGCCAGTCACGGTCTAAATTTGCTGTACATTTAGGCCAGCGTGCACCTTTGTATCCCTGTTCTGCAGCGCGTGCTTTTGAGGTTGGAAGAAAGTCGTGAAAAACATGCAGGCTTTTTTCCATCTCTGACCATCTGTTCCATAAAGCATAGTGAACCTCGTGCCACCAGATCATTTCAAAATGATACCGTCCAAACCAGCCGATATTTACCAATCCTGATTCCTGAGGAGGATAGTAACCTGCTTCGTTTACTTTCATCAAATATTGCGAAAGTACTATTCTGCGCTCAAGTTCTTTCCACCTTACATCCTTACTGCCGGACAAATCAATGGCTGCACCCGATTTCCAGAATTCCGGCCATGATTGGGAACTTTCCTTGAAAATCTTTGATGCTGAAAGTAATGTCTGTTTACTTTCAGCAGTGGAGAATTTGCAGGTGAATGAAATTTCATTCGTTTTTACCGGATCCAGATAAAACCGATGTTTTGATGAAATGGTATCACCTGATAATAAATGAGCTTTTGAAGTCCAGTTTAACGACACAAAGTATTTGGTTTCATCCATTTTCCGCTCAATTATCGCCAAATTGTCATTTTTAATTTTTATTGATGATGAATGTGCGTCTGGCTGATTATAACTTCCAATGTAATCAGCAAATTGTCTTGAATCAGGGTACGGAAAATCGAAAAAGATTTTAATTTGTCCTTTTTTTATCAAATCCGATTTTACCGAAACGCCTATGGCATCAATTGAAGGATGACAAGCCGTTTTT
>CAILKW010000439.1 GCA_903834845.1 uncultured Bacteroidia bacterium | reverse complement strand
GCTGTCCTTCCTTCGTTGTGATAAACCATTACAGGAGGGAAATCAATTCCGAAGTGGCTAAATGCACTACTCCACGCTTCGGCATGATAACCCATTGAATCATACAGAACTCCATCCATATCAAAGAAAACACCCTTCTTATTTTGAAAAGTCTTATTTAATGAACTGATTTTGTCAACCATCTTTTGAATTTAATTATCCAAATTAATCTTGCAAAGTTCTAAAATTATTTTTCATTTGTCAGCATAAACAAATCAAATATAAATTTGCAGTCTTAAGGTTATTGTTTTAGTTTTGAATAATTTTGTTGTTTCAAACTCAAATATCTAAAGATGAAAAGATTATTAAAAGTAAGCGTTCGTATTTTTTTTGCAGTGATTGCCATTTTGCTGATCGGAATTCTTATTTTCAATTTGGCTTATGGTATTATCAACTATCGGGTAAAATCACATCTGGCTGAGGCTAAAGTATTGAACGGCAAGCATTATATGTACAGAGACTTGAATAAAAACGGTCGTCTTGATGTTTACGAAGATAGTACAAAAAACATAGAAGAACGGGTATCTGACTTACTTCAACAAATGAACTTAGTTGAAAAAGTTGGTTTGATGTGGCATCCGCCAATAGGTGTTGGAAACGATGGAGGATTGCTGGGAAAACCATCAATATTTTCCTTCTTTTCAACTTATGATATGCTAATCAACAAATGTATAACTCATTACAACCTTTTTACAATACCAAAAAGCGAGAAACTTGCCGAATGGTACAATAATCTTCAAAAAATCGCTGAGCAAACCAGATTAGGGATTCCGGTTACTATAAGTACTGATCCACGTCACGGAATCAACAACTTCATAAGTAATTCCATGTTAGGCAGCGATTTCTCGAAATGGCCTGAGCCAATTGGACTTGCTGCAACTGGTGACTCATCTTTAGTAGCTGAGTTTGGAAAGATAGCAAATAAGGAATATCGCGCTGTAGGAATTCGCTCATCATTGCATCCAATGGCCGATCTCGCCACAGAACCACGTTGGGCCAGAATTAACGGAACTTTTGGCGAAGATGCCAAACTTGCATCAAAAATGATCGCGGCTTATATCTATGGCTTTCAGGGTGAACAACTTAGTCGCAATAGTGTGGCTTGCATGACAAAACATTGGCCAGGAGGCGGACCTCAGGGTAAAGGTGAAGATGCGCATTTCAGATATGGTGCCGATCAGGTTTATCCCGGAGATAATTTTGATTACCATATCCTTCCATTTCTGGCAGCATTTAAGGCCGGCACCGCTATGATTATGCCCTATTATGGCGTTCCAATGAACCAAACCAGCGAAAATGTAGGTATGAGTTTCAACAAAACTATTATTACTGATTTGCTGCGGAATAAATACGGTTACGATGGAGTTGTCTGTACTGATTGGAGCATTATTGAGGGGATTTCGATTCTTGGCTACGATATTATTGAGGCCAAAAGCTGGGGTGTTGATTCACTTTCGGTTAAAGATCGAATAAAGAAAGTAATTGATGCCGGAGCTGATCAGTTTGGGGGTAACTCGAATACTGAATTACTGCTTGAATTGGTTAATGAGGGCAAGATTTCCGAAACGAGAATTAACGAGTCTGTCCGCCGCTTGCTACGTGTAAAGTTTAAACTTGGGCTTTTTGATGATCCATTTGTTAATTCGCAGGCAGCACCCAATATTGTAGGTAAGAAAGAATTTACCGATAAGGGTAAGCTGGCTCAGCGAAAATCAATTGTGCTTTTAAAGAACGCAATGAATGCCGACAGTACTTTTGTTCTCCCTCTTAAAAAAGGATTGAAAATATATGTTGAGAATATTGATATTGCTACAGCCAATTCTTATGGCAATGTAGTTGATAGTGTTAAGGATGCAGAATTTGCCATACTGCGTTTACAAGCTCCTTTTGAGCAACGCAATGGCGATTTGATTGAAAGAATGTTTCATCAGGGCAGCCTCGATTTTAAAGAACCAGAGCTTTCGCGAATTCTCAAAATCATGGAGAAAGTACCAACTATAATTTGCATCTATCTCGACCGTCCGGCAGTGATGCCCGGAATTGTCTCCAAAACCGCCGGTTTACTTTGCGACTTCGGAGCATACAACGATGCTGTTTTAGATATAATTTTTGGAAACTTCAATCCTTCAGGAAAACTTCCGTTCGAGATACCTTCATCAATGGAAACCGTTCGAAATCAGAAGGAAGATGTTCCCTATGATTCTGAAAAACCATTGTTTACCTTTGGCTTTGGGCTGACTTATAAAAATATTCAATAATTATAATACTCCCCAAAATTTGGACCACTGGTTAAGTTGAAAAACATTAATTTTACCAGTATGAGCAAGAGCAGAAAAGTATTTACAGGGTCATTTAAGGCCCGAGTAGCCATTGAATCGATCAAGAAGTGGGAGACCGGTTGCCAGAGTCGGTGAAACGGTTTGATTTGCACCCCCAAATGATATCCAAGTGGAAAAAGGAGTTCATTGAGCGGTCTAGTGAGATTTTATAGACCAGGCCACCCGAAGAGAATTTCGAGACTGAAAAGCAGCTTCTGTTTGCCAAAATAGGCCAACTTGAAATGGAGCGCGATTGGCTAAAAAAACTTTCAAAAAGGGCCGGACTTTGAACGAACTAAAAAGTTATATATCAGATAATAAGAATATAAGTATCCGAATGCAATGTGATCTGATGGATATAAACCGGAGTACTGTTTATTACAACGCCGTACCGGAAAGTGATGAAAACCTTCAAATAATGAGGCTTTTGGATGAGGAATTTCTAAACCACCCCACACATGGGGTCTTCCAAATGCAGGACTTTTTATTTTCGATATAACATATATTTCTATGGCTAAAGGGTCAATGTACCTCACTGCGGTCATCGATGTTTACAGCCGGTATGTTGTTGCCTGGGACGTATTCAACAACCTGTATGCGGAAAACAGCCTGTCG
>CAILKW010000438.1 GCA_903834845.1 uncultured Bacteroidia bacterium | reverse complement strand
TATTTTGGATAAGTATTTAACCGACTACATTCAAACAGAAATAAAAAAGTTTGAAAAAATACAACAGAAAACAGAAATACAAGCGGAACTGTTTAAACTATTTAAACTTATATCGGAATTTCAAAGCCTAGAAGTGGAATTTTTAACAAGTTTGGGTAAGGATATGAGCGAAACGGAAAATTGGGCTATTTACTATAAAAAGCGATCCTTAGGGCTTTTAAAACTTTGTCAAATAAATGGCATTAAAACAGATAGTATAGGGCTTATAAAGGATAGCGAACTATGAGCATAGCGGATATTTCAAGTAAACAAAAAATATCGCCTGGAGCCACAGAAATTAATCCCGCAAATTTTTTATACGAAGATACAGAGCCGGAGAACGAAATAAACGCTTTATATGTTAATTCTAAACTTGTAGGATCACTAGGTAACATTATTACCATAACCGGAAAGCCTAAAAGCAGAAAAACTACTTTTTTGCATTCCTTTATAGCTAGCTTTTTAAGTGGTAAGATTATTTTTAATAGTGAAGCTATTAGGCCGGATGGAGTTAATATAGCGTTAATTGATACAGAACAAAGTAAAAGCGATTTATTTAAGGGCATAAAACGTATTAAAGGAATGGCAAGAATTAAAAAACTGCCTTCATTTTTTAAGGTGTACCAAAATAGGCCATTACAAAGTTTTGAAAATAGGCAATTTTTACAGAGGCTGGTGCTGGAAGATACAAAGCTAAAAATTATTTTTATAGATGGGATGCTGGATTTTGTGGCAGATATGAACAATATTGAGGAAGCAAGCGATTTGTTATTTTTGCTGCAAAAAATTTGTTTTGAGAATAATATACTAATAATTTGCATACTACACGAGAACAAAGCAAGTAATTACACTTTAGGCCATGTAGGATCATTCTTAGAACGTAAAAGCCAAAGTTTATTAAGAGTAGAAAAGAATGAAGCAGGCAGTACGCTAAGCAGTGTTTATATGCGAAGTGATGAGGATTTTTACCCTATTTCAATATACTACAATTACAACAGCGAAAGTTACCAAGTGAATACTAATGTAGTGAGAGATACGATAAAAACGGCAAAGGAATTAACGCAGGGCGAATTGCTTAAAATTGTGCTGCAGCTATATGAAACAGTTACTTTTTTAACTTATGCGGAACTAAGCACAGAGTTAAAAAGATTATTTAAAAACCAAAGCAGCTATTTTGTAAAACAATTAATAGAACGCTTTTACATAGATAATTTAATTATAAAAGTAGGAGAAAAAATTTACAATTACCAAAATAAACCACATGAGTAAACATAGATATAATTATAACTGGAATTTAAAAGATACAATTTTTACAAAAAACAAAGGTAAAGTTTTTTCGTGCTTTGCTTGCGGTAGTGGTAGCACAATGGGGTATAAGTTGGCAGGCTTCGATGTTATTGGATGCAACGAGATTGATCCTAAAATGATGGAAGTATACAAAGTAAACCACAATCCAAAATACACTTTTTTGGATGGTATACAAAATTTTAAAGACAGAAACGATTTACCGGAAGATTTATACAATTTAGATATTTTGGATGGATCCCCACCATGTAGCAGTTTTTCAATGATGGGAAACCGAGAAAAGGATTGGGGTAAAAAGAAAAAATTTTCAGAGGGCAAAATATTACAAATACTAGATACATTATTTTTTGATTTTATTGATTTAGGTAAAAAACTACAGCCCAAAATAATAATAGCAGAAAATGTACCTGGTTTAATTTTACGTAATGCAAAAAAATACGCAATTAAAATTTTAAAGGAATTTGATAAAGCGGGATATATTGTACAGTATTTTGTATTAAATGCCGCAAATATGGGAGTACCACAAGAGAGAAAACGTATTTTTTTTATAGCTTTAAGAAAAGATTTAAGCACAAAATTTTTAATACAACAAGATTTATTTACACAGGTTCCAAAAATAAATTTAAAATTTAATGAGGCAAAAATACCAATAAAAGATTTTGATAGTGGAAAGCCTGGTAATAATTTGGGATATATAGAAAAATATTGGAAGAATACACCGCCTGGAGTAAGTGTATATAATTATTTACGTATTACAAAACAAAAACCGAAATTATTTTCATATTCAAAAGCAAATTTTAATAAACCATTTAGAACTATTTTAACAAAACACAATGTAGGTGAATTTAGGGAAGATATACCAACGTACTTTCATAATGAGGATTTAATAAAAGGTGGAAGCTTTCTATGCGATTATAATTTTTTAGATTTAAAACATAAATATTTAATTGGAATGTCAGTGCCGCCGGTTATGATGGCCAATATTGCTACAGAAATTTATAACCAATGGTTAAAACATATTTAAAACCTAAGTTTTAATATCCTACCTAAAACAATACCTACAATAAATAAAATCACAGCTGCAACAAGCAAAACAATAAAAGCAATTACAAAACGGCGGAAATCGCCGTTTTTTTTTGCTTCAATCTTTTCTATTTTGGTAGTAATTATAAAAGTAGTATCGTGTTTAATAATTGTATCAGTAAAAGTGGAAATAATAAACCTGGTACCTATTTTTTGAACTTCAAAATTTTTAGTTTGAATAATTGTATCAGTAACAATAATAAAACTATCTTTTTTGGATGGGATAAAAATTGTGTCTTGGCGAATAAAAGTATCTTTTACTGTAGTGCTTTTTTCTTTTAAAAGATCAGGATGTTTTAATAATAGCTTATTTAGCCTTTTTTCGGGGCTACAGCCAAAAAATATGCAACCAATGGCATAAATTACCAATGAAAGCACAAAAGCATTTTTAAAACTATATTTTTTCATTATTGTATGTACTAAAATTAGTAATTATTTTACCTGCAATACCAATAAAAACAGCAACCTGCAAAGTTTTATTTTCAAAATACATACTTGCACCGGTAATGCCGGCGCCTATTATCATCATGCAATCACCAATTAATCTAAATTGTATTGGAGTAGGTAAAAAATACTTAAAAATTATTGATTTTATCATAAAAATACTAGGTTTATGTGTAGTGTTTCGTGCCGCCGAATGGTCGGCACGAACCTACCAAAAACCAGCCACATAAAAAAATAAAAAAATACAAATATTTGTAAAATACCAACTTTTACTAATATGGTTTATTTTGTAAGCTATATTTGTAAGGTGAAAAAATTAATATGGATCATACCAGCAGCATTGATAGCTTTTTATTTATTTCAGCGCAGCCGTTTTAATTTTCGTTTTGTAGGCTTTAAAGTAAATCCAAAGCCATCTATTACCATTCAATTACTTAATCCTTCGCAGGTGCCGGCCTTACTTCAATCTATTGTGCTTGATGTATATTTAAAGGGCGCAAGTATTGGAACGATCACTAATTTTAATCAATTAACCATACCAAGCAACGGCGCGGCAAATATTTCTTTGGATATTTCTTTAAATTCCTTTGGATTAGTAGCTTTAGCAACCACAATCATAAAAGATGGGGCAAATGTTACTAAAAATGTAGCTATAGATATAATTGGAACTGTAAACGTGGATGGGATTAGTTTACCTGTAAATGAAAAATACCAAATAAACTAATGGAAGTAAATCAACTGTTAAAAATAACCGGCAAATCATTGGGTAAAATGGAATTGATTAAACAGTTCCACGATACAAACGATATTATTAATGCCGTATT
>CAILKW010000437.1 GCA_903834845.1 uncultured Bacteroidia bacterium | reverse complement strand
GCAATCATGCTTGTGTCGGAGACAAGGATAACATCAGCTTTCAGCAATTCTTTATGCTCAGAGCAAAATGCTGCGAGATTAGTGGAACCTACCTCCTCTTCACCCTCAATCAAAAACTTCACATTACAAGGCAAAGTATTAGTTTTGACCATAAACTCGAAAGCCTTTGCATGCATGAATGATTGACCTTTGTCGTCATTAGCTCCACGTGCCCAAATTTTGCCTTCGCGAATTTCGGGTTCAAAAGGATGTGATTTCCATTGATCGAGAGGATCAACAGGCATTACATCCAGATGAGCATAAACCAAAATGGTTGGTTTTGCAGAGCCAATTATTTTCTCAGCAAAGACAATTGGATTACCTGCAGTTTCAAAAATCACTGCTCTATCAACCTCCGACTCTTTCAAAATTTGGACCCAATAGTCTGCAGCTTTGTACATTTCGGGTCTATTTTCCATCAGCGAACTAATAGAGGGGATTCTGATTAATTCAAAAAGTTCTTCAAGAAAACGCTCTTTATTCTCTTCGATGTAACGGTTTATTTGCTCCATAATATTACTGTTTTTTTGGCCCAAGATAATCATTTAATTAAAACGATACCAAACTTTGGGTTGACAATAAAGGACAAAAATATATCTTCCTGAAAATGGTAAATAGGGCATTAAAAACACATCGGGAGAAAATAACCGAGACTAATTTTACTATTTTTATTCAGACATTACCCCGTTGCTTATGAGGTAATTAATAACTTCACAATTGATTGAGATAATACCAAAAATTTGTACATTTGCAAAAACATCATCCATGCAAATTGAGTTACATACTAAATTAAAAGCCATGCTTTGGGACATTCCGGAAGACAAAAGATTGGAGATAATTGACAAGATTATTTCTGATCCGGTTGAGACATTCCGAAACGATGACCAGATTTTTATCAAAGCACTTAATAGTCTGAAGTGGTATGAGTTGATTAGGCTTGTGGGCACACAAAATTTAGTCAACTTATTGACTGACACTACTATCCAAAAATTATTTCCAGTTCAAAGACGTACTTATTATATCAATGCACGCAGATTATTATCAAAATATTTTGAATGATGCTTGCGAAAAAGACCTTTGGGTAAATCCTATAAACATTGTTGAGGTATTGGAAAAGTTTCCAGTTGAGAAACTTTTAGAAATATTCTGGATTAATGAAACTCCTATAAATGAATGGTTTAAATCGCGAATCAACCTAATCATTCCCGAAATTCTTGGTGGCTATAGAAATTCCTTATTCGTAAGAAAAGATCTATAAAATAAAAACATCTGCCGAACAAAGCCGACAGATGTTTTTAATTTTATGACGATTAACTCACCAAAAGTAAACCTATTCTAAGATTATTTTGAACGTTTTAGGAGGATTTTGATTAATCCTGATAAAGTACAAACCTGCCGGGTAACCATCAAGATTTATACTCTCTTCCAGATTTTTAGCCTCTGACTTAGAGATTACTTTCCCTGAAAGATCAAATAATGTGATCCACGTGCCGATTTTGGGAATATTGGTGAACTTCAAATAAACAAGCCCTTTTGTCGGATTGGGATAGATTGTAACATCTTCATTGTCTATTATCGGATCAATTGCAATAGGTGTTTTTTTTGAAGATTCCGCACCATCCAAAACAAGTGAACCTTCTTTCAAAACAGACTGACCGGCTTTTAATGCCACAAACGGAACAATAACCACCTCAACAGATTCTGCCGAAATACATGCAACAGAGTTGGTAACTGTGTAGGTATATGTTCCTGCTGCTAATCCTGTAATAGTTTTACTTGTTCCTGTTCCGGTAGTTTTAATTGCATCGGGTAATCTTGTCAATGTCCATGAACCGGAAGCAGGTAAACCACTTAAAACAACACCTCCGGTTGCGACTGTGGCTGTCGGTTGTGTAATAGTGCCTACTATCGGAGCTGTCGGAGTGGCAGGTTGAGGCTTAATAACAACACTGCCAGATGCTGCTGAAGTACATCCGTCTGCATTAATGACTTTATAAGTAAATGTTCCTGCCGGAATTCCAGAAATAGTTGCACTTACACCTGTGCCGGTATTTGTTACTGCTCCTGGTGTTCTTACTAATGTCCACGTACTACTGACAGGCAAACCAGATAAAACCACGCTCCCTGTAGAAACAGTACATGTTGGATGTGTAATTAATCCTACCACAGGTGCTTTTGGTGTTAGAGGCTGGGCATTGATGACAACACTACCTGTAGCTGTTGAAATACATCCAACTGAGTTTTTAACAGTGTATGTGTAGGTACCAGCCGGTATTAATGTGATAGTTACACTTGAGGCTGATCCAGTGGTATTAATACCACCCGGGGTTCTTGTTACTGTCCATTGTCCTGCAGGTAAACCACTCAAAACAACACTTCCTGTTGAAACAGTACAAGTAGGATGAGTGATATTTCCTACTGTCGGTGCGTCCGGTGTTACCGGTTGTGGTTTGATTACTACACTTCCTGATGCTACCGAAGTACATTCAATTGAATTGGTAACTTTAAATGTATAAGTTCCGGCTTCAAGCCCTGTTACTAATTTGGTTGCTCCTGTTCCTGTAGAAGTTGCTCCACCCGGTAATTTGGTCAATATCCAAGTCCCTGTTGAAGGTAAACCGCTTAATGCAACGCTCCCGGTGGATACAGTACATGTTGGCTGTGTAATTGTTCCAACTTTAGGAGGTGTTTGAACTGTAGTAGGAGTTTTAATTGCAACACTTGCAGAAGCTACTGAAGTACATCCTGATACCCCATCGGTAACTTTGTAAGTATAGGTTCCGACTGCAAGTTCCGATATTGTTGTGCTTATTCCCGTTCCGGTAAGAATTGTACCAACCGGAGTTCTTGTTAATGTCCATGTACCTGTTCCAGGCAATCCGTTTAGAACAACACTTCCAGTTGAAACAGTACACGTTGGCTGCGTAATTGTTCCTACAACAGGTGCTTTTGGTGTTGCCGGTTGAGTATTGATAACTACATTACCTGATGCTACAGAAGTACATCCAACTGCATTTTTAACAGTATAAGTATAAGTTCCAGCGACAAGTCCTGATATAGTTTTACTTATTCCTGTTCCGGTGGTAGCAATTGCTCCCTGACTTCTGGTTAATGTCCAGGTTCCTGTTGCAGG
>CAILKW010000436.1 GCA_903834845.1 uncultured Bacteroidia bacterium | reverse complement strand
TGCATCTATGGTTATTCATGTTTGACCACGTTGTGGTCAGGAAGGGGGTGAGGTGGATTCGTTGTTTGTCATTCCATAGATTGCATCTATGGTTATTTACGTTTGACCACGTTGTGGTCAGGAGGGGGTGAGGTGGATTCGTTGTTTTTCCCCCCATAGATTGCATCTATGGTTATTGACGTTTGACCACGTTGTGGTCGGTAGGGGGTGAGGTGGATTCGTTGTTTTTCCTCCATAGATTCCATCTATGGTTATTTACGTTTGACCACGTTGTGGTCGGTAGGGGCGAGGTGGATTCGTTGTTTTTCCCCCTTAGATTGCATCTATGGTTTTTTACGTTTGACCACGTTGTGGTCCTGAGGGGGTGAGGTGGATTCGTTGCTTTTCCCCCCATAGATTGCATCTATGGTTATTTACGTTTGACCACGTTGTGGTCTGGATGGGGTGAGGTGGATTCGTTGTTTTTCCCCCATAGATTGCATCTATGGTTATTCACGTTTGACCACGTTGTGGTCGGTAGGGGAATTTGGGAATCGTTTGTCATTCCATAGATTGCATCTATGGTTATTTACGTTTGACCACGTTGTGGTCATTTGGGGAATTGGGGAATCGTTTATCATTCCATAGATTGCATCTATGGTTATTTACGTTTGACCACGTTGTGGTCTGCTGGGTAGGGATTTAATGTTTTGCGAAAACAGATATAACAATATATAATTATGGCAACAGTTTCACAATACAAAACGGGCGACTACGACAGTTTATCGAAAACTATGGGTAGGGTAAAACCAAAAATCGTTGACAAACACTTTGGTTTTGATGATGCTTCCGAGGATATTGAATATGTATATCTCCGAAAAGATGCAGTAGAAAGTCAGGGTGCTGATAAAAACGCCAATCAATTTAGGGAACTTATTTTTGAAAACAAACCCAAATTACGTTTTCTGAACGCTAATCGCTGCTCAATCAGGAAGATCGTCATTCGCGATTGCCCCAACCTGCAATCACTTTTTTTAGTTGGAAACGGTCTTGAAGAGATTGTCTTTGAAGGCAAATTCCCAAAACTCGAACTGATTGACCTGAGCAAAAACGCACTTACTAAAATAGATTTGCCTTTTGAAAATTTCGGTGCATTAAAACATCTGTATTTAAATGAAAATAAGCTTGTTGACTTATCTAACCTGACTGAGTTCTTTGTGCGTGAGGACAAGTCTAAGCTGGCTGAGTTTTTTGGGCAAAAGGATTTTGATTTTAATATTGAGAAAAACGAATCACTGACTGCTCCGCCGGCAGAGATTGTGAAACAGGGGAAGGATGCTATCCGTAATTATATGAACCTTTTGTTCAAAGAGCAAAAGCAAAAATTAGGGAATAAGTATAGTTTTGAAGCTAAATTGTTGATAATTGGTGAAGGGGGAACCGGTAAAACAACCTTATTACGAAAATTGCAAAGTGAAAATGCCGTGATGCCTAAAAAAGAAGACACTACCTACGGAATAGCAATTGATAAATGGGTTTTTGATATTTTTCCGCAGCTCTTTCCGAATTTAAATCAACGTACCCAAAACGAAATTATGGTTAACTGTTGGGATTTTGGGGGTCAAAAAATTTATCATGGAACTCATCAAATATTTTTTGGCGAAAATTCATTTTACATTTTAGTTGCTGATACCCGCGAGGGACTCACGGACTTTAAATATTGGTTCAACACAATTGAACAGCTTGCAGGCGACAATGCTCAATTATTGGTAATTGTAAACCAAAAATTCGGCCATGTTTTTAAATTTGACAGGGAAGGATACAAAGCTCGTTTTACTTTTGTTGACGAAGATATTTCGATTGATTT
The DNA here is from genome assembly GCA_903834845.1 of uncultured Bacteroidia bacterium. Taxonomy (GTDB): domain Bacteria; phylum Bacteroidota; class Bacteroidia; order Bacteroidales; family Prolixibacteraceae; genus JAAFHB01. The sequence continues at coordinate 19,301 of CAILKW010000436.1, read as the reverse complement.
GAACACCGAATATAATGAGAATGATAAGAACAAAGGAATCGAAAACAAGGTTAAAAATCAGAATAATGTTCTAAATATTAAAGGTTTACAAACCAAAGTAAAAACACGCATTCAGGAGATGCCAATTATGGGTCAACCCTTATCTGCAACCTATATTGCCGTGCGTGAAGATTTGTTTAAACTATCCGAAAATTATATTGATTTTTCCAAATTGCGTGGAATTTGTCTCAAACATGGTGTCACAGACTTGGATACCATGCGATATATGAGCAAATACTTTAATGATATTGGCGCAATTACCCATTTTTTTGATGACGATTTGCTTCGTGAACGTGTATTTTTAAACTCAGACTGGTTAGTAAAAACAATTTATAAGGTATTGGACGATTGTAATATAAAGGAAAAACAAGGTCGTATTTGCCTTGAAGATTTCAGTCATATTTGGAAAAAAGATAAACTTGACTTTGAAATTAAGCATCTTACTTTGATTATGGATAAATTTGGCTTAATGTACCAGGTTTCTGATTCAAAGAATTTTGTTGTTCCTGCACATTTACCAAATCAAAAACCTTACGGCGTATGGCTGCATAGCACAGATTCTAATGTACTTAGATTCAAATATGAGTTTGGGAATTATATGCCTGAGGGGTTAATGTCGCATTTCATTGTGGCTCTGCATACTTATATAGAAAATCATGATTTTGTTTGGCAATTAGGTATGAATATTGCCTTCGAAAATACTTATGCCGAAATTATAGAAACTTATGGAGAGAAAAACACCTTTCAGATTATTATTGCAGGTGAGAGAAAGAAGGAATTACTTACAATTATTCGTTTGAAATTTAAAGAAATTCTTAAACCATTTAAGAAATTGAATTATGAGGAATTGGTGCCGTGCAATTGTACCAAGTGTTGTACACTTCAGGATCCAAATTATTACGACTATAAACTTTTGCAGGAGTATATTGATGAAAAGGCACCGGAAATACAGTGCAAATATCTAAAAAGAAATGTTTCCATTCAACAAATTCTTGATAACATTATCATTGATAAAGAAATAAACAGAATCGCCGATACAATGAAATCAAACAAAATTTTCATCTCGTATTCGAGTGCGGACAGGAAATTGCGTGGAATTTTCGAGGAGAATCTAAGTATTTATTTGAAAAGTGCGAAATACAAATACGACTCTTTATGGTCGGATGTAGAGATACCTGTTGGTGGCGACTGGAATGAAGTTATTCAATCAGAATTGAATCAATCAAATATAGGTATTTTATTAGTTAGCCCGAAGTTTCTTGGTTCAGAATATGGACTACTTGAGTTTAGGCAAATGTTGGAACGCAGAAAGTCAGAAGGATATACAATTGTTCCGGTTTTGCTGCGGAATTGTAATTTTCAGAACAGCGAGGAATTGAAAAAGATTCAGTTTGTAAAAACTTACCAAAGTGAATACGATGTTACCGACTTATTGACCAAGAACGAATTAATGCCGTTTGATAAGCTCGCTGACATTGAAAAACCAAGTGAACGGTTGCTTAATGAGTATTTTCTGAAGGTTTCAAACGCTATTGATAAAGCAGTTGGCGGATAAAGGTTTGATTTCTCATTGCGGTCTTTATAAACTGAATATTAAAGAAATAGATAGATTTTAGGAAGTATTGATCAATGAAGATTTTACTTTTAATAAAGCATTTCGATTTTGGCGGCGCCGAAAACCATGTTTGCGATCTTGCCAATGAATTGGTTCGCTCTGGTCATAAAATATGGTTACTGTCGGGTAAAGGAAGGCAAAATAACAGACTTCAACCTGGTGTTGTTAACGATTCGGTTACTTTTTCGGAATTGAACATGCTTCCTATCCTTTTTGAAATAGCAAAATTGATTAGACAGGAGCAAATAGAGGTTATTCATGCTCATCAACGATTCACGATATTTCTCGCAACTTTAGCCGGTTTATTGACTAAAACTCCTGTTATTGCAACTGTTCATGGCTCGATTTACCACGACCTTCGATCCGGATTTGTAAGAAAAAAAATCACAGGATTAATCGTTTGCAACGAAAACGTTTACAATATTCGAGAGCAGATTCCGGTGTTAAGCCGTAAATTGCATCTTATTCCTAACGGGTTTGTAATTCCTCCTTCAGAATGTCTTAAAACGAATGAAGATCACCATTTTAACTTCTACTATATCAGCCGACTCGATAACCGTCATGCTTGCCTTATTATTAATATCATTACAAAAGTATGGCCACAACTTATTGAGAAACACCCCAGTTCAACTTTTCATATTGTAGGTGACGGTCAGGGATTAAGAAAAATTAAAAAAGTTCTCGCACTCCCATGCCATAATAAATGGAGTCATTCTGTTGTTTGTGACGAATATTCCGATAATGTCGCGCTACACTACCAAAAGGCTGATCTCGTTATGGGAGTTGGCAGGGTAGCTTGCGAAAGTCTGATATATGGCGTGCCGACACTTTCAATCAAACACAACCACCTCGGCCCAATCATTACACGAGATAATTTTGAGGAAATATGTTTTTCGAATTTTGTTGCAATAAAAGCACCTCCAATACAGCCTGAAAGACTACTGAATATTCTGGAAGATTTTATTTTTCGTTTTGTCTATTACAAGAAAGAAGCAGGCCATTTACAAAAAATAGCGACCCAAAGATTTAATATTCAGGATATTGTTCTAAAAACTGTGGAGGTTTACAGAAATGCAATCATTGAGAAAACCGTTGAGGAGTAGTTATGACGGTTGTCGGTTTTCGGTTGTTGGTTTTCGGTTTTCGTTCTCCCTTCTCCTTACTAACTTCTCCTTACTAACTTCTCCTTACTCCTTACTCCTTACTCCTTTCTCCTTACTCCTTTCTCCTTACTCCTTACTCCTTCTCCGTCTGTGCTACTTTTCAGTATAACTCACTGCATATTCAATAACGCACATATAATTAAACTTTTTGTGCAGGCCACATGCAACACCGACCCTTTTGAAACCGGCATCAAAAATGCTTTTGCGATGGCCACGGTTACTCACTCCATCATCAACTATCAGTGCCATAACTATTTTTCTGGCTGTATTGTTCCCATAGTCAATATTTTCGGAGCAGGACCCAAGCCATGTTCCATATCTGCTGATTCTTTTATCGAAGGTACTTCCGTCTCTTCCTGTATGACCTGTTTGCGAAGTTGTTTCCTGCATGATTACCATATCTTTTGCGGCCCGGCTCATCCCTTTTGAAGCTGTCAAAAGTGACAAAGGTTTTTGATTTTTCAGAAATTTTATAGCCTCATCAACAGCACTTTTTCCTTCCTTTGTGATTATGGTAATATGTCCCGGCTCTTGTAACTCTTTACCAACGAATAATTTGGAATATGCAATAAGATAATTGGCATAAGCTGCGGGTTGCGACCTTGCAAGATTAAGTTCTGCTACTACTTCACGTTCGAGATCTGACAAATAACTTGTTTTATCTCCTTCACCTTGGAAATTATTACCCTTTAAAGGAGAAATAAAGGCGGTTAATATATTGAATATTAATAACATAAATAAATAATTATGAAATCTTTTCATGTTGAAACTGTGTAATTTTTTTGTGAAAACCGGGTCAACAATTGTACCAGCTTTTCGATGTGAATAGAATTTTTGTCTCGCAAAGGCGCAAAGAAACGCAAATATTTGGAACAAGTTACCTGTTGCCAACGGTAGTTCATTACCTTAAATCGCCACGGCTATTCGAGAAATATACTCCCGCCAGGCAAATCAATCCCGAAATGGTAAATGAAAGTCGTATGGCAGAGGTAAATAAGGTGTTGTCCGCCTCCTTAATGTGTGTTCCTGAAAAGTAAAGCGAAAATATAAGGGTAGCAATCATCATACTTACCATCTGTCCAACAACACGCATAGTTGATGAGGTACCCGAAGCAATACCCAATTGTTTCTTGTCAACGGAGCTCATAATTGTATTCATATTGGGTGACGAAAATAAACCGAATCCGATTCCCATGACAATCAAAACGACAACAATCATATAAACAGGTGTTTGCTGACCAATAAATGCAAGCATAAATAAGCCTGCTGCACTGATTGACATTCCGGCAGTTGCAAGTTTTCGAGGTTCAATCTTGTCGGAGAATTTTCCTGCGAAAGGGGAAAGGATTGTCATTATTAAAGGCTGTGCAACAAGAATAGTTCCAGCCTGCTGAGGTGTAAATCCTTTAATTTTCTGAAGGAAAAGACTCATTAAAAAAACTAATGAAAATGTAGCACTATAGTTGATTAGCGCAGCAATATTCGAGAAAGCAAATAGTCGGTTACGTGTGAAAAGAGTAATCTCGAATATCGGATTTGCAGATTTTTTGCATTGCATGACAAAGAGAATCATGAGTATGATACCCGCCAGCAGTAGCGGCCAGCCAAAAGGTTTATTCAGATTTGATGAGCTGTAAACTATTGTAACAAGTCCGGCGGAGTAATAAAGTGTACCAATGTGATCTATTTTAACTGAGGTTTTGGAAGCTGGACTAGTCTTCAGTTTGAAAAATGTCAGTAAGATTACTGTGATTCCTAAAGGAATACATAAAAGAAAAATGCTTCGCCATCCGAAATTCTGGGTTAGCAATCCTCCTATAAATGGTCCCATTGAAAGACCAAGATAAACAGATGCTACATTGAGCCCCAGTACTTTACCACGTTCGGCAGGAGGAAATACCGAAACAAGAATGGGTGCTCCTGTTGTCATTGTCATAGCAGCACCCAGTCCCTGAACAACTCTTAACAGGATTAGTATCAAACCACTTGGTGCAATTCCGCATAAAGTTGTTGCTATTGTAAATATGATAATTCCTCCCTGAAATACCTTTTTTTGTCCGTGAATATCAGCAAATTTCCCGATAGGAAGGAGAAAAACTGCCGAGGAGAGCAGATATGATGTAACTATCCAGCTTAACCCGACAGCATTCAGATCAAACTCCTTTTCAATGGCGGGCAACGCAATGTTCACACCGGAAATCAGGAATGGCCCTAAAAATGAAGTTAATACAGCAACAGTTAAAGCCGATCTCTGCGTAATTGTCATATTATTCATATTCTCTTTTTGTTGTTGATTGTCGGACAAAAATAGTAAAAGCTTTTCATTGTCATTTATTTAAAAAAAAGCGTCACTTTTTCAGGTAATTATATTTTAAACTTTTAACTTTGCAGCTCGATTTTTCCAAATTGTTATTTTATTATGAATGAGAAAGATATAAAATTATTTTCGGAATTTCCTCCGGTAACGACCGAGTCTTGGGAGGCTCAGATAAGCGCAGACTTAAAGGGCAAAGATTATGACAAAACCCTTGTATGGCGTACTAATGAGGGAATTAATGTCCGTCCGTATTACCGCGATGAGAATTTAAGTGGTCTCGGATTCGTGGGGACTTTGCCTGGTCAGTTTCCCTTTGTTCGGGGAAATCACAAAGCTGGAAACAACTGGCTGATTCGTCAGGATATCGAAGTAGTCAATATTAATGATGCCAATCAGAAAGCTTTGAATATCCTTACAAAAGGTGCTGCTTCTATTGGTTTTATATTTAAGAACTGTCAGGAGCTCAGTGTTGATGATCTGAAACAACTGTTACGCGGAATTTGTCTCGAAAAAACTGAGGTGAATTTTGCAATGACATGTAAAAACATGCCGTTAGTAAAAAGTCTGGTTGCTTTCCTGAAAGATCAGAAAGCCAATCCGGATGAAGTGACAGGATCAGTAAATTTCGACCCAATTGGAGTTTTTACGCTTAAAGGAAAATTCTGCTCCAACGAAACAGAAGCCTTTATTCGTTCCAAAGAGGTGATTGAGTCGGCTGCTGAATATCCTGGAATTCAATTAATTGGTGTTAACGGAAAGAATTTTAACAATGCAGGTGCCTCAATTGTACAAGAATTAGGCTTCTCGTTGGCTATTGGTGCTGAATATCTCACCAGACTGACCGATAACGGATTAAGTGTAGGTTCTGTTGCATCTCGCATCCGATTCAATTTCGGAATTGGCGGCAATTACTTTATGGAAATAGCAAAATTAAGAGCGGCAAGAATGTTGTGGGCCAATATTGTAAAAGCTTACAACCCTGAATGTGAATGTAATGCCGATTGCGAATGTGATGAAAAATGTTGTGAAGAAGTCAGTAATTGTGCCTGCAAAATGAACATTCATTCTGAGACTTCTTTATGGAATAAAACTATTTACGATCCCTATGTAAATCTTTTGCGTACCGAAACAGAAGCAATGTCGGCAGCCCTTGGCGGAACAGGTTCATTAACAACACTTCCGTTTGACTCAATATATGAGCAACCCACCGAATTTGCTGAAAGAATTGCCCGTAATCAGCAGACTGTTTTGAAAGAAGAGGCACACTTTGATAAAATTGCCGATCCCGCTGCAGGTTCTTATTATATCGAAACTTTAACCGCTTCAATAGCAGATCAGGCTTGGAAACTATTCCTCGAAGTTCAGGAAAAAGGTGGATTTATTGCCGCTTTCCGACAGGGATATGTGCAGACCCAGGTGAACGAAATGGCAGCAAAACGGATAAAAGCAGTAGCCACTCGCCGTGATAATCTTCTGGGTGTTAATCAATTTCCGAATTATAATGAGCTAATCACTGACAATTTAAGTAGTCGGTTATTCGAAGCAGTTGATCAGACAGATAAAGATGCTGAAGTTGAGACATTAAAATTCTATAGAAGTGCTTCCCAAATTGAAGCATTAAGGTATGCTACCGACAGTTTTGCAGCTAAGAATAAGCGTCCAAAAGTTTTCATGCTCACCATAGGAAGTGTAGTTTTCAGTAAGGCACGTGCTCAGTTTGCATGTAATTTCTTTGCTGTAGCAGGTTATGAAGTAGTTGACAACAATGGATTTGAAACAGTTGAAGAGGGTGTGAAAGCTGCTCTTGAAGCAAAGGCAGATATCGTGGTAATTTGTAGTTCTGACGAAGAATATACCCAATATGCACCCGAAACATTCATTCAGCTAAAAGGGGCAGCAATTTTTGTAGTTGCAGGAGCTCCGGCTTGCACTGAGGAACTGAAAGCTGCCGGAATAGAAAATTTCATCAGCGTAAAATCCAATCTACTCGAAACGCTGACCGTATATAATCAAAAACTTGGGATAAAATAGAATAAATTATGAAACCTGATTTTAAAGAAATAAACATCAAAAATTCCCCAAGTCCTTGCTGTTCTGCAAAGGAATCGGAAAATATAAAAGGAATTGAAAAAATCTGGATGACTCCGGAGTTGATTCCTGTTAAAAGTGTTTACACCAAAGAAGATCTCGAAGGACTTGAGCATCTGAATTATGCTGCAGGAATTGCACCATTCCTTCGTGGCCCCTATTCAACAATGTTTTCTACAAGACCCTGGACGATACGTCAATATGCCGGTTTTTCCACCGCTGAAGAATCGAATGCATTCTATCGTCGGAATCTCGCTGCAGGTCAGAAAGGTCTTTCTGTTGCCTTTGACCTTGCAACTCATCGTGGCTACGATTCCGATCATCCGCGTGTGGTGGGTGATGTCGGGAAAGCAGGTGTAGCTATTGATTCAATTTTGGATATGAAGATACTTTTCGATAATATCCCTTTGAATAAAATGTCGGTTTCGATGACAATGAACGGTGCGGTTTTACCGATTTTAGCATTTTACATTGTTACTGCTCTAGAACAGGGTGCAAAGTTGGAAGAGCTGGCAGGTACAATTCAAAACGATATTCTGAAAGAGTTCATGGTTCGTAATACTTACATTTATCCGCCGGAATTCTCGATGAAAATTATTGCGGATATTTTTGAATATACCTCGAAATATATGCCAAAGTTCAATTCAATTTCAATTTCGGGTTATCACATGCAGGAAGCAGGTGCCACAGCTGATATTGAAATGGCTTATACTCTGGCTGATGGTTTGGATTATATCCGCACAGGAATTAAAGCAGGTTTGAGCGTTGACGCTTTTGCACCACGGCTGTCTTTTTTCTGGGCTGTTGGGATGAACCATTTTATGGAGATTGCAAAAATGCGTGCAGCACGTATGATTTGGGCTAAAATTGTAAAACAATTTAATCCAAAGAGTGCCAAATCTATGGCACTTCGTACTCACTCACAGACTTCCGGTTGGTCTCTGACAGAGCAGGATCCTTATAACAATGTAGGGCGTACCTGTATTGAGGCTATGGCTGCGGTACTTGGTCATACACAATCTCTTCATACCAATGCACTTGACGAAGCAATTGCACTGCCAACCGAGTTTTCGGCGCGTATTGCACGTAACACTCAGCTTTATATTCAGCAGGAGACGGAGGTGTGTCGTTCGCTTGATCCCTGGGCTGGTTCCTATTATGTTGAATCATTGACTAATGACCTTGTTAAGAAGGCATGGGCCTTAATTGAAGAGGTTGAAGCTTTAGGCGGAATGTCAAAAGCCATTGAAACCGGTGTTCCTAAGATGCGCATCGAAGAGGCGGCTGCCCGTACTCAAGGTCGTATTGACTCAGGAACACAGGCAATTATTGGTGTGAACAAATATAGGCTCGATAAAGAGGATCCTATTGATATTTTGGATATTGACAATACAGCTGTGCGTTTGTCGCAGATCGAAAGACTGAAAGTACTTCGTGATGGACGTAATGAAATTGAGGTAATTGATGCACTTGAAGCAATTACGAAATGCGCACAAACCGGTGAAGGCAATCTGCTCGAGCTGGCAATTATTGCCGCTCAAAAAAGAGCATCGTTAGGTGAAATTTCAAGTGCATGTGAGAAAATTGCAGGACGTTATAAAGCAACCATAAGAACCATATCAGGCGTGTATTCATCAGAAGCTAAGAAAGATAAAGATTTTGAGCAAGCCGTTGAGCTTGTTAGTCTGTTTGCAGAAATAGAGGGTCGTCAACCTCGTATTATGATCGCGAAAATGGGTCAGGACGGTCACGATCGCGGAGCTAAAGTTGTTGCAACAGGTTATGCAGACCTCGGTTTCGATGTTGACATGGGACCACTTTTTCAGACGCCCGCAGAAGCTGCAAAGCAAGCTGTTGAGAATGATGTTCATGTTTTAGGTGTTTCTTCGCTTGCTGCAGGTCACAAAACGCTTATTCCCGCAGTTATGGAAGAATTAAAAAAGCTGGGGCGTGAAGATATTATGGTAATTGCCGGTGGAGTTATTCCAGCACAGGATTATCAGTTCCTTTACGATGCAGGTGTAGTTGCCATTTTTGGTCCCGGTACTTCTGTTTCTTCTGCAGGGAAAAAAATAATGGAAATATTGGTTGCTGCACAGAAAGATTGATTACATACAATAAAAATAAAAACAATGAGGATCAATTTTGATAAATACTGGAATCATATTCCGCCATAGCTTAACAATCAATCCGTCAGTATGGTATCAAATACCCCAATGACAAAAGCAAACAAAGGTTCAAATTTGATGTTTAAATTAAAAATTATATTATGAAAGCAAATAAGTTTTTTAGTCTTGTTATTTTAGTGATTTTTGTTGTTTCTGGTTATGCAGTTGAGAAAAAAAGCAGCTATTCAGGCGTTTGGAACCTTAATAAAGAAAAGACCACAGCCCAAAGCAGCCAGATTTTCCTTTCCAAGATTAGCATTAATCTAAAAAAGGACAGTGTGCTTACTGTCAGGACTTACGAGAACGCTAATGGAGAAACATATCCTTTTGATGAAAACCTTACATTGGATGGAAAGGAATTTAAGATTGTCGTTTATGATTTGCCAAGAAAAGCCAAAGCAAATTTGTCGAAGCCGGAAGGTAATCTTGTGATTGAATCAACAACCACTTTTACAGGTAATTCAGGAGAAGTAGATTTCAGTTTAGTTGAAACCTGGAAGGTCAGTGAGAATGGAAAAGAGTTAACTGTTGATTTCGTTGCAAAATCATCGGCTGGGGAATCAAAAGGAACCAATTATTTCATAAAATCAGAATAGGAATGCGAATACATTTTATCGCGATAGGTGGTGCAGCGATGCACAACCTCGCTATCGCGTTAAATCAGAAAGGATACCAAGTTACAGGGTCGGATGACGAAATTTTTGAACCATCACGCGGAAGACTCGAAAAATATGGGTTGATGCCAGAAGAGCAAGGATGGTTTCCTGAGAAGATCACAAGTAATATAGATGTGATTCTTCTTGGGATGCATGCACGGAAAGACAATCCTGAATTGATCAGAGCACAGGAACTTGGTATGAAAATCTATTCGTATCCCGAATTTTTATATCAGCAGACTAAAAACAAAATGCGTGTGGTTATCGGTGGAAGTCATGGAAAAACAACCATTACTTCCATGATAATGCACGTCCTGAACTTTTGCAGCTTGGATTTTGACTATATGGTAGGTGCTCAAATTGATGGCTTTGAAACAATGGTCAGGCTTAACAGTACATCAAACATTGCAATCTTCGAAGGCGATGAATACCTGTCATCACCAATTGATCCAAGACCCAAATTTCATTGGTACAGACCTCATATAGGATTGCTGACCGGCATTGCCTGGGATCATATCAATGTATTTCCGACATTTGAAAACTATGTGAACCAATTCCGAATCTTTGCCGCCCTGATGCCGGATGATTCAGATTTAATCTGTTATAGCAATGATTCAGAGCTTGCTAAAATTGCCTGTGAAAATAGTCCGAGACTTTACACCCAGGTATATAGTGAACATCCTGCCATTGTCGAAAATAATGAAACCTTACTTTTGGTTGACCGTCAAAAAATTAAAATAAGTGTTTTTGGTCGCCACAATCTGCAAAATATTAGTGGAGCTAAATTAGTATGTAACCGAATCGGGATTACCGATGATGAATTCTATAAGGCAATTCCAAGTTTTAAAGGGGCTGCACGCCGTCTGGAAATTCTCGCAGAAATTGAAACAGCAACTGTTTTTCGCGATTTTGCCCATTCACCTTCCAAATTAAGCGCTACTACAGAGGCTGTAAAAACTCAGTTTCCCGAAAGGAAATTAGTGGCGTGCATGGAGTTGCACACTTTCAGCAGTTTGAAAAAAGACTTTTTGCCACTATACTGCAATACAATGAAATTTGCAGATCGTGCTATTGTCTATTTTGATCCTCGAACCCTCGAACACAAAAGGCTCGAACCAATTACTGAGGAAATGGTAAAGACAGCTTTTGGACAGGAGGGGCTTGAAGTGTTTACAGATTCTGATATTCTGTTTGCTGAGTTGGAAAAAATTGACTGGACAAACAAAAATCTGCTGCTGATGAGTTCCGGAACCTTTTCAGGAAAGGATTTGCCTTTATTTGCTGAAAGATTAATTTCAAATATATGAAGAAAATAGCATTAATCACCGGAGCGACATCCGGTATAGGTAAAGCGACTGCTCAGATTCTTGCAGAAAACGGGTATGATCTCATCATTACCGGACGGCGCGGAGAGTTGTTGAATGACCTTTCTTTAAATATCAGAAGTGTGACTGATGCCGATGTAATATCAATTTGTTTTGATGTCAGGGATATGAATCAAGTCGAAAATGCAATCAATTCTTTGACTGGTAAATGGACAGAAATTGATCTTCTGATTAACAACGCAGGTCTTGCTGTTGGTTTCGAACCTGTTCATCTGGGAGTTGTTGATGATTGGGAACGGATGATTGATACAAATGTTAAGGGACTGCTTTACATTTCACGGTTAATTTCAGCCGGAATGGTATTAAGACGCTCCGGTCATATTATTAATTTGTCATCGGTTGCAAGCCGGGATGTTTATCCAAACGGTGCCGCCTATTGTGGGTCGAAACATGCAGTACAGGCTATTACAAAAGCTATGAGAATTGAACTGCTTCAGTATGGAATTAAAGTAAGTTCGATTAGCCCGGGAATGGTTGACACTGAGTTTTCGAAAGTTAGGTTTAAGGGTGATCAGGATAGAGCAGACAATGTTTATAAAGGTTTGACCCCACTTTATGCTGTTGACATTGCCGAAGCTATACTTTTTATGGTTACCAGACCTAAACATGTTAATATAGATGACATACTCATTATGCCAACCGATCAGGCAGGTACACGAGACTATCACAGAAGATAAAATAGTATTATTTGAACATTCATATCGAATAAGAAATTACCTTTGACCAAAATAATTGACATGCAAATTGAAGTTTCAAATGGAGAAATAGTTGATAAATTAACCATCATTGAGATTAAATTAGAAAGAATAAAAGATACCCTAAAACGTTCCAATCTGTTTAAAGAATTTGAGGTTTTGAATTCGGCTGTTGCTTCTATCATTGAAAAGAAACATCAATTATATATTGATTTGTACAGTATTAACAATCAATTATGGGAACTTGAATATCACATCAGAGAGCTTGACCGTATCGGACAATTTGATGAGGATTTTATTAAGACTGCCAGATCGGTTTGCTTTTTTAATGATCGGAGGGCAGATGTCAAGCGAAAGATCAACGAATTAACAGGTTCGAATCTCACAGAAGAAAAATATTACTAAGAACATATTCAAGTGACAGTTAATCCAATTTAATGATTTCAAAAAACTTATGAGAAAGATTATTACATTCAGGTTATCTGCTATGGGAGACGTTTTATTGACTGTTCCCGCCATTCAAGGAGTAATTCAGGCGAACCCGGATCTTGAAATTACTCTTGTTACCCAAAAAATCTATGCTCCTTTTTTTAACGGAATTCCGCGTGTCCGACTCCTGTTTCCGGAATTCAAAGGAAGACACAAAGGGATTATCGGACTATTAAAACTATATGCCGATCTCAAAAAGGAAGGACCTTTCGAAGCGGTAATTGATTTACATGGAGTTATTCGCACCCGAATTATAGGCTTTCTGTTTAAAAAAACAGGGACACCTGTATTTTCAATTGATAAAGGGAGAAAAGAGAAGAATTTTTTGATTAAATCAAAATACATTAGGTTTTTGAAGCATGCAACAGAAAGATACCTCGATACTTTTACAAGAGCCGGTTTCAGGGGACAAATAGGAAAAGCACCTTATCTGATTGTGAATGAGGATTCAAATCTAAAAGTGAATATTTTTCTTGATAAACTCGGTATAAACAGAAGTAAATTAAAAATTGGTCTTGCACCTTTTGCCGCTTATCAATCCAAAATATGGGGAATACAAAATTTCAGAGATTTGGTTACTCAAATAAATGAACAACATAATGTGGAGTTTTTCCTTTTTGGAGGAGGCAAGATTGAAATTGATCAATTAAATGATTTTCAGCTATTTAGTCCGAATTTACATCTTGTAGCAGGAGAACTTGAACTCTCGGAAGAGCTTGCTTTGGTAAAAATTCTCGATTTTATGATCTCTATGGATTCTTCAAATATGCACCTATCTGCACTTTCGGCGATACCAACAGTTTCAATATGGGGAGGAACTCATCCGGCAATCGGCTTTTTTGCTCTCGGACAACCCACAGCTTATCATCTGCAAACACCGGTGAGTTCATTGAGATGCCGTCCATGTTCAGTTTTCGGTAATAAACCATGTATTTTTCCAACGCCGCGTTGCATGGAAATGGTCAAACCACTGGACGTATATGACAAACTGATAGAATTCAATCTTTTGAAAGCTTAGTTTTTTTTAATAGCATTTAGGTCAAACGGCTTGCGTTATTTTATTGATTTGGTTTTATTGAAAGAGTAAAGGACATTTCCTCTTTGATCAACAAAGAATATTGAAAATTTTTCTCTTGAAACCGAGCAAACAGTGAAACCTAAAGTCTTTTTCACAAAAAGTGTGTAAAACCAGGGATTGGTAATTCTCGGTTTTGAACCGCCATTTGTTGTTGATATATAATCCATTCCCTTTCGTTGAAAGTGTTCAAACTTGTGGATGTGTCCACAAAAATAAAAATCGACTTTGTATTTTTTTAGCAGAGGATCAACATATTTTATCAGCTCATAAGTGCTTCCTTGTCCAAAATCGGAGGTATAAATCGGATGGTGCCCAACAACAATTTTCCATTCTTCATTTGAGACTTTGAGTACACTATCGAGCCAAACAACGGTTTTTTTCCAATCCTGTAACTTTACACGGTTATACTTTGGATCTTTTTTATATTTTTCAACAAACGGTGAAGTATCAATCATAACGAAGCGAACAGAAGAGATGCTGTCGATTTTTTTCGCAAATGTGTAGTTCAGTGCCTCCATCTTCCATTGATGGTTCGTAGCTGAGTAGTCAACAGTAGCCTGTGAATTGCCAATATATTCGTGATTGCCGTTAATAGGGTAAAAATCTACTTTCATAAATGAAGAATTAAAAATCTTAGAATTCATCCTTTGAAATAGAGAGTCTTTGACACTTTTTACCCCTGCATCGTGAAAATAATCACCTGACGAAATAATAAAACGAGGTTGAATAATGGGAGCCAGTTTGTTTAAAATAGCTGCTGTTGAATCATTTCCATAGTTAAGAGTTTCGCCCATGTCGGAAATGATAAAAAAATTAAAGCTTGAAGCGTTTGGGAGTGGTTCAGGTTTTTGCGGTGAAGAGCAACTTGAAATTAATAATACAAAAAACAAAACAACTAACCTTGCAAGTGTCGCAAGGTTGCATATTAATGACTTGGCTTTAATTGACGGATAATCCATTTTATAGAGTATTTTACAATTTTTATTCCTTATACAATATTTCAACTACGATGTTTCATTCTTTCATTTATTTCCCGCCAGGTGATAAGTAGAATATTGTTTTTGGTAATCAGCTTACGACATTCATCACTAGTAAAGTAATCGAAATCAGACTGTCGCCAGACCGAATTATAATCGGTGTGTCCTTTTGTCAGCAATTTCATCTCTTCGTCATCGTATGCGGGATGTACCAAAAGGCAATTCAACCCAGGTGTAAGGTTTTGAAGCACATTTCGGTAATAATGATCTAAGCCTTTTGAAGCCAAACGGGGAGTAGCAATATAAAGTTGATCAACTAAAATCTCGTTTTCTGTAATGAAATGCTTCACATCATACTTAAACCATTTTTTTATTTTCTTTTGGTTAAGCAATACAGGCAATGCAAATTCGTGTCCGAGTTGAATGAATAATTTCAGATATTTTGGGTTTATTATTCCGGTGAACATGTGGCAATCTAAATGTGTAGGTTTCATCCCACTGTCAAAAGCCGATTCAATCTGAGCCCGCCATTCCTGCTCGACTTCAGATATATAAGCATTTATTTCAAGCTCTTCACGTTTTTCGAAAAAAAAGCCCCCTGAATTGGTAAGGCTTAAAACCTTGTTCCCAAGCAAGGGCCGCCATTGATGTCCTGCCCATTCACTTGTAAGTGTCAGGTGAATTCCGATATCACATTGGGGATGAGTTTTTGAATAGTTAATTACATCTAAGGCATAGGGGCACGGCATCATAATGCTGCCGGAGGAAATCAACCCGTTTTCAATAGCATGTAGGCAGGCCAAATTAGTTGAGTGTGAAAGACCCAAATCATCCGCATGAACAATTAGTAATTTGGTATTCAGTGGATAATCTAAACGTTTTAGATTTTTGATACCTGTATAGGGTCCAATCAGACGACGGAAAAAACGCATTATAGATAGTTTACTCAATGAATTTAAATCTTTTAAATCAACCGATTTTTCCGATAGAAAAAGACAAATCCAAAGAAATTCATAAAAGTATTGATTGATTCAGAATACTTTCGCTTAAGACGTAACGGTCCTTTTAATTGAGAAACGATAAAATCACGGTGCTTACGATTAATAAAATTGACTGTATGTCTTTCAATTTCCTTCGTAGTACTTCTTTGTCTCGAATAATGATGAATCCTATAATAAAAACCGATAAAATCCAGTTTGTGAACACGCCCACCGTTTTTAAGCATCGAAATCCAAAATTCCCAATCTTCCCAACCTCCTATTAGCTCGCAAGCGTAGCCACCGGCATTTTCCCAGTCTTTTTTTCGGAACATTGCACAACTAAAAATCATGTTGTCAATTGCAAGTTTTTTTAGCGAAAACTCCTTCAAGTTCCACAAACCAGTTTTTTTTCCGAAAAATTCAGCTTTGCAAAACACAACCTTAACATTGAGATCATTTTTCATCACAGATAAAGCCTGTTCAATGTACTGGGTTGAAATTTTATCGTCAGCATCTAATGGCAGAACATATTCCCCTTTTGCTTCTGCAATACCTCTGTTACGGGCACATGAGGGACCTTGATTTGTCTGATAAATGTAAGAGACATTTTCATGCTTACTTGTTAGTTTACAGGCAATTTCACCCGAATTATCTGTTGAACCATCGTCAACAATAATGATCTCTAAAAGTGAGTGGGTAGAATTTAAAACAGAATCTACTGCCTCCGAAAGGTAGGCACTATGATTATAACAAGGTATAACAACACTAACCAGATTCTGCACTTGCGACATTGTAAATTTGAATTAGTTTAATGGTTCAATATTAATATTTTTTCCGCTTACAACAAATTATTTTTGAAAAAATAATATTGGAATGTATTAATTTGTGAAGAAAGTAATACAAATCATTTTTTATTTGTTATATGTATTATTTTTGTTAAAGATTTTTAGGTTATATAAATGATGCCAAAAGAAAAAAAGAGTCTATGTATTTTCATCCATTTCTTTGAAAAACAGTACATTCCATATTATGTTGGAGTTTTTGTAAGTGAGCTGGCAGGTTTTTTTGATGAGGTAGTCTTATTATCAAATGAAAGACCTTTAAAAACCACTCCCTCTTTGCCGAATAATGTTGTGATAAAGTTTCAGCAAAACAAAGGATACGATTTTGGCAGGTTTTACAATTTCTACAGTACAATTAGTAAGGAAGATTATTACAGAATAGCGTGTGTAAACGACAGTAATGTATTGGTAAATAGCCTTGCCAATATTTTGAAATGGGAAAATATTGTTCCTTTTGATTTTTACGGGCTTATTGATTCATACGAAAAACCCTGGTTTTCTACGTCATCAGACAATCATCATATTCAGAGTCATTTTTTGATACTTCACGAAAAAGCCATTGATTTACTTGAGAATTATTTCCTGTCTGTTGAAATTGATGCTTTTTTTAATGAAAAAAATCCAAAGTTGTTGCGCCGTAAAGTTATTGACAAATGGGAAATAGGATTAAGCCTGTTTATGAAATCCAACGGGCTAAAGATAGGCTATTATCTTGATAGCCAAAAAATCACCAAACAATTTAATATTCGAAAGGATTCCAATATTTCTCATGTATTGTATCAGGAACTACTTACTTTAGGATATCCTTTGATGAAGAAGAGAGCAATTTTTGATCAAAAAACAGGATTTGGTAATAACGAGCCAAAATGGAAGATTCTTATCAGAAAGTATGGGAATCCCGAATGGAATACTGATGCCTTGATTGAGGAACTTGATCAGCTCAAAAATGACTATAAGCAGAACAAACGAACAAGCTTTGTAAATAAATTTATCCTACATTTGCAGCCGAAATCAATCAGGTTAGGTGAAAATTCAGGGAATGACACTGTAGTAAATGATTGATATATTGCAATATGATAGTATTATACAGGTAGTTAATGAGCAACAACGATAATTGCAAAATATACGTATTTCATTATAAAGACGGAGAACCTTTTCCCGATTTGCCTGACTATACTCATATTCTTGCCGGGAAAGAGTCGTACCCGAATAAATCATTACTAACCGGCGACAATACCGGCGACAATATTTCCAATAAAAATCAATATTTCAGCGAATTAACCGGAATATATTGGATATACAAAAATCAATCATCTGATATCGTTGGAACATGCCATTATCGCCGTTTTTTTACCGCCCATGATGAACCTCTACGGTATAAGTTAAAACGGCTACTCTTTTTTTTGTGTAGCTTTAACACTGGCCGACATGGTTTGATCTATACCTCTGATGAGGAATTTTGGGGAAAACGCATTTTGACCAGCAATGAGGCAAAGCAATATTTAGTTGAATTCGATGCGATCATGCCTATAAGAAGAAAGCTTAGGCAGACGGTTGAATGTCATTACAATAAATATCACGATTCGTCAGATTTACAATTACTTCGAATTATTATTGGTGAAAAGGCATCTGATTATTCTTCATCTTTTGAATCAACTCTTCAACAAAAAAGGTTGTATGCCAATAACATGATGTTGTTGAAAAAAGAAAAATTCGATGCATTGTGCGAATGGCTTTTTATGTTGCTGTTTGAATTTGAGAAGAGAATCGATTTGATAAACTATGTTGATTATCAGCAGCGGATATTTGGTTTTATTTCGGAAAGGTTGATTACCACTTGGTTCAACTATCATCAACTAAAGGTTAAAGAGCTTCCTCTGATTTATTTCCGGCATCTGAAAAAAAGAAAATAATCAACAAATAGTTTCTACGATTATAACACACTCAAAATTATTGTTTTGAAAGAATTAATTCTGATAATACCCGTAAAAGATTCGCTAAATACACTTCGCGAAACTGTTCATTCAATATCATCAGCAATGACCGGTTTTGCATTTTATATTTTCGATGACTTCAGCACTCCTGAAACCAGACAATGGCTTGATGAAAACTCCGGGAAATATGGTTATCAGGTATTAGGGCTTGAACAATATACAACAAAAAAATCCCCAAACTACCGAACTATATTGCTGATATCTCGGGAATTAGCACTTAATAGAAATGCTAATCTTGTAATTATTGAGTCGGATGTAATTGTCGGCTCCGAAACTATAAATGGATTGAACCATCTGGCCGATGAATTGCCACAAGCCGGACTTATTGGTGCCGTAACAGTTGATAATTCAGGAAAAGTTAACTTTCCATATTTGTACGCACAAACAGATGGTAAAACCGGGACTTACGTTTCTGATCATAGTATCAGTTTTTGTTGTACCCTTCTTACAAACAATTTCTTACGAAGATTTGATTTTAATGACTTGCCTGAATCACTTGATTGGTTTGATGTACCTATTTCAAAGAAATCCAGAGCATTAGGTTTTAAAAATTATATTTCAAAAGATTTACCTGTTTTGCACAAACCGCATGGAAGTCGTCCATGGAAAATGCTTAAATACAAGAATCCTTTTTTGTATTATCTTAAAAAAATTATTTTCCGGCGCGATCGGATTTGAAAATTTGTCTGATAATTGATTTCATTAATTCACGTTTTTCGACTTGTGCACCACCCTTACAGTTAATTTCAACAATCATTTTTGCTGCTAATTCAGGATTCTCGTTCCTCAATAGAGCATATTCGCGACCAATTAAT
>CAILKW010000435.1 GCA_903834845.1 uncultured Bacteroidia bacterium | reverse complement strand
GTATGTTAAATTATTATTGTATTTCATTGATATAGAGGATGTTAAAATATTTGCCTAAAAAAGTTATCAACAATTTATTTTTTTTATCACATTTACAATGTTTGATTAACTAATTTTGACATTACGGATGGACACTAATTAAGACGACGAGTATTGTAACCATACTGTAATTTAGACTTTTGTGTGGAGATAGGATAACTTTCAGCTGAATATGATAAGGACTTTATTTTATGAAAAATACCATCAATATACCGTTTGGATGTGATAGGGGATTTACAGATTTCAAGAATATAATAATTTAAACTTTCAATATCAATATCAGCCTGTTTTGATATTCTTATTGTAAATGATTTCATAATTTCCTCAAATCGAAGCCATAGTGTTCTTCCATTTTATTCCATAATTTTTCAAACGACTCCTCTATTGAATAAGTCATTTCCGGTAAACCATCTTCACCAACAGGTATCGTGTTCTCAATCTGATCAATTACTTTGTTTCGTTCCAATTTTTGTAATATTTTTCGTCCTTTCGGTTTACTGATATTTATATTTTCTGTTACGTTCATAATTTTGAGTTTTTAAAATGTAATGCAAATATACAACAACATTTAAAAATTTTCCCGGTCGTGAATATTTGTGCTTTTTTTGCATATTAAAAATCATAGCACAGATGGTCTGAAAGACTTTAATCTGAATAATAAAATTCAACCATTTCGTGGCAAGTAGGCATATAATTGAAAAATCAATACAAATCGTCAGAGAGCCAATAAATCGGAATCCAAATTTTATGAATCCAAGTTTTTTATTTATTTTCTATTTTTCCGATTGCCTCATTCACCATGCCCCATAACTGTGTCAACTGTTGGTTGATGACCCCTTTATTGATTATTGGTTCTAAAATATCTTTTGCTTTATAGAGCCAACCATTTTTTTCTTTTATGGGACAAACTTTAAAAATATTTAGAAGACTTTCAGCATAATCAACTTGGAAATCTATCCTGTTTGGATCGATGGCTATCAATTTTTGCATTGTATTATTTTGTTTTTTAAAAAAAGTTAGTGCTTTTTTTTCTTCACCGGACTCCGAATAAATTTTACCGAAATTATTATAACTGACCGAAAGATCCCACCTGAAATCTGTTCTTTTGGGTTCAGTGGCGACTAATTCTTGAGTTATTTGTATATCCTTCCCGAAAAACTCTATGGCCTTTTGTTTATTGCCCATGTCAGAATAAATTTTGCCTAAATTACTGAAGCTGACAGATAACTCTCTTTTGAAATCTAATTGACCAGATTCTAAATCTTCCAATTCGATTAACAATGCATTCTCTTTTTCAAAAAAATCAAGGGCTTTTTGTTTGTCGCCAATTTCAGAATGATATTTACCAATAAATCTTAAGCTAATGGAAAGGTCTCTTTTGAAATCTGATCTGTTGGGTTCAAGTTCTACCAACTCTTCCATAACTTTCAAATCTTTTTCAAAAAAACTTAAGGCTTTCTTTCCTTCACCTGTTTCTGAATAGAAAGTACCAATATTACTGTAGCTAACTGAAAGATCCCTTTTAAAATCCGACCTGTGGGGTTCCAATGCTATTAACTCTTCCATAATATGTAAATCTTTGGTATAAAAAAACAGGGCTTTATTACCCTCCCCTGTTTCAGAATAAAAACTGCCAATATTTTTATAGCTAACTGCAAGATCCCTTTTAAAATCTGTTCTGTGGGGTTCAAGTTCTACTAACTCTTCCATAACTTTTAAATCTTTTTCAAAAAAACTCCTGGCTTTCTTTCCTTTCCCTATTCCTGAATAAAAATTTCCAAAAGTACTGTAGGTAACAGAAAGATCTCTTTTGAAATCTGTCCTTAAGGGTTCCTTTTCGATCAACTCTTCCATAACTTTTAAATCTTTCTCAAAAAAATGCAGGGCCTTCTTTCCTTCACCTGATTCCGAAAAGAAACTGCCGATATTTTTACAGCTTACGGAAAGATCTCTTTTAAAATCTGATCTGTTGGGTTCAAGTTCTACTAACTCTTCCATAACTTTCAAATCTTTTTCAAAAAAACTTAAGGCTTTCTTTCCTTCACCTGTTTCTGAATAGAAAGTTCCAATATTTTTATAGCTAACTGTTAGGTCTCTTTTAAAATCTGACCTTTTTGGTTCAAGTTCAACCAACTCTTCCATAACTTTCAAATCTTTTTCAAAAAAGTACAGGGCTTTCTTTCCATCACCTGTTTCCGAATAGAAACTGCCAATATTTTTATAGCTTATGGATAGGTCTCTTTTAAAATCTGTCCTGTTTGGTTCAATTGTCACCAATTCTTCCATTAATTGTAAGTCCTTTTCAAAAAACTCAAATGATTTTTTTGAATCACCAATTGAACTGTAATATTCTCCCAAATTTTTATAACTTACGCATAGTTCTTTTTTTAATTCGGCCCGGTCTGGTGACTGGACTACCAATTCATTCAAGATTTTCATTTGTTTTAGGAAAAACTCGATTGCTTTAGATCCCTCTCCGATTATTGAATATATGTTGCCAGCATTACTATAACATTCTGAAAGATTAAATTTAAAAACAAGATCATCCATTTGATTTACAATCAAATAAGACATTATAAGCAATGAGTTTTCAAAAAAATACAAAGCCCATTTTATGTTTCCAGTTTCTTGATAGATCTCACCCTTTTTGTTTAAGAACAAAGCTAAAAGATGAGGCTTATCCAAAGTCGTCATTTGGTTAATTGATTTCTTTAAAATTACTTCTATATCAAAATTATAAGTTTCAATGGTCCAATTGCATAGTTCCGAGGCAATACCTTGATAAGCTTCATAATTTGTATTGTCAGAAGAAAAAATATTTTTTAAAAGATTGTAAAGGATTTCCTCTTCTTTCGCTTGATAGAAATATAGACCTGTGTATAAAACAGTATTCGTTTTGTCTCCGTTTTTAAGTTTATATTTTCCTAACCCATAATTAGCCAATCTTTTGTAATAATACTTTTCAGTTTCTTCATTCTTTAGATACCTAGCCCTTACTGCAAAAGACAATTGTAAGTGGAAGAAATCGAACAATCCTTCATTATTGTTCCCTGCATTTAATAGATAGGGTGCAAGGTTACGATATAACCTGGCCCAGGTATTCAGTGGGAGTTTCTCTTTATCTTCAGGTTTTAACAGTTCAAGCAACTCACTTTCTAATAAACCATACATTGAGCATTCCAACAGGCACATTGTATCTTTTACAAGTTCCGGATTGTGGTCGGTTTCGAGGCGTTCGAGCATTTGTGCAAAAAGATCGGGAATTGTATCAGGCAGGTTTTCAATTCTGGAGTTGATCAAATCAAAATTTGCAAAAACCCGTAACTCTTCACTGGCAACTTTCAGATAAAGTGGTTTTGTTGCCTCTGCTTTTGCCAAAATAGATTCTATTTGCTTTTCTGACAGCGTTTTGCGGTATTCGCCAAGTGTATTTTGCAATATCTCGGCACTATCTTTTGACGAAAGTTTTTCAACCCGGAGAAAAGGCAAATCATACTTTTTTGAATTGGCAGTAAAATCACCTTCGAGTGAACTCAAAACTATTTTCACATTGCCAGGAAGGTATTTTGGTAGCCATGTCAAGTATTGCGGATCCAAGGTTGGTTTAAGTTGGTTCAAAGCATCAATAAATAGGGTAAGATTGCCGATTTCCCCAACTGTAAACAGCAATTCACGGAAATACTCATAGAGCTTTACCGGCTCTTCCAACCTTTTTTCGTCTATTGACAAATTGTAAATGAAGGCTAATTCCCCAATTATTCCAATCACCAGCTTGTTGATTTCGAGCGAATCGGGACTTGCGCCAACAAAGCGGCTTATCGTAAAACCGTTATGATTGTCAATATTCCTTTGGGAGGTGACCGCAATGATTGCCGATTTTCCACTTCCGGGTTCGCCTGTTACTATTAATGGTTTGTGTATTCCATCATCGCCAATATAAGTAAATATCTGATCAATAATGGTTTCCCTTCCGATAAACATCCTTGTCCGTGATTCCAGAAAACGGGTGTGGTAAGCCTTTTCAATAAGTACAGGATTGGTTTCGGTTTGACCATCGGGATATTCTTCATCAATTGCACCCCAAATATCGGCAAGTACCTCGTTACCAAATCCTTCAAGCCCATCGAGATATACATGGCTGTATTTGTCAACAATACTTTGCTGTTTCTGGTTTAGCCTGGCATATTCGATGTTGTCAACCAAATTGTCGTTACCGGCGACTTCTTCAAGGATGGCAATATCCTCAGGGTTCAATTGATCACCTAATTCAGATTTTACCGATTGCCAGTTTATTTTCAATCCTTTATAAAAGCAGGGATAATTTTCTGTAATATGCCCCGGAATTTTAGAAATAGAGAAGGTGTCTTTTATATTTTCCTTGAGATGAAAAAGTTTTTCTTCGGATTTGGGTGACTCAGCCATAACATCTGCACGCTTGGCTATCGGCACATCGTTTACAAAAACCGGATTGCGAAAATAGAAAAAAGCCCTTGGGCGCATCTCTTTCCTGTTCAATACACCGTGGTATATCTCAAGGGCAGTTACTGAATGGCCACTCTCAAAATTCTTAAGCCAGTCGTATTGTTGGTAATCAGGAACCTGATAGCTATTGGGGGTCCAGCCATATCGTTCGCCAAGCAGTCCTATAAAGAATGGTCGGCAATTTTCAATTTCATCAAGACAGATCTCAATCGCCTTTCCCTGCTCGGCTTCTGCCTGACTGACACCCCACCGCAAATCGACATCAACCAACGACAGCCCTTTCTTAACACATCTTTCCCTCAGTTCCGGGAAAACGAATTTTACAAGGTAATCTCTTTCGGAGTGCATATCCTTAAAGGTGGAGGAGATAAAGATGCGGATTGTTTTGATTTGTTGGCCCATGTTGGTATAATTTAAAATTGGTTGTTGTGATTTAAAGTTTAAAATGTCGAGTTCAATATTAGTTCTTTATTTTCATATTTAAGATATTCCGCTTCAATTTTATCTTTGTGTTCCGTAACCCGGTTGGACAGGTTGTCTTTCCGGCAGTAGCTGAAGAAAAGTTCGTTCTTCATTTGTTTGAATTATTAAGTGAGTTTTAAATTCGTGATATTTGATTTACTGATTTACAATGTAATTTAGGCTATGTTTCTGTATTATTGCTTTCTAACCTCTTAACTATTTTGTCGAAATCCGACACAATGGGTTGAGTTTTGTTGTATGCGGCATATTCATTTAGGGCTTTTTCATCGGCCTCTTTTTTCGAGACTTTGCCTTTGCCTTTTAATACCTCAAATTTATTGAAATTCAGGAAGCTGTCCACATTTACGATCATGTCGTTCATATTGAGGGGCGTTTCGTTTTCAATTACGTTTTCGATATAATCAAAAAATCCGGTAATCGTCCGTTCCAACTTCTTGATTTCCTTCTCGGTAAGGTAATTTTTGGCAATAACCACATCAGAAGGCAAAACACGGCCTGCGGGAGCATTTTTCCAGGTTGACAATCCCATAAAAGGGTCTGCCTGATTTGCTTTATGATAAATAATTTCGGCCGCCGTGTGTTTGGTAATCGCAAAGTGAAATTTGTTTTGGACAGTTGCATAAAAATTATGGGTGACTTCTGATTTAGGGTCGTAATCGATGCTACATTCGGCAAAAATATCAGTAATCTGCTGGTATATACGCCGTTCGCTGGTACGGATAGAGCGAACCCTTTCGAGCAGTTCGCGAAAATAATCTTTTCCAAAAGCTTTGTCACCTTGCTTCAAACGTGCATCGTTCATGGCAAAACCCTTGATGATGTATTCTTTAAGTACCTGAGTTGCCCAAATTCTGAACTGGGTGGCCTTACCCGAATTAACACGGTAACCCACTGAAATAATGGCATCGAGGTTATAAAAATCTATATCCCTGGTAACCTGCCTGTTACCTTCATCCCGAAGTACTCGAATTTTTCGAGTAGTTGCCTTTTCAATCAGTTCCCCACTTTCGTAAATTTCTTTCAAATGATAGGTGATGGTGTGTTCTTTGACACCAAACAGCTCAGCCATCATTTTTTGCGTAAGCCAAAGTGTTTCACCCTGAATAAACACTTCAAGTTTTACCTCTCCATTAGGGGTGGTATAAAGAATGAAATTTTTTGATGGATGTAATTCGTTATCGTACATGGCTTTATTTGTTTAGTTTGCGCTTGCTGCTGTACCAACGGATTTGATTTTCCACACGATCTTTAAGATATTCTTCCTTAGTCATAATACTAATATTTAAGTATTTACATCAACAATTTCAAGCATATAAAAACTCCACTTACAATAACCCTTTCTAAAAAGTATGTAAAGAAACGATAAACGAAAATACAAATAATATTTATGAAAAGGCATTTGTATTTTCTTACTATTTTGGAAATCAGAAAACCCGTTGTTCATGGTTTTAATCATCAAAGAACAGTTTTTCACC
>CAILKW010000434.1 GCA_903834845.1 uncultured Bacteroidia bacterium | reverse complement strand
TCCGTCTTTAATTTAGGGGTAAATATTAAATTCTAAAAATATTGAAAATGAAAAATTTAATTTTAATATGTGCCGCATGTATTATAGGTTCCCTATCAACCTCTTGTGAGAAAATGTTTGGAAATTTTCTGGAGAAGGCCCCTGGTGTTGATATAACAGTTGATACGCTATTTTCCTCTCCGGCGCAGGTGGAGATCTTACTTGCAGGTATCTATGAGCAGGGATTATACAATGCCTATCCAACAAATCTGTGGAAAATAGGTACAACCACCTATAACAATTACAACAACTACTCTTTTGTATGCAATGCATCAACTACTGATGAAATGGAGGCCAATACCGGATGGTGGCAATCGAATACAAACAACATAGGTAACTGGTCGGTTGGTACTGGAACAACGTACGACACACGCTATTATGTGAGGTGGTATGTAATCAGACAGGCCAACCTGATGCTCGAAAATGTCAGCAAGTCTCCGATCGATGCTAATTATGCTAATCAGATTAAGGGTGAAATGAAATTTATCCGGGCTATTAACTATTTTGAAGCATGGAGAGAATTTGGAGGCCAACCTATTATTGATAAAGTTGTCGGGGTTACAGATCCTTTAATCAAACAAAGTAGTTGCGATTCGACTGTTAATTTTATGTTGAAAGATGTCCAGGAGGCAATCGCAGTACTCCCGGATACCTATCCAACCAATCTGAGAGGACGCATTACCAAAGGGGCAGCACTCATGCTGAAAGCGAAGATCTTATTGTATGCTGCCAGTCCTCAGTGGAACACAGCTACTCCAATCGTAAGTGCAGTAAATCCTGCTGATAACAGATTCATTTGTTTAATGACTAAGGATGTCAACCGGTGGAAAGTAGCTGCTGATGCTGCCAAAGCTGCTATTGACTGGGCTCCGTCCGGAGGAATAGCATTAGTAACAGACAAAGGGGTTGACAAAAATTTCAAATATGTTTGGGAGATTCCCGACAATCCGGAGATTATTCTGGCTTCCAAAAACCAAAAAACGGCAGGTAAATATACATCCAACTCTCCCTGGAGTATCATGGTTAATGGAGCCTTCAATAGCGGCGGCTGGAGCGGATTTAATCCAACCCAAAATTTCATTGAAAAATTCTACGACAAAAGAGATGGGACGCCGCAGACATGGTCTGACACCGGCAATGACCTGAACCAGAAATATGCCGAGCTAGATTACAGGTTTAAGCAATCCATCGCCTACAATGGTAACTATTTTAACTGGGCTGCTCCAATAGTAGAGACTTTCCTTGGACCCGGAACTGTTGGTAAACACTCCTCCCTGTGCATCACAGGGTACTGGTTGTATAAATTTATTCCTGAGAACTGGAGAAATCAATCAGGCGTTTATAATCTGGAAGTTAACTGGCCTATTTTCAGGCTTGCCGATGCCTATTTGTGGTATGCCGAAGCACTCAATGAGTTTAACGGAACTCCTCCACAGGCTGCCTACGATGCTATCAACATTATCCGTAGCCGTTCGGGTATGCCCAATCTTCCAACAGGGCTTACCCAGGTTCAGTTCAGAGATCGTTTGATCAAAGAGCGTGCTGTTGAGTTTTTTGCCGAAGAAAGCCGGTTCTGGGATGTGAGACGATGGCTGATTGCCGGACAGGATGGTATTGAGTCAGGACCTATGACTGGGTTAAAAATATATAAGATTACCGGCACAACACCTCAACAATATAGTTATCAGAGATTTGTGTTTGAAAATCGTGTGTGGCTTGGTGATAAGTTGTATTATTGGCCACACAACCCAACGGAAGTGATGAAAGGGGTTTTTACACAGAATCCGCTATGGTAATATTATAAATATTAAAAAATGAAATCTATGATATCTACGTATATAAGAAGAGTATTATTTATCTTCATTTGCTGCATTTGCTTTAGCTTTTACTCAAAAGCTCAGGTACTGAAACAGGATTCTGTTGTAAGCAAGCAGGAAGAGGTTAAACAGATTGGCTATGCCACTCAACCGGCATGGATGGTATCGGGCTCGGTATCTGCAATAAAAGGAACTGATTTACTTAATACATTTACAACCGACCTCGGTAATATGTTGTATGGAAAAATATCAGGACTTACGGTAAGACAAGGCGGAGCGGAACCTGGACTTGACGGATCGGCAATGAATTCAAGAGGGGTCAATACTTATGGTACAGGTACCGGAGTTTTGATTATTGTGGATGGTTTTGAAAGCTCCTACAATAATTTAGTTCCGTACGAAATTGAATCTATGACCCTCTTGAAGGATGCCTCAGCTACTGCAATGTACGGAAGTCTTGGTGCCAATGGCGTTTTATTGGTAACTACCAAAAGAGGTAAAGCCGGAAAACTCAAAGTGAATTTTTCTGTTCAAAAGGGTTTTAGTTCACCTACGCATCTCCCCAAATTCTTAGGATCGTATGATTATGCAACCCTTTATAATGAAGGTCTGGTTAACGATGGCAAACCTGAAAAATACACTGCTACTGTTCTTGATGCATATAAAAACCGCACAGATCCATTTTTATATCCTGATGTAAACTGGTACAATGAACTGCTGAGGAAATCGGTTCCGCTTTCGAATTATGATATGAACTTTTCGGGAGGAGACAACTCAATCAGGTATTTTGTAATGATGAATATGATCAAAGCTGACGGACTCTATATTAAGTCAGGTGATCAGTCAACAAACAGTATTAATTCCAATTTCACACGGTTTAACTTTAGGGCAAATGTGGATATTAATATTGGGAAAAGGTTGTTGGCTTCAGTTACCGTTGGTGGTTCTGTTGAAGAAAAGGATAATCCTGCTGCCAATACTACCGGAACAATCTTTAATAATATGGCTACTATCCCACCAAACGCTTTTCCGGTTTACAATCCTAACGGTACGATAGGTGCTTCTCTGTTATTCTCCAACCCTCTGGGTGATATCCTGAACAAAGGCTTTTTTACCTCAAATTCAAGGACTTTACAGACAACTATGAGCCTTACCGAACAGTTGGATTTCATTACTCCCGGGTTGAGTATAAAAAGTGCTATTTCCTTTAACAATTACTTTACTTATTATTCAAACAAGAGTCGTGACTATGGTAGGTATTCAATGGTACAAAATACTGTTGGCGACATCGTTTATTCACTTATTGGTCAGAATACTTCATTAGCCAGCGATGAGTCTCAGTCATCTGTATGGAGGAACTTTGGCGTAAAAGCCTTCCTGAATTATGACCGCACTTTCGGAATCAACAAAGTAAGTGCAGTTTTGATGTTTAACAGGAGTAACTATTCTTTGGGTACCGGTGAATTGCCTTACCAGAATGCAGGTATGTTTGGTCGCTTCAGCTATGCAAAAAACGAAAAATATATTGGTGAGTTTAGTTTTGGATATGATGGGAACGAAAACTTTAAAAAGGGAAGTCAGTATGGTTTTTTCCCTGCCGGTTCTCTTGCCTGGGTAGCATCAAAAGAGTCGTTTCTTAAAGATAGTAAGATCATTAATTTTCTGAAAATCAGAGGTTCTTATGG
>CAILKW010000433.1 GCA_903834845.1 uncultured Bacteroidia bacterium | reverse complement strand
GTATGTTAAATTATTATTGTATTTCATTGATATAGAGGATGTTAAAATATTTGCCTAAAAAAGTTATCAACAATTTATTTTTTTTATCACATTTACAATGTTTGATTAACTAATTTTGACATTACGGATGGACACTAATTATACTAATTCACTGATTGACAATACCTACCTCGGGATTACCCAAACAGGTTACTATCAGAGGAAACAATGGGGCGATCAGAGCGTTAAAAATACGGTGCAACCTCTTTGTACCGATCCTATTATGCGTCTTGGGGAGCTTTATTTGAATTATGCCGAAGCTGCTAATGAGGCTTACGGTCCGAAATCAGCTGCCCCTGTTGCAGGTGCCATCACCGCAGAACAGGCGATCAACAAGATTAGGACAAGAGTAGGTATGCCTGGTGTTTTACCACAGTTTACCACCTCTACAGATGCTTTCAGACCACGCATAAAAAACGAAAGGATCGTTGAATTGTGTTTCGAAGGCCATCAGTATTTTGATATTCGCCGCTGGAAAGATGCTCCGTCTGTCATGTCAGGAATCCTCACAGGAATGGATGTTGAAAAGGTGACAGTCACCACGACCTATCCTAAAGGATACAAATACACCCGGAAAAATCTTCCAGCAGAGCGTCAAGTGCGATGGAAAGAGGCGATGTACTATTTCCCGTTCCCGATTTCAGATAATTACAAGATGAAAAAATTCGTTCCCAACCAAGTTTGGTAACATAAATCCTTTTAAAAAAAACATAATGAGATTTCATCATATATTATTTCAAAAATTCAGGTTTATCGGCATGTTATTGCTCTGCCTGCTATTTTTAGGAACCGTCAATGCCCAGAAAAAAGAGGTTAAAAAGGTTAAGGCAAGCAGTATTAGCCTTAGCGTTGTTGACGAAAACGGTAAGGCAATGCCAAATGCCCAGGTAGTTGTAGGTGAAGGAGTTATTCATACGGAGACAGACACCAAAGGAACGGTTACCTTTAAAGCGTTTTCTTCCGACTTTGTATCTGTTTCTTTCCCCGGATATGAAAAATCCGTTGTGCTGGTTGAAAATCTTCTCTCCGACAGCAATGTAAAACTGGTTAAATCAATGTTCTTAATGACCTCTGCCGATGATGTTCCTCTTCCGTTTATGACACTGAAGAAACGTAATATAACGGGTAGTTCAGTAGTATTAACCGGAGCTCAGTTGGAAAAATATCCCAGTACCGACCTTAGAAATGCCCTGACAGGTTTAGCTTCCGGGCTTGATATCGTTGAGCGCTTTGGTACTACAGGGATGAGTGCGGAGGAAAAACTGGGAAATTTTGGAGCACTCGAGAAGGTAAGCCTTTATATGAGGGGACGCAGTCCTATTTTTATCATTGATGATGTTCCAACGGATATTACCGAAATGCAACTTGACCCTCAGGAAATTGAATCGGCAACCATCATTAAGGATATTGTCGCTAAAACGATGTTCGGACCTCAGGCTGCAGACGGAGCTATTTTCATTAAAACAAAACGAGGCAAGAAAAATGAAAAAATTCTGAATGTGAATGCAGAATACGGCGTGAGTCAGATTGACCGGTTTCCAGGATTTGTTTCTGGCTCTGATTATGCCACATTGAATAACCTTGCCAGAACAAACAGCGGGTTAACTCCTAATTATTCAGCTACCGCAATAAGCAGATATGCCTTGAATAATCCAAACGACATGTTCTTCCCAAGCAACAACTTTAAGGAAATGATGCTTAAAGATCAGAAATCGTTCAGAAGGGCAAACGTTTCTTCACAAGGGGGGAATGATGCCGTGCAATACTATGCCAATCTGGCTTACGACGGAGACGGGGATATTTATAAACTTGGTCATACCTCTTCTTTTGACAGGATCAGTACGCGGGCAAATCTTGATATGAGGATCAATGATCTGATAAAAGTACAGTTCAGTTTCTATGGCGGATTGACAACACGTAGCTCACCCAACTACGGTTATAGTTCGAGTTACGGATCAGACGACAGCAATGACGGGACTCTCGATATTGATGAAATCAACCGTTTGCTTACTGATGTCACAACAATCTCACCCATTGCTTTTCCAATTTATGCCAACAACGATCCTACGCTGAAAAAACCGTGGTATGGTGTAAACACTTCTTCTTTCGGAAATAATCCGATTGCCAGATTAGTTAATAACGGCTATTATCGCGAAACCGGAAGATCAGGAAATACATCCTTAGCTTTCCTTTACGATATGAAACACTTCCTTCCGGGACTTAAATCGAAAACTTTTGTTGATTTCCAGGCCTACAATCTGGTGCGCATTGGAAAGGCAGAAGATTATATCGCCTATAACGTGACACCCATATTTTCAAAGGTTGGTGGGGCTGACAGTACTTATACGCTCACAAAATCGCACGATGGTGTAGATATGCCAAGTCAGGCTAAATTGCATGACTATTATTATCAGCGTTTTGGAGTTTATCAGACATTTAGCTACGATAAGGATTTTGGAAATCACAGCATTCAGTCAACATTGACTTATTACATTTCAAAAACTTCTTTAAACGGGATTGAAGAGCCAAGACGACAACAAAACGGAGTATTTAGCGGAATTTATACCTACAAGAATAAATTCAGCATCCATGGGGTTGCCAACTATGCGGGAACTTATAGCTTTGATAAAGGGAAACGATTTGGTTTGTTTCCTGCAATTGGTATAGGCTGGATCGTTTCGGAGGAGAAATTTATGTCGAACCTGAAATTTATTGACTATTTGAAATTACGTGGAGAAACCGGCAGGGTTGGTTATGAGGCGAATACTTCGCCCTATTATTACAATACCGTCCTTACCTACAACACCAGCGGAACAAAATTTGGTCCTGCGCCTACAGGTTACTGGTTTGGACAAAGTGAGGATAAATCGCAATACCAGACTTACTCAAGCAGAACAGGAAATCCTGATCTGACATGGGAAACAAGAAAGGAAATCAGTGCAGGAATAGAGGCAATGATGTTTAAACGGAAACTTTCGGTAGAGGTGAATTATTACAACAATTTACGCGATGGGATAATCACACAGCTGTCGTATGTTTTACCTTATACAGCAGGATTATCGGGTGCAAAACCTTATTTCAATTATAATAAGACCAGATATTCAGGCATAGAAACCACTGCTCAATACAGGGATAAGATCGGAAAATTAGAATTCTCGTTCGGTGGTAGTGCTACAACGCAAAAATCCGAAATCGTAAAGATTGATGAGCCCTCCTATCGTTTCCCTTATCAGAGCAAGGTTGGACAATCGGCTAATGCCTATTATGGCTTGTTATACATCCGAAAATTCGAAACAGATGCTGATGCTTTGGTGGTGCCACAATTGTATGACGCTGTACTTCATGCAGGTGATTTGAAATATGCGGATCTGAATAATGACGGAGTAATTGACGATAATGATATTGCCAAAGTTGGAGATACAAGTCCCAAACTTTTTTATTCTGTCAACGCCAATTTTAGTTACAAAGATTTTGACCTGACCTTAATCGGGACAGGACGCGCGATGTTCGATATTGCAATGACTAACAGGTATTTTTGGAATGGCTGGGGAGACAACAACTATTCGAATTTTGTGAAAGATAATATTGGCGGGGCCTATCCAAGGCTGACTTATAATCAGGTGGCCAACAATTTTAAAGCTTCCAATTTCTGGCTTACCAACGGAGGCTTCTTTAAAATTCAAAATGTCGAATTGGCTTATACATTGCCTCAAAAGACAGCTAATACACTATCTGCAAGAGGAATCCGAATCTTTGTTCGCGGTGCAAACTTGTTAACGGTAACCAAAATTAAAGATGTTGATCCTGAATCAACCGGTTCAGGGATCGATTCTTACCCACTATTCAAAACTTTTACTGCCGGACTTAAAGTAACTTTTTAAATTTTGATCATTATGAATACAAAGAAAATACTCATGTTGAGCGGATTCCTGTTCATTGTTCTTGGATCATGTGTCAAGTATCTTGAACCTTATCCAAATGGTCAACGAACAGAGGAAGATCTCTGGAATTACCCCGAAATGGTTCAGGGATTAGTTGGACAAATGTACAGTGGCATACCAAAAAACTATGACAATAATGAGGGCGCCTATTTTGATTGCACTACTGATAATGCTGTGTCAACAAGTACTACCAGGGATATGGCCAAATTTGCACAAAATCTCATACCAACCTCTGCTGACCCATTTCTGACTTACTGGGATCGGAATTACAAACAAATTCTGCTTGCCAACACTTTTCTGAAAGACAGGAAAGGGTTCAATACCCGCTTTATTATTGTTCCTCACCTCGATAGTCTTGTTCGCTTCCGTTTGCAGGGTGAAGCTTTTGCTTTAAGGGCTTGGTTCGAATGGGACTTGCTCCAGAAATTTGGTGGAAAAGGGTTGGATGGAAAATTATTAGGTGTCCCGATTGTTACTGAACCGATAGACGTAAGTAAAAGCATTGATCTGGCCCGTAATTCGTACGACGAATGTGTAAAACAGATCTTAGCAGATTGCGACTCGTCCTATAAATACATCCCTATTGCTTATCGCGATTTTTTGGTTAAAAATTTATCATCCGACGCGGCTTATGCGGGTTCACAATATTGGGCAAGAATTGATGGCATTACCACAAGAGCTATTAAAGCTGCGGTTTATCTGACATGGGCAAGTCCGCGGTTCAATCCGAACAATGATATCTCAAGATGGGACTCTGCCGCTGTTTATGCCAAAAAAGTGATGGATTTTAAAACCACTATAGACGGAACCGGCAACACAGCCAACTCGCAAAAAGCTGCTGCATTCACACCTGTTGCCCAAATTAATTGGGTGAATCCGCAATTTTCTGGTGGTATATGGATTTCGCAATACTCGACTGGAAATGATGCGATGGAAAAAATGTTCTATCCTGGCGGATTTCTCTGCAATGGGACGATGGGGGCGAGTCAGGATCTGGTGGATGCATTCCCGATGAAAAATGGTTATCCTATTACCGATCCTCGCAGTTTATATAACCCGGCACTTCCGTACGCCAATCGAGACCCTCGTTTTTACAGTGCCATTTTTTACAATGGTTCGACAGCCAATTTTGGAGCGACAACCGGACGTGTAATGTACACCTTTGAAAACAATGAAAATGGAGGCAAAGATGCTGCCAGCAGAATTTCCACGAACAGCAAGACAAACTATCACATTAAAAAGTTTGTCTATATGGGCCTCGATTATTATGCAAGTTCAAAGGATTTGCAGCGACATTCGAAGTTTTTATATGAATGGAGCCACATGGTGCTTGCATTTGCCGAAGCCGCCAATCATGTTGTTGGGCCTACCAATACTGCAAAATACGGAATATCTGCTAAAGCTGCCATCCAGTATTTACGTACCCGTAAGACAACAGATGGGCTTGCCGGTTTTACAACTACCGATCCTTATCTCGATGAAGTCTCCTTAGATGCAGTAAAATTTGATGACTTTCTCAAAGCTGAACGCAGGATTACCACTTGTTTTGAAGGGCAGCGTTTTTATGACATCCGCCGTTGGACTACTACTTTAACAGAGTTAAACAAACCTGTTCATGGTGCCGGAGTAATAAAAAATACCGATGGAACGTTTACTTATGATTTAACTAAGGTAGTAGAGAACAGGATATATAAATCGGCGTATTTGCCAATTCCTTATTCCGAAATGTTAAGAATGAGTAAGTTAGTACAAAATGAAGGTTGGGAAGCATGGAAATAAATTATAAAAAACAGACAGATATGAAAAAAGTATTAATTGTTTTATTGTTTGCTGTGGCCATGGTTTCGTGCTACAAGGGTTATATAGAAGACTATGTGTACGATAGCATTTATTTCCCTTACCAGATTGATGTCCGTACATTTGTTATAGGTGAAGGAATGACAATAGAGGTTGGTGCTGCGTTAGGCGGAGTAAGAGATAATACGAAAGATCGTATTGTTGGATTCTCACTCGACAACAGCCTGATTTCTCCTGCTCTTCTAACTTTAATGAAGAGTGGTTCGCAGTATATTAAGGATGCTTTAGCTCAGGTAACTGTACTTTCACCTCTCCCAACTAATTACTACACTCTGAGCGATAACAGCAAAATGGTAATAAAAGCCGGAAATCACATGGGTTCAGTGGTAATGAAAGTTGATTCGGCTAAATTTTTGGCCGATCCGCTAACCTTATTTGCCAACTACGCCATACCGTTCTACATCACGACTGCTGATGCTGATACTATTCTTGCAACAAAAAGATCGGCAGTTATAGGTGTACATTATGAGAACATGTTGTTTGGTAATTACTGGCACGGTGGAATTACTACAGTAAAGGATCCCGCAGGTGCCGTAGTTTCAACAATTTTATATTATACTGCAGTAAATCAACCGGAAAATAAGATATGGAAGCTTACAACAGTTGCTCCAAACGCATTAGTGACGAATGGTTTCAGTGACCAGACTACTGCTAAAGGTGAAATGAGACTTACCCTTGATGGGACAAATATTGTTGTTACCACCAACACGGGTTCTACATTTGCGGTTCTTCCAGATGGTGCAAGCACATACAACAAGGCAAAGCTGTTGCAAAACAGAAAGATTCTGTTGAATTATAAATACGTAAATGCCGCAGGAAATACTTGTTATGCAAAAGATACACTCACTTTCCGTAATCGCATTCGCGATGGTGTAAACGAATGGCAGGACGAAAATCCGGCAAATTATTGATTAGATTTGATTATCTGATTAAAGGGTGGACAACTTCGGGTTTTCCACCCTTTTTTTTATAGTGGGAAAAATAGCTTTATAATGGAAAATATGGATTACAAGTTAGAAAATGATATTTTGATTTTATTTAAAAAATCAAGCCAAACCTTATTTTCATTTTGATCTTAACCTTATAAAATGGTAATTCCAGAAAAAAATAGTAATAGTGATAGTCTCACTTCAAGTGAGGCTATCACTAATAAAAATCTTAAATGAGTTAATTAGTGGTGATTAGGATTTTATAAACACATGTGTATAATTGAAAATCAGGGGAAAGTAACACCCTGTGTTCTAAACTTCTCTATTTAACCAAATTCGATATATAATCATCAATCAATAGATTATAAAGCTTCTGCAACTTTATCATCAGAGGAATATCTGTTTTATAAACAAACTTTTCGATAGAAGAAATGGGAAGTACCTTGGGAGAAGTTCCGGTTAGAAAAGCTGCCTCGTATTGATTTAGTACGTTTGCCGGAATTTCAGTTTCTACAACTTGAATATTTGCCGTCTTGCAAAGATTTAATATTTTAATTCGGGTAATCCCTTGTAAGATTTTGTCTCCGGGGGCAGAATAAAGTGTTTCATTTTTTACAAAAAACACATTTGACCTGCTTCCCTCAGTAATATTTCCAGTCGAATCTATTAATAACACTTCATAAAGATTGTTTTCTGAAATTACCTTATTAGCACGATCTCTTATTTCTGAATTTTGGATTTTAGCATTTGGAATAATTCTGTCAGCATATAATAATCCAACTTTTACTCCGTAAGTATATTCATCTTTGGTAGGATAAGCATGAGGAATATAGTTAAGTTCGCAAAATGGCTTGGAGGAGGGATCGGAGAAAGAAAAACTTAGTTTTATATTTCCAATATTCTTCTTTTGTGAATTGACAAAAGTTTTTACCAGCTCAGTTAAGTAAATTACATTAGGCAGTTGACCCATTCCCGTCAGACGTGCTGAAAGGTATAAACGAGTGAGATGGTCTTCAAGAAATATAGGAATGTCATCAATAATCCTGATTACTTCATAAAGCTGAAAGGTATCTTGGGTAGTATTAATAACTGTTCTTATTTCCATCAGTTTTGATATTACAATAAAATTGAATTGTATGAAAACGATAAAACTAATAATTTCAATTATTTACCCTCCGATACCGCTAATCCGACAAATGAATCGGCTGTTCCGTAATATAAAAACCACTTCTTTTGGAAAAAGACCAACCCTTCAGAAAATGTTGTTCCTGCAGCATATTGTCCGGTTTTTTCATGAGGTAACGTTGGTTTAAGAATATATGAGTCAGTTCTTTGAAGAATTTTTTCGGGATTGTTCATATCAAAAAGCACTTCTCCAACAGAATAAGTACCCTTCGGCAAAGTACTTGTAGCGTTCTCATTAGTGGCGTTTTTCCCGTTGTAAAGAAGCAAAATACCTTTATCGGTCATTAGGGCTGGGGGACCACATTCGGTCAGATCACTGTCAAATTTACCGGGTCGTGTAGTCATTATTTTTTTCAGTTCTCCCCTCTCGTCCAAAAGCGGATTCCAGTCCCAAAGGTTATCCGACCACGCTAAGTTTACAAAGTGCTCACCCCAGTACATCCAGTATTTTCCTTTTATTTTTGTAATTATTGGTCTGTTATTGTCCATTTTGGTTATTATCGAAGCAGATTTTGAAGCTTTATCCAGAAACTTACCATTGTATGCCTTGGCAAATGCCGGCCCTTTTTTCTGCCAGTGAAAAAAATCTTTCGATATGGCAATTGAGAGACGAGGTATCTTGTAATTCCAACTTGTATAAGCAATTACATACATTCCTTCTTTTGTCTCTGCAATGCGGGGATCTTCGCATCCGCCCGGAAAATCATACTGATTAAATTCATCATTATCAGGGAACAAAACCGGTTCTTTAAAATTCTTGAAATGAATACCGTCCTCGCTAACAGCCAATCCTATACGTGAAGTTCGCCCACCCAATATTGCTTTGGGATTATCTTCACATCGTGTGAACATATATACTTTCCCATCTTTAACTATAGCAGCAGGATTAAAAACATCGGCCTTTTGCCATTTTACAATCTCTTTTTTAACAGGACAAAAGAACGTTAATGAGGAGTCAGCCTTTACAATAGGATTTTCCTCTGTTTTTACAAATGTACCTAAATCCCATTTTTCCTGAGACTGAGAAATATAGCCTAAAGCAACAAAAATTGCCGTTAATAATATTTTTGTTCTCATTTCATTCAGGACATAATAATTTACACTATTCCGCCTTTCTGATAATTTTACTTCAAAAATTGCCATTTTTTTCGATTAAAATATTTTGAGCATAAATTGCCAAATTATTTCTCTGCTTTTTTCAAGCCACTACGTTCGAGCAGAGCTTCGATAGATGGTTCTTGTCCGCGAAAAGCAGTATAAAGCTTCATAGGATGTTCTGTACCACCTTTTTCGAGTATATTTTTACGAAATGAGTTTGCAGTTGCTTTGTCGAAAATACCGTTCTTTTTAAACAATGAAAACGCGTCGGCATCAAGTACTTCGGCCCATTTATAACCATAGTATCCGGCTGAGTATCCTCCTGAAAAGATATGAGAGAAGGCAGTACTTAAGCAACTTCCTGACACCGGTTTGAAAAGTTCGGTAGGAGTAATAGCGTTTTGTTCAAATTCCACGATATCGCCATTCATTGGTTCTGTAATAGAGTGCCACGCCATATCATCCATGCCAAAGCTCAGCTGACGTTCGCTTGTATATCCTGCCTGAAAATTTTCAGCATCAATAAGTTTTTGCACAAGTTCGGCTGGAATTTTCTCACCTGTCTCATAATGAACAGCAAACAAATCGAGCCACTCTTTTTGTGTTGCCCAGTTTTCCATGACCTGCGAGGGTAACTCAACAAAATCCCGATAAACATTAGTCCCCGACTGACTTGGATAAACTGTATTAGCTAACATTCCATGTAAAGCATGTCCAAATTCGTGAAGGAAAGTAGTCACTTCATTAAAAGTCAACAAAGAAGGTTTGGTTTCTGTTGGTTTCGTAAAATTACAAACTACAATAATAACAGGTCTTATTTCTTCACCATGTACTTTACTTTCAGGTCTCATATCGTTCATCCATGCTCCTCCGTTTTTTCCATCACGTGGAAAGAAATCAAGAAAGAGCACAGACAAAAACGATCCGTCCTTATCGAAAACTTCATAAGCAGTGGCATCGGGATGATAAACAGGAATATCTTTACTTTCTTTAAAAGATAGTCCGTAAAGGCGGTAAGCGAGCTCGAAAATCCCATCACGAACTTTTTCTAATTGAAAATAGGGTTTAACCTGTTGTTCATCGAAACCGTAATAAGCGTTTTTCAATTTTTCGGAGTAGTAGCTCCAATCCCATCGCTGCAATGGTTCAGTCAATCCATGATTATCAGCGAATTTCTGAACCTCGGCAAATTCCTTTTCAGCTGCCGGACGCGAAGCAGTATGTAACTGATTAATAAAGCTGTTGACTCGTTGTGGATTTTCGGCCATTTGCTCAACCAGAACATATTCTGCATGGTTTTTAAAACCAAACAATTTTGCCTTTTCCATCCTAAGATTAACAGTTTTACGAATTATCTCCTCATTATTATTATCGTTTTGTTTAAATCCACGTGAAGTGTAGGCCTTATACATTTCTTCACGGAGTTTACGATTATTTGCATATTTCATAAAACCTATGAAACTTGGTCCCTGAAGTGTGAATAACCATCCTTCTTTTCCTTTTAATTCAGCTGTATGAGCGGCAGCCTCTATCTCCGTTTCCGGTAAGCCGGCAAGATCATTTTTGTCGGTGATAAGTAACTGATAAGCATTTGTTTCCGCTAATACATGCTCATCAAAGTTCAACGACAGTTTCGACAATTCGGTTGTTATTTCAGCATATCTTTTTTTTGACTCCCCCACAAGATTAGCACCACTTCTTACAAACTCAAGAAATTTTTTCTCAAGCAAATGAATATCCTCTGATGTAAGATTCAATTCATCTTTATGTTTGAAAATCTCTTTAACCTTTCCGAAAAGCTTATCGTTCAGTGATATATAATTTGAAAACTCCGAAAGTTTTGGAGAAACTTCACGGGTGATGGCCTGTATTGTATCATCCGTCTCTGC
>CAILKW010000432.1 GCA_903834845.1 uncultured Bacteroidia bacterium | reverse complement strand
ATGGAACGGATCACCATCATCTGACTCTCTGCATCTTTTGGTTTATCCCAGAAAGCAGGATCCTGTGTTTTGAGTTCCTCCTCTTCAACGCGGATTAATTTATTATCGATGTCAAAGATACCTCCTCAGCGCGTCTCTACGTTCTACAAGCTCTTTGAGCTGTTCCTTTAAGATCATTTTGTTTTATTTTTTTTAATTAAGGTACAAAGGTAGAATAAAACGAACTTGTTAGGGAAAGTATTTAAGCTTTTTCAAGGTTCATTACTACGAATCAATTCACCCGCCACCATAAAAGCCATTTCAGCTTCAAACCCGTGACTCTGAGCAAAAACAGCCAGCTTTACTTTCCGCTCATAATCGGAGGCTCCTTTTACCGATTTCACTTTTGAGCGAAGTAAATCATGAAGTGTTTTGTCGTAGAGTGCATCATCAATCTGGCTGAGTGCATCGCGGATAATGCCTTCAGGAATATGCTTCTGCCGTAGCATAAATGATAACTTAACTTTTCCCCATTGATTAAACTTCAATTTATCATTTACATAAAAACGAGCAAACCTCGCCTCATCAAGAAATCGCTCACTAATGAGAAAAGCTATTGCTTCGGTAATCTCATCCTCCGAAAGTTCCCATTGTCTGAGCTTTACAACAATTTCAAAACGACATCGTTCCGATTGACTGCACAATGCTCTCGCTTTAACTAATGCCTGCCGATAGTTATCATTATCATTCATTTGCAAAATTTTAAATTTTAAAGCAAAGGTAAGGGTTCGAAAGTGATTTATTTTTTATTCATTTGTGAAAATTTTCTCTGAGTTATTATTTCTACCTGTACTTACACACGGAATTATAACCGATGAAAAATTCATAAAATGGATATTCTGTTTCTTGTTTCCTTGTTTCTTGTTGCTTTCCTCTATTCATCAGTCGGGCATGGTGGTGGAACGGGTTACCTTGCGCTTCTGGCACTATTCGGTGTCGCCCCCGTTTTTATGAAATCTACAGCCTTAACTCTTAACGTTTTTGTGTCTTCTATTGCATTTTACAGCTACTGCAAAGCCGGATATTTCAAATGGAAACTGATCATTCCCTTTTTAATTTCGTCAATTCCTTTTGCTTATCTTGGAGCATTGACACAAATAAACGCTTCAACTTACAAAATAATCCTTGGAGTTTTTTTACTTATAGCCATTGGCCGTATGTTATTGGTTCATAATGCAATTACCGAAACGTCAAAGAAGATGCCTTTTCTTCCTGCACTAACATTCGGAGCTATCAGGGGGTTTTTCTCAGGAATAGGAAGACCTGTAAGCATTGAAAACTACAAAATTCCAGATGATAAAAAACAATTGGGGGAGTTACTTAATTTATCAATTGACATTGAAGATGATATTATTTTCACTACAGGAGGCACAGGAATAGGTTCACGCGACATTACTCCTGATGTAATTAAACCACTGCTCGATAAAGAAATATCTGGAATCATGGAAATGATCAGAGTGAAATGCGGGATACAATTTCCAAACGCCCTTGTTAGCCGAAGTATTGCAGGTGTTGCCGTAAAAACATTGATTTACTCATTGCCTGGAAATCCAAAGGCAGTAAAAGAATATGTTGAGGTAATATTCAAAACTGTTGAACATTCTTTCAGGATGATAAATAATATTGATGAACACTAACCCAATTACCGGATTTGTACTTGCAGGTGGCCAAAGCCGCAGAATGGGTATTGACAAGTCGTTGATGTCGTTAAACGGTAAAACATTAATAGAATATTCGATTGATGCACTAAGACCATTGTGCAACAGCATTATTATCAGTTCAAATAATTCTATTTACGACTTTACAGGCTGCGAAGTTTGGCCGGATGAATTACAAGTCCAGGCTCCGATTGTTGGAATTTATTCCTGCCTAAAAAGATCGAAAACCGACATAAATATCATCTTGTCTTGCGATATGCCATTGATAAGCACCACTATAATTGAATACCTTCTCGAAAATTCAGTAAACCATCATATTACTGTTCCAGTTCACCAAAACGGTTTTATTGAGCCTTTATGCGGGATATACAAACAATCGGCTATTGCAATTCTAAAGGAATTTATTGACAAGAGGAATTTCCGTTTAAATGATTGTATATTAGTGTCATCTCACTGCCTGGTACCTGCATATCAGCTTTCTTTTTTCTCACCAAACACTTTCATAAATATAAATACTCACGAAGATTTTAACGGACTCCAATCATTATAACTGTTCAATAGAAAAAATTGCAATCATACTTTCCAATTCCCTTAATTATCTGTAATCCTCAAATAAAAATTTAAAACAAACACCATTATACACTTAACAAATTAAAATATAATAGTTTATAGTCAAGATAAAAGATGGTAAAAAGATCATATTTATTTATCTATATTTATTGATGTTATATGATTTTTTTTCTCTACTTTGCGCCAGCATAATTTATTCAAAAGTATGAATAGCCGCAGACAATTTATCAGGATCACATCACTCGGAGCGAGCGCAATTATTTTTGGTGGTGGTGTTTTTAAGGCAATGAGTGAGGTTACTTCCCTCGAAGCTAAAAACCTCAAAGTTAATCTGAAACGCACTCCAACCTATTGCGAAGTATGTTTTTGGAAATGTGCAGGTTGGGTTTACATAAACGAAAAAGGTGAAATCTGGAAAGTTATCGGAAACGAGGATGACCCCAATTGCAATGGTCGTTTTTGCCCCCGGGGAACAGGCGGAATCGGCATGTACTACGACAAAGACAGGTTGAAACAGCCTTTACTCAGAGTTGGCAAAAAAGGCCATCAAACTTTTAAAGAAGTAAGTTGGGATGAGGCTTTTGACTTTATTGCAACAAAGATGAAGGAAATCAAAGTCAAACATGGCCCTGAAAGTATCGCACTTTTCAACCATGGCTCAGGCGGAAAACATTTCGGAAATCTGCTAAAAGCTTATGGTTCCGCAAACATTACTGCTCCATCGTATGCACAATGCAAAGGACCACGCGAGGAAGCTTTCAGGCTGACTTTCGGTGCAGAGCTTAGTTCTCCTGAGCCAACCGATATACGTGATACCCGCTGTCTGGTTCTAATAGGCTCACACATTGGCGAAAACATGCACAACGGTCATGTTCAGGAGATGTCGGATGCTATTGACAAAGGGGCAGCTATTATTACTGTTGACCCCCGTTTTTCAACAGCTGCAAGTAAATCAAAATTCTGGCTACCAATTAAACCTGCAACAGATATTGCACTTTTGCTTTCGTGGATGAATGTGATCATTGGTGAGGAATGGTACGATAAAAAATACGTTGAAAAATATTGTCTCGGATTCGATCAGCTAAAATCTTATGTAAAAACTTTTACTCCTGAATGGGCTTATCCGATTACAAGTATTGCACCCGATGTGATCAGGAAAACAGCCAAAGAGATAGCAAATGCTTCTCCAGCTGTGTTAATTCATCCGGGTCGTCATGTAACATGGTATGGCGATGATACACAAAGGTTGCGATGTGTAGCAATTCTGAACGCCATTCTGGGGAGCTATGGTCGGAGGGGAGGTTTTTATTTCCCAGCTGAAACAACATTACCCGGCGTACCGCATCCGCCTTACCCTGAGCCCAAATGGTCGTGGAAAGCATTGTTGAACGGACGTTATCCGGCTGCAGAAGCCTCAATATCCGATCTTTTCGTTGAAGCCTCACTGCCTGAACAAACTAACGATAAAAAAATAAAAGGATGGTTTGTAGTAGGAACCAACCTTATCACAACAATCCCAA
Organism: uncultured Bacteroidia bacterium; assembly: GCA_903834845.1. Taxonomy (GTDB): domain Bacteria; phylum Bacteroidota; class Bacteroidia; order Bacteroidales; family Prolixibacteraceae; genus JAAFHB01. The sequence continues at coordinate 1,606 of CAILKW010000432.1, read as the reverse complement.
ACACCTTAAAAACAGTTAAAGCTATACAGAATCTTGATTTATTGGTCGTTGTTGATACTATGCCGATGGAAATAGCCGGTTTTGCCGATGTCGTTCTACCCGAATGTACTTATCTCGAAAGGTATGACGACATACGTGTCGGACCTCACCGTGAGCCAAATATTGCCTTGCGTATGCCTGCAGCTGAACCACTTTACAATACAAAACCGGCCTCGTGGATGGTTCAAAAACTATCGGAAAAGCTCGGTTTAAGTAATTATTTTCCTTATAAAAACTTTGAAGAGGTACTTGCCACTCAATTAATAAAACTTGGAACATCGCTTGAGGAAATGCAAAAAATCGGCGTTAAGAAGTTTTCACGCGAAGCAGATGATTTGTATTTAACGGAAGGACTGGATTTTACGTTCCCGACTGCCAGCGGAAAAATCGAAATCTATTCAACTGAGCTTGAAGCTGCCGGATTTGATCCATTACCTAAATATACGGCTCATCCCGAACCGCCGGAAGGTTTTTACAGGCTCAATTACGGACGGGCTCCAATGCATACTTTTGGTCGCACGTCCAATAATCCGAATTTATCGGCACTAATGAGTGAAAACTCAGTGTGGATTAATCCAAAAGTTGCAAAAGTCTGGGGATTGGTTAACGATCAATATATCTGGTTAAAAAATCAGGATGGTGTAGTTTCCGGTTTTCCGATAAAGGTTCGAGTAACCGAACGAATTCGGTGGGATTCGGTTTATATGGTTCACGGATTCGGAAGAGCAGACAAAAAACTGAGCCGGGCTTACGGTAAAGGTGCAAATGATTCTGAACTTATCACCAATGTAATGACAGATCCTTTGATGGGTGGTACAGGAATGAGAGGAAATTTCGTAACTTTTATAATTGATAATCCAAAGCAGGAGGCAAAATCATGAGATATGCAATGGCTGTTGATACAAAAAAATGCGTCGGTTGCAGCGATTGCGTTGTTGCATGCCAGACAGAGAACAATGTACCTATTGGAAATTGCCGAGACTGGGTTGTTGAAGTGATAACAGGAACTTATCCGCAGTTAGAAATTGAAATCAGGTCGGAACGTTGTAACCATTGCGCCAATGCTCCTTGTGTAAGATGCTGTCCTACAGGTGCCAGCTATTTTTCTGATGGAGGTATTGTTCTGGTTACTCCTAAAAAGTGCATTGGTTGTGGTGCTTGCATCGCCTCATGCCCTTATGACGCACGATATCCGCATCCTGATGGACATGTAGATAAGTGTACATTCTGCTATCATAGGATTAAAAATGGACTAAAACCGGCTTGCGTAGCAGTTTGTCCGACTAAGTGCATGTATTTTGGTGATAAGGATGATCCCAACAGCGATGTTTCAGTAGTTTTAAAAAAGCGAAAATTCAAAACACTGATTCCCGAAGCCGGTACAAAACCTCAGTTAAACTTCTTAATTTAAACAGAAAGAACAATTCAACTCTATGAAGGAAGAAATCATTGTGAGCGGAAGAATGAATCAGATGATTGATCCGCACCTTAATATCTGGCATTGGGAGATTCCCCTTTACCTTTTTCTGGGAGGTTTAGCAGCAGGACTTTTGTTTTTTGCGGCTCT
>CAILKW010000431.1 GCA_903834845.1 uncultured Bacteroidia bacterium | reverse complement strand
GGTTTGATGGTTAAAGCTGATTTGAAACTGTTTATCCCTTCAACATATTTCGTCAGAGTAACATTTTGATCACCCTCTGCAATCAGACGGGTAAATTCAGTATCTTTCTTAGCTTTTTCACCTGCCATAGCCAGCAGTTTTTCTGCATCAGCAATACGAGCCAAGGCCATTGTATCGTTGGGTTTGATGATTAAAGCAGATTTGAAATTGCTTATCCCTTCGACATATTTCGTCTGAACAACGTTTTGATCTCCCTCTGCAATCAGACGGGTAAATTCAGCATCTTTTTTAGCTTTTTCACCGGCCATCGCAAGTAGTTTTTCTGCATCAGCAATTCGAGCCAAGGCCATTGTATCGGAGGGTTTGATGGTTAAAGCAGATTTGAAATTGCTTATCCCTTCGACATATTTCGTCTGAACAACGTTTTGATCTCCCTCTGCAATCAGACGGGTAAATTCAGCATCTTTCTTAGCTTTTTCACCTGCCATGGCAAGCAGTTTTTCTGCATCAGCAATTCGAGCCAAGGCCATTGTATCACCTGGTTTGATGGTTAAAGCTGATTTGAAATTGTTTATTCCTTCAGCATATTTCGTCTGAACAACATTTTGATCTCCTTCCGCAATCAGACGTGTAAATTCAGCATCTTTCTTAGCTTTTTCACCTGCCATCGCAAGCAGTTTTTCTGCATCGGCAATACGAGCCAATGCCATTGTATCGTTAGGTTTGAATGTTAAAGCTGATTTGAAATTGTTTATCGCTTCGACATATTTCGTCTGAGTAACATTTTGATCACCCTCTGCAATCAGACGGGTAAATTCAGCATCTTTCTTTGCTTTTTCACCGGCCATCGCAAGCAGTTTTTCTGCATCAGCAATTCGAGCCAAAGCCATAGTATTATCTGGTTTGATAGTTAAAGCTGATTTGAAACTGGTTATCCCCTCGGCATATTTCGTCTGTATAACATTTTTATCACCCTCTGCAATCAGACGGGTAAATTCTGCTTCTTTCTTAGCTTTTTCAGTAGCCACAGCAAGCAGCTTTTCAGCATCTGCAAGTTTAGCTATTGCTACCGGATTATCAGGTATGACTTTTAGTGCTCCCGTAAAGTTTTTAATTGCCTCAATATAATTTATACTGGCAACATTGGCATCGCCAAGAGCTATAAGACGATTAAACTCTGCCAAAACTTTGGCCTCATTCCCGAGATTTTTCAAATCAGAAGCCAATTCTTTCAGCTTCTCTTTGACAAATTTATCTGATGGTTTCATTTTTAAAGCCTCACCATAAAGGCTGTAAGCAGTTAGCAATTCGTTTTTTTTCTCAAATTCCAATGCTTCTGCTATTTTCTGATTAAATTTTCCATCTTCAATAATTTTGAGGGCAGTGTTAATCTCATCCTGAATAGCCTTATCATCAATAAGAATACTTGAATCAAAATTATCAAGTGTACCGTTGGGAGAATAGGATAATTTTCCTATTACCTTACCCTCAAAGCTTAATTTGACACCTTCCACCCTTTTGTAAAGCGTAACAACGATATTAAATGGTGGAAATATGCTATCCTTTTCCCATACACTGGGTGGAATTACTGTTGATATATTAATGTCCTTATCATAATAACCATCTTTTGTAACCGAAATTCGGTATTCTTTAAAAAAACTGAGTTCAAGGTCAAATTTCCCGGATGCAGGAACAGTAACACTTTTTTCTGTTTGTTTTGAGTCAAGGTTAATTAGATTTACCACGGCACCCGATGGATCACCCTTATCAATTGTTATTCTTCCCGGAATTTGAAAATACTTAAACTTAGCAAGTCCCTTAGGTACACGAGATTGTCCCTCAGTCTTATAGGAAAAAGAAATTATTGAAAATACGAGAAATATGTGAATAAAATTACGCTTCATGACTAATCAATTTGAGCAATCGAAAGTTTATACTGCTTTATGATACAAAAAAACAAAAATATCATTTTTGAAGATACAAACTATTTCACTATTTCAGATTCGACAAGTTCCTGATGATTTAATTTACTTTTTCGTAAACCATAGCTGAAATAAAGTACCAAACCTATTACAAGCCATATTCCAAAACGCATCCAGTTAGTAATACCTAACTCGCTCATTAGATATAAATTAGTAAGTAGTCCAAGTACCGGAATTAGTGACCAACTGCGAAAAAAAGCATAAAAAGAAACAATGATTGAAACAATGACAAAAAAGGAATAAGGAATCAAATGATCAGCCTTCAGAAATTCATTCCATAAACTAATAGACAGAGACTTATCAAGAGTTTCTCCAGACATGGAAACGATGAAAATAAAAATAATAACCAGCCAAATCGGTAATAAAAAAAACCTACTGTTCAGGTATGGAACCTTGAAACCTTTGTCATTTCCAATTCTTTTTCCAAGCGGATTTAAAACTAATATTCCTCCTGAGACAAGAATAAACGCGAAAAGTGTCCCTATACTGGTAAGATCGGTCACCTCAGTAAGGTTCATGAATAGTGCCGGAATTGCTACAACGATACCAGTAACAATGGTTGAAAACGCAGGGGTTCGATATTTGGGATGGATTCGGCCAAAAACTTTGGGAAGCAAGCCATCTCTGCTCATACTCATCCAAATACGAGGTTGACCAAGTTGAAAAACAAGCATCACACTCGCCATTGCAATTACAGCACTTAACGCTATAACTCCAGACAATTGATGAAGGTTTAATCGTTCAAAAACGAAAGCAAGCGGATCGGAAACACCCAGTTCATGCGAGGCAACCATTCCTGTAAGAACCAAACTTACAGCAACATAAAGAATGGTTGTTATGATTAAAGCAAGAAACATGGATACGGGAATATCACGTCTGGGATTGTTACATTCTTCAGCTGTGGTCGAAATGGCATCGAATCCGATATAAGCAAAAAACACACCGGAAACTCCCTTCAAAACACCTGTGATTCCATCAGGTGCAAATGGATGCCAGTTATCAGGATTCACATAAAATGCACCTACTCCGATTACCAAAAGCAAGATCCCTATTTTAAGTAACACCATTATGTTATTGGCTAATTTAGACTCACGAATTCCTATATAACATATCCAAGTGATAAACACTACAATACCCAATGCTGGAATATCAGCAATAAGGCGAAACTGACCGATTGCAGGAGCCGCAATCCAAGCATTATAGGCATCTTGAATTGTAATACTTAATTTATCAAACTGCACCCCATCTTTCAAAGATGCAATTGCAAAATGATAACCACGTGAGGCAGTTAGATAATCCGTGGTAAGATATTGCGGAATATGAAAACCTAAACCATCAAGTAGCCCTGTGAAATAACCTGACCATGAAATTGCAACAGCGATATTTCCGATTGCATATTCCATAATCAAATCCCAACCTATAATCCAGGCAACTAATTCCCCAAAGCTTGCATAAGCATAAGTATAAGCACTGCCGCTAATCGGTATCGAAGAAGCAAATTCTGCATAACACATTGCGGAGAGTCCACAGGCAACTGCAGTGAAAACAAACAACAACGACACTGCCGGCCCTCCGCTTGCTGCAGCATTACCGATAGTACTGAATATCCCTGCTCCCACAATAGCAGCAACACCTAATGCCGTAAGGTCTAACACGTTGAGATTACGTCTCATCCTATCCTCACCTTTTGACAAAAGATCCGCCTCGCTAAGAATATGCTGAACAGATTTTTTACGGAATAAATTAGATATCTTCAAAAAAATATTTGTTGAATATTACAACTGCTTATTGGATATTATTTTACCACTAATCCTTAGTAATTCGGTTTCAATTTGCTTTGCCTGAAATTGTGCCAAGAGCAAACTGTTTTCAGCTTGTAGTTGCATTATCTGTATTTGCCTCAGATCAATATCACTCAGCTCACCCAACCTAAATTTTTCGAATGCAATAAAAGTATTTTGTCTCGATATTTTAACATTTTCGGCCTCAAATTTCACCAATTTTAGGTTATTTTGGTAATCGTTGTAAAGTTGAAAAACTCTCGACTCAATCTCCTTTGTAACCTGTTGAAGCTGAAAATCACTCGTTTCACGTTGGATAAGTGCGTTGGCTGAATTCCGCCGTCTGCTAAAACCATCAAATATGGAATACGAAAGGCTCAACCCAACAACAGGTCCATAATTTTTGCTTAAACTATTTGTACCAAAATCGTACTTGGAACGGTTTAAATTATAATCCGAAAAAAAATCTATCTGTGGGTATTTGGGTGAATTAGTAAGACGATAATTCATTTCAGCAATATCGGAACTCTGATTTGCCAGTTCGATCTGAGTATTTGTAACAGAAATGGAAGAAACAAGCGTTTTATAATCAGGTAACTCAAGGAAAATAATGGTGTCGCTAACCTCATATTCTGACGCTGGATCTGAAACCAACAGATAATTGAGATCAGCTTTTGCATTCTTTAAAGCTACTTTTTGCCTAAGAAAAGCGGCACTGTCAGCATTAAGATCAGTAACAGACTGTAAATACGCAAGTTCAGATGCCAAACCAATCTGATATTTTCGTTTTATCAATTCCAGACGTCTGTTTGAAAAATTGATAGCATCCTGCAACACTTTTAATTTGTTTTTGTTTTGAATAATCGAATAGTAAGTAACAACGATCTCTGAAAGAGTGTTTTCAACTGTCATCTTTACTGATGTTTCACCCTGTTGCTGAAGTAAACCCAACTTATCCTTTTGAATAAACATTCTGAAACCATCAAAAAGTGTCCAATCAAGAGATGCACCAAAACTAAGCAGCGAGGTTCCTGCTTTTTCACCTTTGGAAACTGCTCCAGCGACAGAAGTGGTTTCGGTAGTCAAACCACTTTCACGAACAGAACTGCTTATACCTATTTGAGGAAGATATCCTGCGTTTCCGATGGAATTGTTATTATTTGATATTTCATTGTTATTCTTTGATATCCTAATTGAAAAATTCTTACTTAGACCGGTAGTGATCGCCTCCTCCAAAGTAAGTACAGACGATTGACTCCGAGCCTCAAAAGACTGAAGAAAAAACAAAAGAACAGTAGCAATTATAAGTCTCATATTAAGAACATTGTTAATTGAAAACACAGTTTTATTGATTATTCTTTGATATTCATCCGTAATTCTTCTTCGCTGTTTATCTTCATTTTTCC